>NZ_OX365700.1:911250-1215000 GCF_947241125.1 Nitrospira tepida | reverse complement strand
CTTCCAGAATCTCCTGAGCAACGCCATCAAATTCGGAGAGAATCAGCCGCCGCGGGTCCATGTGTCCGCCAAATCCGCCGACAGCGCCTGGCTGGTTTCCGTTCGTGACAACGGCATCGGACTTGAGCCACAATTCGCGGACCGGATCTTCGTCATCTTCCAGCGGCTGCACAACCGGGCGGAATACCCGGGAACCGGCATCGGCCTTGCCATCTGCAAGAAGATCGTCGAGCGCCACGGCGGGCGCATTTGGGTGGAATCAGAGTTGGGCAAGGGAGCCACGTTCTATTTCACGATCCCCGTTCACCACGGGAAGTCCGCAAACCCCGAGGCGCGGCCAATGCCCCGGACGCCGCGTACCTGACCGAGTTGAGTCATCCCGGATCGTAACAGCAAAGGAGCAATACCATGGTCGTTCCAGAGCAGGTGACTCCAATTGAAATTCTCTTGGTCGAGGATAACCCCGGCGATGTCCGCCTTACGATGGAGGCCCTGAAAGAAGCGAAGGTGATCAACAACCTGACGGTGCTCAAGGACGGTGCCGAAGCCCTGGCCTTTCTTCACCGTCAGGGCCAGTATGCCAAGGCGCCGCGCCCTCACCTCATTCTCTTGGACTTGAATCTGCCCAAGAAAGACGGGCGCGAGGTGCTCGCCGATATCAAGGCCGACCCCACGTTGAGGCGCATTCCGGTCGTCGTGCTGACCACCTCTCAAGATGAACAAGATGTGTACAAGAGTTACAACCTTCACGCGAACTGTTTTATTACGAAGCCGGTCGATTTGGAGCAGTTCGTCAAGGTGGTCCGATCCATCGAGGACTTTTGGCTCGGCATCGTCGTCCTGCCGGTCAACGGGAGAGGCTGAACCAGGTGAGGAGCGGCGGCCTCACACACATTCTCCTGGTCGAGGACAACGCGGGGGATGCGCGCCTCTTGCGGGAGCTCCTGTCGGAGGCAGGCGCCGGTCGATTCAAGCTCATCCATGCCGACCGGCTGGCAAGCGCCCTCACCGAACTGAGCCAAACCGGGATCGACGTCATCCTGTTGGACCTCTCCTTGCCGGACAGTCACGGGACCGAAACCCTGGCCCGGGTGCTTGCGGCCTCGAACGGGATCCCCATCGTTGTGATGACCAGCCTGGACGACGAAGAGCTGGGCCTCCAATTAATCCAAGCCGGAGCCCAAGACTATCTCGTGAAAGGACAGGTCACCGCCCCGCTGTTGACCCGCGCCCTGCGATATGCGATTGAACGCAAACGGCTGGAGAGCGAACTGCGGGAGAAATCCCGCCTTCTTCAGTCGGTGCTGGACAGCATGGCCGACGGGGTGGTCATGGCCGATCAAGCGGGAATGTTCCAAGTCTGGAACCCGGCAGCCGAACGCATTGTGGGCGCCGGTCCGGCCAATGTCGGAATCGGCCAGTGGTCGGACCATTACGGACTCTTCTTGCCAGATAAGACGACGCTCTACCCGCCCGATGACTTGCCCCTCGCCCGAGCGGTTCGTGGGGAATCCGTCGCCAATGTCCTGGTGTTTCTCCGCCGGCCGGATCAGGCCGAGGGCATCTGGCTCAGCGTCAACGCGAGGCCGTTGCGGGACGAGAACGGGCGGATCAATGGCGGCGTCGCCGTCTTCCGCGACATCACGGTCGCCAAGCGGATGGAAGAGGCGCTGTGTGAAACCGAAGAACGATTCAGAACGATCATGGACCACAGCCCGGCCCTGATCTTCATCAAGGATCTCGAGGGCCGCTACCTGCAGGTCAACCGCCGGCTCGAGACCCTCATCCATCTTCCAAACGGATCATTGCTCGGCAAAACAGACGAGGACGTCTTTCCTCCCGCACAGGCCGCCGCGTATCGTGCCAACGACCGGCGGGTGCTCGAGGCCGGCGCCCCGATGGAGTTCGAGGAGGCGGCGGCTCATCCGGACGGCCCTCAGACATTCCTGGTCGTGAAATTCCCGCTGTTCGACGCGCAGGGCCGGTGCTACGCCCTGTGCGGCATCGCAACCGACATCACCGACCGCAAGCGGGAGGAAGAAGAGCGGCAGAAGTTGGCGAAGGACCGCCTCCTGCTCCTGGAATCTACCGGGGAAGGCATCTACGGGATGGACCGGCAGGGCCGCTGCACCTTCATCAACAGAGCCGCGGCCCGAATGCTGGGGTACCAAGCGAGTGAGGTGCTAGGGCAGGAGATGCATCAACTCATTCATCATTCGTTCGCCGACGGTTCGGCATTGCCTCGCGCGCGCTGTCGCATCTATGAGGCGTTCATCAGCGGACAAGGGTGCCAGGTCGAGGATGAAGTCTTCTGGCGCAAGGACGGAACCTCGTTTCCGGTCTCCTATTCGTCGTTCCCGGTCCTGGAACAGGGAGAGATTACCGGGGCGGTGGTGAACTTTGTCGATTGTACGGCGCGCAAGCGGCTGGAGGAGGAACGGAGCCAACGGGCGGCGCGCCTGCTCCAACAGCAGTCGGCCCTGATCGGCCTCACCCAAAGCCGATTGTTTCAGAGCTCGCCGCTGATGGCGACGCTGCAGCACATCACCGAGGTGGCGGCGAAGACGCTCGCCGTCGAGCGGATCAGCGTGTGGCGATATACGGACGACCGGACGGCCATTCAATGCGTCGATCTCTACATCCTGAGCCGGGACCGGCATCTGTCTGAAGTCACGCTCCAGGTCGCGTCCTGTCCCAGCTATTTCCAAGCGTTGGCCACCTCCCATATCATCGCGGCGGACGATGCCCAGCGGGACGAACGGACCGCCGAATTGGCCGGTTACCTGTCGAAGATCGGCATCAGCTCGATGATGGATGTCCCGATCTATCTCTTCGGACGGCTGGAAGGCGTGATCTGCCATGAACAGGTCGGGCCGCCCCGGCGATGGACGGATGATGAGCAGATGTTCGCCGTCGCCATGTCGAATCTGATTGCCCTGGCCTATGAGCAATGGGAACGCCGGCGCGCCGAGGAGCAGCTCCAGCAATCCCAAGACCGCCTCAGAAATCTGACTGCGCGGCTCGAATCCGTTCAAGAGGAGGAGCGGACCAGAATCGCCCGCGAGGTTCACGACGAGCTGGGGCAAGCGCTGACCGCCGTGAAGCTCGAGCTGTCGCGGTTGCGCGATCAGTTGCCGCAGGCCCCTCTATCTCTCGTGGACACGCTGCAATCGATCTACGCGCTCGTCGATACGACGATCCAATCCGTCCGGCGCATCGCGACCGAACTCCGCCCGGTGGTACTGGATCAGCTCGGCCTCGTCCCGGCCATCGAATGGCAGGCGCGGGAGTTTCAGTCGCGTACGGCGATTCAATGCACCCTCGATATTTATCTGCGGTCTGTGTCGCTCTCCCAAGCCGGCTCGACAGCCATGTTCCGGATCTTTCAAGAGATCCTGACCAATGTAGCCCGCCATGCGCGCGCCTCCGCCGTTAACATTAATCTCCAGGAACAGGCCGGCGCTCTCGTGCTCGAAGTGCGCGACAATGGACGCGGCGTCACCGATGCCGAATTGTCCAACCCGAAATCGCTCGGCCTGGTCGGGATGCGGGAACGGGCCCTGCTCTTAGGCGGGGAGACCACGATCAAGGGGACTCCGGGGAAGGGCACGACCGTGAAGGTGAGAATTCCCCTTGATGAGAGGCGGCCGGAATGATGCACTGGACGGGGAGTTGCCCTGCCTGTCGTGTAAGGGATCGAGAAGAGGAGCCGATCGTGACCAAGATTCTCGTTGTGGACGATCACGCGGTGGTTCGGCACGGCGTCAAGCAGATTCTCAGCGAACAGTTCCACGATGCCGTGATCGGAGAGGCCCCGAACGCCGAGGAACTGTTCAGGCAGGTGCGCAAGGAGCGGTGGGACATCGTGGTGTTGGACGTGGGCATGCCAGGAAAGGGCGGCCTCGATGCTCTGAAAGACCTCAAGCTGCTTCACCCGAAACTCCCCGTGTTGGTCTTGAGCGCCTACCCCGAAGATCAGCTCGCGCTCCGGATGTTGAAGGCGGGCGCGACCGGGTACCTGTCGAAAGACAGCGCGCCGAACGAATTGGTGCAGGCCATCCGCAAGATCCTCGGCAGTGGGAAATTCGTCAGCGCCGCGGTGGCCGAAACTCCTGGCCTCGAACCTGGAAACGGAATTGGACAAACCGCTCCACGAGCAGTTGTCGGACCGCGAGTACCAGGTGCTGTGCCTGATCGCCGTAGGAAAAAGCTTGAAGGAGATCGCGGACGATCTGTCCGTCAGCGTCAGCACCGTCAATACCTATCGGGCGCGCATCCTCGAAAAGATGCAACTGAAGAACAACACCGAGCTCACCCATTACGCCATCGAGAATCGCCTGGTGAACCGCCTCGTCACATAAGCGTCTTGCGTCCTGTTGTCGCCTTCCGTCGCCTTCCCTGTTCCTGCCAACTCCCCCGGAACAAACCCGTAGCATCATCGTCGACAGCGACGATCGACAAAACGTCGACACAGCAATTGTGCAGATGTCGATGATGTCCGAAACTCTTTCCCGGTACATATGGCGCCATCACTGAAGTCGGTGTGGGGGGCAGTTATTCGCCGTGCCCGGCCTTGCCGGAGCCGTCGCCGCTTCGACCTTCCCGTCGACGATCCTCAGAACCCACGCGGCAAGCAACAAGGAGGGTCATATGCCTGGGACCGATCGCCACCTACCCACATCGACACTTGTCCAGCATAGGAACGAAAGGAGGCCAAGCATGACCCGTATGCCCCGCACCGGCAGAGCGCGCGTGCTGATCGTCGATCCTGATTTGCGATTTGGGCTGACCCTGGCCGATTGGCTGGCCGCCAACGGATACCATCCGATCCTGGTCAGGTCCCTGGGGACCGTGCTCGACGAACTGGGCGACATGCAGCCCGATGCCATCCTGCTGAGCTCCGATCCGCTCCGGCAGGAATGGCCCGCGCACAGCGGCGACGCCTTGAGGCTGGTCCGGAGCGCCTGCCCCACTGTGCCCGTCATCACGATTACCAAATCCAACCAGAATACCTGGCTGGATATCTTCTTCCGGGACGGCGGCAAAGAGTCGCTGCCGAAACCGGTTGAACTGGCACGGATGGTGGGCTGGCTCAGAACGAAACTGGACAGCTCGTCCACCCATCCGGTCGGCCTCGTCAGGCCGGGGGACGGGAGCGTGGCGATAATGGAACAGTCAACGGTTCAGTAGGGAGGACTCTATTCATGGCGCAGTCACGGAAACGCAAGACAGGGGACCGCACCGGTGCAAACGGCCATCAACAAGCACAGCCCACCCAGCAGGCAGTCGAGACCAGCAGTCCGGCGCCGGCGGACGGCAACGGCACGCAAGCTCCTCACCACCTCCATGCCAGTATCGCCGCGCTCGCCTATAACCTGTACGAGCGTCGAGGGCGGGCGGATGGCTTTGACGTGGACGACTGGCTGAAGGCCGAAGAGCTGATCGCGTCGCAAGCCGGCATGCAAGGGGCGTAACGGCCGTTCATTCGCCCTGCATCACATGATCTGACCCATGGTCCTGAGGGAGGGATCGATTATGGAAGACATACTGCGTGAGATCCGACCTCATCGCCGGTTATCGGCGCTCCCTTTGCTGCCGCCGCCCGCCGCCGAGCACGCCGAGCCGATCGGGGCCAAGGGCTACCGCCGCGTGACGTTGAATCTCCCGGCGGACCTGGTGGAGCAATTGCGGAATACCGTGTACTGGACCCCGGGCGTGACCTTGACGGGATTGATCAAGGACGCGCTTCATGAATTCCTCAGCCGATGGGAACAGCGAAACGGCCGCCGTTACCCGGCACGATTGGCCGAACTCAAATCCGGCCGACCCAGAAAACTCCGGAACGGGAGCAGCCTCCCGTCGTCCTACCCTCCAACCGACGTGCTCTCAGAACAGGGATTCCAGAGTCCGGATCGCATCCCGCAGTCCGGACCGGTTGCCGAGCAGCGCTGACAGATCAGAAAAGGCCTCGTCCGTCCTGAATGCCGGCGCGGCGCCGCCTTCGTTTCGTTGTCGGTCATGAGGCTCCATTGGCCGCGACCCATCACCCGATCGCGAGAAGGTATTTCCGGCTGGATGGATCAACGAGGCAGACTCTGCTGAATACGTCGATCGATCCGGACACCATGACCTTCTGTCAGTCATGGTTCGCACGCTTCTACCCCGGTCAGGGTCCTCGCCCAGATCAAGCAAGGAGTGGTTCGCCGATGAATGACTGATTAAAGCAGGAGGCCGACATGGAAGGTCACGGCAAGCGGGTCCTGATCGTCGATGACAACAGGGACGTGAGACATGTGATTTCTCTTCTCCTGATGAGCGCCGGTTATACCGTCTCCGAAGCAGGCGACGGGGTGGAAGCGGTGGCAGAACTGAAACGGCGGCGCTATGACGTCATTCTCACGGATGTGCGGATGCCGCACATGAACGGGAGAGAGTTGTTGAAGATCTGCCGTGACCAGTATCCTCTGACCCCGGTGATTGTCCTCTCCAACGACTTCCATTCCCCAGCCGACAGCCACCCGCCCGTCAGCGCGGAAGACGGGGCTTTTGCTTGTCTCTCAAAACCGGTCGATGCCCGGCTCTTGCTGTATGCGGTCCGGAATGCATTGGCCGATCCTGATCCCACCGCTCACAACGCCGCCCCCTTGCGCAAGGACTTGGCGTTGCACTGGAAACCTGGTCCGCCGCCCGCGTGACGACGGAGCTGGCTTAAGGTGACTGAGCCCATCGGACAGGGTGACTCTTGCCCATCACACATGCATGGAGTAGGCTATTGGAGTCACCACGGTCCAGCCTATGTTTCTCTACAATCCATCCCTTGCCCGACTCGGCCTTGCGGCGGTCCTGTGGGGATCGCTTCACTTGGGGCTTGTTGACCAGGCTGTTGCGAAGACCAGGGATCTGGTCGCTACGCCGAGCCTGATGGATTCCCCCGTCGCACGGTTCGACAGCCGGATGAGGGACTCGGCCATTCAACGGCATGACAGCCGAATGAGGGAGAGCCCCACGCAACTGATCGGCAACCCGTTCGGCCCCTATCGGTTCGCCACCTCCCCGAATCTGCAAGAGGCCTGGGCCTCCAGATTGGCGGCAGGCGGATTCCCGGCCATGTTGCAAACGATTGATGGAACGGTGCTCGTGCTGCCTCCCTATGCAGCTCCTCCGCTCGCGATGGAAGTATTTCTTCAACCTGAAGCGTATGACCAAAGCGAGGCGGTTCCTGTCGTCCCACCATCCCCGGTCGCGCCGGCCAAAATCATTTCCTTCCGCTGCGGCAAGCCGGTCACGCTCACCGTCCCTTATGGGAAGACCCTGGCCGACGTGGAAGCCAGTCCCTGCGAATAGCCTCCCTGGGCGCCATCACCCCATAAGTCAAAACTCGGTCAACGATTCAATCGAAGATTGATAGTGATAGGGGGCGATCCTCAGCGGCTCGGAGGAGCGGCGGGAAGCTTCTGCTGGATGCGCGCGAGGTAGGTGGACATGAAATGTTCCGGCACATCTTGAATGCTCAGGTTCTTAAGATTATTCCAGAATGAGAGCACGGACAGGCGTTGCGCCTGGTGATCGGAGTAATAGCGATAACTGAGACCATCCTCCAAGACGACTTCCGGACCAAAGTGCTGAAAGGGCCCTTCGTCCAGGACCGCAAACACCTCAAAGGGCGGCAACAAGGGCACCGGGTCCTTGTCGTTCACGAACCGGAGCAACGGCAGCGTCCGATATTTGCGAGCCCCCTCGCGATTCGTCACCTTCGGCTGGCCGAACGTGATCGCCGGTCCGAGCTTCGCTCCATCCTCCTTTAACAACATGAGAACGATCACCGCCGCGGCGCCGCCGAGGCTGTGGCCGGTGATGCGGGTTTCATAGTCCGTTTTCAACAGCGGCTTCGCGAACTGGTAGACCTGCAGCGCGGAATCCGCGAATCCCTTGTGCAGCGGGATCTGGAGCCGGCTGTCCACGACCTTGTTGTAATCCACATCCAATCGCATGTTGACGAGGTTGGACGTGCCGCGGACCACGATCCACTGCACGCGGTTGGCATCGTCCTGCTCCACATAGGCCCGTATCCCGGAGGAGAGAGGTGGACTGATCGTGATGCGCACTCCTGCGCCGCTCCGCTGCTGAATCGTCGCCTCCTGTTCGTAGGCGAGCGCGGCATGCTGCGCATACTGAAGCGCCTGCACAAAATGCAGCGGCGTGGGAGGGACTGAGGGTGTGGGGGTGGTTCCGCAGGAGGACAGATTCCCCGCCGTCAGCGCGAGGATCGCCAGCATCATGGTCCAACGAAGCGCGCGGGATCGGTCGGCCGGCTTCATGCTGATTCGCTCCTTCGATGAGGGATGGAGGGACACAGACTTTCTATCGGTCTCGGCGAGAGAAGTCAACCGGGGATTAAGAAACCGCGATCGAGGATAAACATCAGTGCTCCCCAATCCATGAATCCAGCCTCGGATGGTTAAACATCCATTGCCGCACCATTTTTTTTCAGCCACTCCCTCCGCTCACGAAAATTCGGCATGACCTTGTCGATCTCATTCCAGAACGCCTCCGCGTGGTTCAGATAGTGGAAGTGGCAGAGTTCGTGCACGACGATGTAGTCGATGATGGTGGGAGGGGCCATCATACACTTCCAATGGAACGCAAGATTCCCTTTCGGCGAGCACGAAGCCCAGCGGTGGCCGAGTTCCCGTACGTCTATATCTCGCGGTCTGACTCCAACTTTCGGAGCGTAATACCGCACACGCTCCGGGATCCATTCCAGGCCCCGTGCGATAAAGTAATCGCGGAATGCGGACTTGGCCCCTGCGACTTCGCCTCGGTTCACCAGATCGCGCCGCAGCCAAAACCGACCGCTCTTCAGCAGCAAGGGCTCGTCTTGATCGCCGACGAGGATCAGCCGGTACGAGCGCCCGAGATACAGGAACCCTTCCCCGTTGCGGTACTCGCGCAGAACCTTCGTCGCATTCAAATCGCGCCATTCGGCCAGCGTCCTGTAGATCCAATATCGCTTCGCCTTGACGAGATCCTCGATTCGCTGGTGCGGGATGCTCGCTGGCACGCGCACCACCACCCGCCCGTCTCGCTCCACGACAATATCCGCCGTGGTCCGCCGGCTCCGGACGACGTCATACGAAAGATCGGAATCGCGCGATGCTCTCATGCGATTAGGTTCTTATGCCGCTTTTCGGCCAGCTTCACGATCTCGACCGCGATCCGCTCGTGTCGCTCGACAAGTTGCGGAATGTTCGAGAGGAGAATTTCGGTGTCGATGTTGCCCCTGAGCTTTTTTACTTCGATCGGTTTCTTCCAGAAATCGATGATATCGATCGTCTGCTGCAGGATCTCCACGATGCGGGCAATGACGGTTTTCAGCAGCAGCCGATACTCAGCCGGCGCGTCCTGGCCGTCGAACGCGAGTTGAAGCACGTAGTCGTAGAAGGTCGTGGCCTCCTTCGTCAAACCCTCGGCGGCGTCCTTGCGCCCGGCCAGCGCCTCCTCCCTGAGCTGTTCATACGCCTCGGCGAGCGCTTCCCAATTGTCCTTCTGCTCCTGAATCAGTTTCTCCAACTTGTCGCTGAGGCGCTTGTAGAAGGACGGATCCTCTTCGACGTGCACGGTGCAGTGTTTCCGGATGGCGTGTTCCATCTCGCTCGCCTTGGCTTCAGGATCCCCGCCCGCATGTTTTCGCACGTTGGCCATGAAATCATCGGAGAGGAGTTCGATGGGGGGAATCTTCGGGTTGATGCCGAGATCGACGAGGTGCTCGTTGATGAGCGCCTTCACCTTCGCCCCCGCGTCGGCCAGGTCGAGCGAGTCGTCTTTGTACCGCTCCTTGACCATGCGCAGCAGGTACCCGAAACGTTTGGCCGGCCCCCGGTACGGATGCCCGGCTTCGAGGGGCAGGATCAGGTTCAGGCTTTCAAGAAACTTCTTCAGGTACACCTCAAAGTCAGCCCGCCGCTTGATATCCTTCATCGCACCGACGGCCGCATGCACCACAGCTACTTCCTTGTCCGGAGTCGCGAGCGTCCCCGCCACAAAAGCCTCGATCTCCGTCACGCCGGCCGACCGGAAGTGCTGCAGAAGCCGTCGATACCGTTCTTCCAGGATTGGCAGCTCGGTGAGCAGATTCTTGAGCCCCTGCTGAATGTCCTGAGCGTCCTCCGCCGCATAGATGGACAGGGCATGGCTCAAATGATTGGCCAGCCCGATGTAATCGACGATGAACCCGCGGTGCTTGCCCGGGGCCACCCGGTTCACCCGCGCGATGGCCTGGAGGAGGTTGTGCTCCCGTAGCCGCTTGTCGATGTACATGACCTGCTCGATCGGGGCATCGAAGCCGGTCAGGAACATGTCGCAGACGATCAGGAACGCGATCCCGGTCAAGTCCTTGGCCGGATCATCGAAATCAAAAGGCTTGCAGAAGTTCTCCACCGCGTTCCAGCGCTTCGCTTCCTTGCGAGCCTCGGTGATCACCGCCAGCTCGTTGGTGACATCGGCGGACAAGACCGTGACGGCCTTGAGGAACGCAATGCGCCTGATGAGCGCGTCATCCGGCCGGGGCTCGACCTTCTCCCGAGCGATCCGCTCGGTCAACGCAGCACGGATCGCCTTCTTGTAACGAACCGCCGCGAGCTTGGAGTGACAGACCACCTGCGCCTTGAAGCCATCAGGCAGGATATTGTCGATATAGTGATTGACGAGATCCCGCGCGATCGCCTCGATCCGCCTTTCGGCCTCGAGAATGTCGCCGCTCGCCCCATACTTCTTCTTGATGGCGAGGAGTTCCTCCTCGGACCGCTCGCGAAACAAGTCCTCGAACTTCGTATCGAATGCGTGTTTATCCCTCAGCGCGGTGTCCGCCGTCCGCCCCTCGTAGAGGATCTGCAACGTCGCCCGGTCGTTCACCGCGTCCATGAGCTTGTACGTATCGATGTAGTCGCCGAACCGTTTCACCGTCCGTTTGTTGCCGTGCTGTTCCGTAATCAGCGGCGTGCCGGTGAACGCGATTCGAGTGGCGTTCGGGAAGGCTTCGAACAGGTTGTCGCCGAGATCGGAGCTTTGAGTGCGGTGCGCTTCGTCGATCATGAGGAGGATACGCTCGGACCGATTGACGACGCCGAACGTGTCAGCCTTGGGAGGCTTGCCATATCGCGCCAGCGTTTCGGCGACCATCAGCGGCAATTCCTCCGTCCGCTCCATGAACTTGTGGACCATCACCATGTTGACGTCGGAGGCGTCGGTGCTCAGATGCGCCCGGAGTTGGACGGTGCTCGCGATCACGTTGACTTTGCCGCCGATGAGCCGGGCTGTCGCGGCAAGCTGTTCCTCAAGGTCGATGCGATCATTGACCATGACGATCTTGAAGTCCGAGAGGTCCGCGGAGGCGCGCAGCATCCGCGCCACGAAGACCATCGTCAGCGATTTGCCGGACCCCTGCGTGTGCCAGACGACGCCGGACCGTGCCTCCGCTGTTGTGCCCAGCCGCAGACGCTCCACGATGCGCCGGGCGGCCCGGTACTGCTGGTAGCGGCACACCACCTTCACGCGCTTGCCGGAGTCTGTATCCATGAACACCGTGCAGGTCCGCAGCACATCGAGCAGCGTGTCGGGCGCCAGCAAGCCCTGGATCATGCGCTCCTGCTCCCGCTCGATGCCGAATGGCGGCTGATAGGCACGTCGGCTTTCCGGCCAGATGTCCTTCCAGGCGTAGAAATGTTCATGGCCCGACGTGATCGTGCCGAACTCGGCTCGTTCGCCGCAGGTACGGATCAGAACGAGATTGGGATAGAACAGGCGCGGCTCCCCTTCTCGTAACCCTGCCGCACTCGTTTCGGGCCGCGCGTTGCGGTAGCGAAGCAACTGCTCGAAGGCGGCATGGAGCGGGTTGGCTGTGTTCGGATCGCCGATCTTCGCCTCCACCACCACCAGCGGGATGCCGTTCACGAAGAGGACAATGTCCGGGATGATGCAGGCCTTCACGCACCCCGGCGTATCGATCCTGAATTGGTTCACGGCGTGGAAGGCGTTCCGCTCCGGATGGGCGAAGTCGATCAACTGCACCACCGGATCGGCTTCTCCGGTCAGTTCGTTCACGTCCACCTGGGCCTTCAGAAAGAGGGCCTGAACCGCCTCATTCGCTTCCAACAAGGTGCGGTTCGGCCGCCGGAAGATCTGATCTCGCAGATCATCCAACTGCCGATTCGTGAGCCAGACCCTTCCATCAACGGTGCGGTTGAGCGAGCGGACCGCCCGGCGAAAGACCTCCGGCAGGAGACATTCCCGGAAGCTGGTGCGGAGGCTCTCGGCTGGGTTGGAGGGAATCAGCCCGTGGCCCTGGTCAATGACCGTCCAGCCCAGCGAAGCGAGCTGATCGAGAAAGGGCTTTTCGACGTGCAGGTATTCGGACATGGGGCTATCCGTACAGGACACGTTCCAAGGATCGGAAAGCCTTCTGACGTTTGGCCGGTTCCATCCGAGAAAGATTTTGTAGCTTCCACTGAACGGCCGGCAAGTTCTTGGCTCCGGGAATGGGAAACATGCTCCAGTCTGCATCGCCCCGCTTGACCGCTAGCAGAAACTGCCGGTCCTCTTCCGTTAGCGACCGCTGAATGGTTGTGATTAACTGTTCGCGTGCGGCATCCAGCACTTCCAATGTGACCAGTTCGATCGCCATCCCGGCGAACTCACCCTCATAAATAGCCCTGTTGTCCTTACGCGTTGGAGCGATCAGTTCCGCCATCGGCCGGTTGTGGCTGATCAAGTACACGAGGAAGGCATTCTTTAAGCGCGGCGTAATTCCCTCCGCCGCCAACAAGAGGCGTACATCGAACAAATCGCGCGGATGTTGTCGGTCCAACGCGGCGCAGAGTTTCCCTGCATACAAATCTTCGAAACTCAGCACCTGCACCTGAGCATAGCCGAACTCCGCCTGCGCTCGTGGCACCAGCTCACGTAGTTCGGACGAATAGACACTTCCGCGCAACACCGGCGTGACTTCAATCTTGACGCGAACACCCCCACGTTCCACCACGAGTTTGAACCATCCCATCGTCCCGCTCAACACTGAGCCTTGCACGTTCACGCCAGGGACGGCGCGCGCAATATCTGCGGCAATCGCCTTCAGCGCTTGATCGATTGCAGTCAGACTGGTCTCGCGATCTTGAACCGGTAAATAGGCCAGATCAATATCGACGGACAAACGAGGCATGTCCCGGACAAACAGATTCAAGGCTGTTCCGCCCTTGAGGGCGAAACAGCCTTGGCGCGCCACATGAGGCAGCACCGTAACCAGCAGACGAACTTGCTCAGTAAACCGGTTGTCCGTGACCATGCACCATGGTCCTAGGAACGGTGATCAGATACTTCGTATCCAGCGCACCGCCTTTGACCACTGCGCGTTTGCCGTGGCCAAGATCGACTCCCGTTGTATCGAGCTTCTTGAACCAGGCGTACTCGTGTCTCTCGGCAAACCACAGGAAGAGTCGCTTCGCCAGCACATGCGAACAGGATAATAGCAACTCGCGGATCAGCGCCGGGCGAAGGACCGAGGCACCTTCGAAAAACTTATCCGCGAAATCGAAGCTGTCCTCAGTACGGACATCCGCCAGATACTCCAAGAGCGCCAATTCCACGGTGGCATACGGCACCGGCCAATCCCAGGCCCCAAACGGCTTTGAGACAAGAGCCCCGCCCGGCAACGTCTTGAAGAGCTTTCCGCGATGAACGGTAAACGTATAGTCGGCCGGGAATCTTTGCACCCAGGGCGGCACCTTTGACGTCGTGTAGAGGGACACCCTGGTGACACCCTGCAGTGGCAGGTAATGCGCCAATCCCTGCAGTTCCAGGGCGGTGCGCCCTCCGACGTGAACTTGGACGCCCATTTCGTTCACCGAATAGACAACCTGTTCCCACTTGAGCGGAGGCCCCGGCCGTCGGTAGAGACCGTGAGAAACGGCTTCGAGCTTTCCTGATCTCAACCAGAAGTCCACAAGAGGGCGAGTGACACCGCGCGTTCGTAGCCATGCGCGATTGACGAGCTGCCCCTCCGGAGGGAGCCGATCCAACGACGTCTTCTTTGATGGGAGAGCCATGGTTTACATTAGTCGTCAAATGCATACAGTATGTATGCATTTTATAACTATTGCAAACCCATTGAAGTGACGAGCTGTTCTACCTTGAATGGCGCTGGATGGTTTACAAATTGAACATTTTGCAGTCAATAGCTATGCAATGGATGGCCTATCTAAACCCGAATAGTAATTTCCTATGGTTGCCTAGCTTAGTACCCACACCCTTGGTGGCCCCTTTCGCTTCTGCTCAGGCCTTCCCCTTCGACTCCTCCACCTTCACACGCACGGTTAAGAGAGTGGTGAAGAGTAAAGTTTGAAGGGTGAAAACAGCAGTCATGGGCGTCTCCCCCGAAGTTTCTTGCAGATGCTCGTGAGGATGGCGATGAGTTCATTACATTCATCTGTCATCACACTGAGTCGAGCTGGATCGACAAGTTTCACCGACGCAAGAAGCCGAAGCCAGTAATGGGTCTCACGCGCTTCTTTACAGGCGATGGAATACTTGCTGAGGAAGTCTGCTTCACTTTGTGAGGCCTGGCCTTCCTCTACATTCGCGCCGATGGAGGTTCCCGATCGCAAGAGCTGGCGACAAAGCGTGCGCGAGACCCCTTGCTTGCTCTCCAGAACAAGACACAGCCTCACGATTTGTCGGGCAAACTCAAAAGTCCGATCTGGAAGAGAGACGGGCGAAGTTCGACGAAGAAAGTTCTCCTTCGCTCCCGCCTTCATTTCATCCTTCACACTTCCGCCCTCACCCATCCCAATTTGTTTCTTTCACACTTCACCCATCCACCCTCACCCTTCCAGAAAGGAGGTCGTGCATGAGGCCCTGCTTTTCTTTCTGGAGTTTCGCAAGCTGCTCTTCGCAAGCTCTTATCGCAGAATCCTGTGTTTCGTATATCTCAGAAATCCGCGATCGCTCCCACCCCTTAGGCCACGGAATTATTAACGGGCGCAGGTCTTCAAGGTTGATATTTCTCTGTGCCGTCTGAGGAGCGCGAGACTCCAACCAGGATTTTCGCCGCCGTATGCTGAGTTCAATAAACCTCGCATCCTCTCGCGTCTTGGGCTGAACCCCCACAAGGCTATCGGGCGCACACATCGGCATCCCAAGGATGCACGTATCAGCAATATTGGCTGCAATTGTGACCATGATTGTGCCCGGAGGGAATAACTTGCTCACTGACAATCCAAGCTCATTAAGGCTTTGAGCGTAGCTTTTAAGCGTTCGCCCTCCAGCAAACGCGACATCACCTGTTTGTATAAAGGGGTATTGTCCGCCGTAGAACCGAGGATCATTTCTTGGCCTGACTGTGAATTTTCCGCGGTCAACCTCAGAAACCATATCAAGCCGAACCACTTCCCATTCCTTCGGAATCCAGCCGAGGGGAGACTCTTTGTAAAGGTGGGGCGCTTCGACGCGGGTGTGACGGAGTCGACCGTCAGGCGTGACGCCGCGGGTGAAGAGGTCGTGCATCAGCCCAGCCTTAATTTGCTGATACTTCGCAATCAGCGCCTCCGTCTGCTCAATCGCCTCGTCCACCGTCGAAAGGATTTCGGCGATGCGGCGCTGCATTCCAAGAGCCAATGAAGGCACTGGAAGGGCAGACAAATCCTTTGACCCAATAGCCAGGAATGTCGATCCCTGACTACGCCGGTGCAGAAAGCCAACATTCTGTTCTATGGCGTGAAGCAGGAAAATGTTATCGGCAACGTCTTGCTTAGCGGACACTGCTCCAAGCCCGCGCCCGATGCAATAGTCCATATCCGCAAAGTTGGTTGTTCCAACGGGTGCTCGGACGCTCATTAAAACTGATCCTGATTTCGCTACGCGAAGCGGCGGAGAGCAGTGAAGCTTGGCGGCTGGTACCCTCTTGCCGAACTCCGCACAGCCTTGAAGAAAGGGCAAACCACGCTCTCCGGTGTTGATGCACGAGGATTGTGGCGATTGGCCCATCGTAATTGAAGCCAACTCACTAAGAGGTGTTTCTCGCCAGCCCTCACTCATATCCCAACTCTTCCAGAAACTTCTTCAGCTTCGCCGCCTCGGCGTCCCGCTTCGCCTCGATCGCTTTGGCCGTCACGGCGTACTTTGCGTACAGATTTTCCAGTGCGGCGGTGCAGGCTCGTTGGTCGGCGCGGAGGTAGCCTTCATAGGTCTGAACGAGAATACGATGGAGGCGGTCGAGGATCACGCGGCGGGCCTCGTTGCGGTCGATCTTCTCTCGGGCGGCGGCCACGAGTTCTTCTTCCCTTTTTTCCATCGCACGCAGGTCGGCCTTCAACTGCTTGGCTTCATCTTCCAGCGCCTTGTGACGGGCCAGCCGTGTCTCGGCCGACTCGGCGCGGGCGTGGAACTCTGCTTGATCCCGCTTTTCTTTCTTCGCTAACTTGGCCTGGGCCCTGGCTTCCTTGATGTCGGCTTTCAGGGTCTTTACCTCCTCGTCGGGCAGCACACCCGTGTCGTTGGCATCATCATAGTCATCATCGTCGGCTGCCGCGAATAGGCCGGACAATTCCGCCAAGCGCCTCCGCTTCTGCTCCATCTCGACGAGGATGTCGGGGAACTGGCTCTGGAGAATTTCGTCATCCGGAACGAGTTCCGGCCCCCACCCGCTGAATGCGATGGATTTGAACTCCGGCTTGAAGAACTCGAAGTAGCTGGCCAGGGCGCCGCGAATCTGATGCTCATTCAGTAGCGTCTGATTCGCAAAGGCCTTGGTCGCACTGGCCAGGAGCCTGCTCCGCAGCTCATAGACGTTGCCTTTCTGGCCGTTTGTCGGCGCAAGGACTTCAATGAGCGGGAGCTGCTCTTTCCACCAGGACTCCAGCATGTCGAGAAAGCGCGCACGAGCTTTGGCCACGCCTGGATCGCTCTTCACCAATTCGGCGAGTGCGCGGAGGTCGGCGACGGCGGGAGCGAAATCGGCATAGAGCCCCTCACCCTTGCCCTCTCCCTGAGGGAGAGGGCCGCTATTGACGCGTGGAACGAAGACCCGCTCGCGGAGGCCGGGATAGTTGTTCCAAAAACGGGCGAGGGCGTCGATTTCGCTCACGGGCACGCCGCCCTGCAGATGCGCCCGCACGTCGTGCGGTTCCGGCGGCGGCGCGTTGTCCACATAGCGGCGGATATTGCAGTTGTAGTCCTCGGCTTCGATCTCGCTCACCGGGACGAGACGCGCATAGCCTTCGATATCCTTCCGCTCCCGATACACGTGGACGATTTTCGAGATGTCTTCCGGACGGAGGAAGTTCTGCGCCTTCCCCTCGCGATATTCCCGGTCGGCATTGATGAAGAAGACATGCTTGCGGTCGGCCGCTCCTTGCTTGTTCATCACCAGGACGCAGGCCGGAATGCCTGTGCCGTAGAACAGGCCGGCCGGCAGGCCGATGACGGCCTCCAACCAGCCGCGTTCGATGAAGTGTTTCCGGGCTTCCTTCTCCTCCCCGCCCCGAAACAGGACGCCGTGCGGCATGATGGTGGCCATCTTCCCTTCCGCCTTGAGCACGGCCAGCATGTGCTGGACAAACATCAGATCGGCCTTCTTGCCCTTCTCCGGCATCCAGACGGCGAAGCGGCCCGGATACTCGATATCCTTTTTGATGTAGTTCTGGCTGAAGGGCGGATTGGCCAGCACACGGTCGTAGCGCTTGAGTTCGTTGTTCTCGTCCTTGTGCTGGGGACGGCGAATCGTGTCTTCCTGGCGGATGTCGGCATGGGCGATGCCGTGGAGGAGCATGTTCATCTTACAGATGGACCAGGTGGTCCCGATGCTCTCTTGCCCATACAGCGAGAGGTCCCGCGGGTCGCCGCCGCATTCCCGGATATAGTCCCGGGTCTGAATGAGCATGCCGCCCGACCCGCACGTCGGGTCGTACACGCTCATACCGGGCTGGGGATCGACGATCTCGACCAGAGTCCGCACCACTTCCGCCGGGGTGTAGAACTCTCCCGCCTTCTTTCCCGCCGAGTCGGCGAAAAACTTGATCAGATATTCGTAGGCTGCGCCAAGCAGGTCGGGAAACTCGAAGTTCTCGTCGCGGAGCGGAATCTTCTCGAAGTTCTGGACGAAATTGGCAAGCGTGTCGTCGTCCAGCGTCCGCTGACCGATCTTGCGGTTGAAGTTGATGTGCTTGAGCACGTCCTGCAGCGGATCGACGTTCGCGTCTTCCAACGCTTCGAGCGCCTTGTTGAGGCCGGTCCCGACGTTGGTCTTGAGGTGGCGAATCTTCGACCAATGGGCATTTTCGGGAACGAAGAAGGTGTATTTATCCGGATTGGCAAGTTGCGCGGCAATTTGGCTCTCGGACATCCCTCTCGCCTTGAGATCTTTGGCAAGCTGCTCGCGCTCCTGATCGAACAGATCGCTCATCCGTTTCAGGAAGAGCATGCCGAAGATGTATTCCTTGTATTCGGATGCATCCATGTTCCCGCGCAAATCGTCGCAGGCGCGGAATAAAAGACCCGAGAGTTGGCCGAGGGTGAGCTTAGTCATGTCACAGACTATGCAGCCATGGAGGTCGGACTCAACATCCCGAGAGGAAGCACCCGCCGGCGAACGTACCTGTCGAAAACAAGCAAGTCAAGCCGCTTCCAGGCACATTTCGGGCCAACAAGAACCTGGCACTCAATAGAACAAGGCGTTCTCTGGCTCCTCACCAGAAGACTGGATTGGAAGTGAAGCCTACGGGAGGATTTCTCCGTTCGCCGTCGATAAATCGGCGAGCGGTTCAACCGAAGGTTGGATCAACCGGGAAGAATCACTGGCAGTTCTCTGTAGCGGCGCCAATGGGGAAGAGCTGCGCCCGACGAGCCGCTGGTGTAGAAATGGAGGTTGGATTCGGCACTCCGCTCGATTATTTCTCCTTCGGTTGTGATTTCGCCTTCGTGTTTCCTACAGGTCCTGCGCTGGGACCCTTCGCCTCGGCACCGCCTGGTCCGACCTCCGCTGACGTGGCCTTGAATGGCCCCGCGCTGGGGCCTTTTGCCTCAACGCCCCCCGGTCCGACTTCCACCGATGCGGCTTTGAACGGGCCAATACCGATCTTCGCTTCGGCGCAGCCCAAACACGCACTTGCAGTGATTATGGCGACAAGGACCTGCGTCACTTTGGTCACTTTGTGAGTCGTTTCCATACGTGTCCCTCCGATTTATCCGCGATGTGGATCACTCCAACTCACTTCTCAAGCAAAGAGATGAGCGGTGCATGGCCCAACATCGGTGATGCGCTTCATTAACCATACCAAACTGCCGCCATCTGGGCAAAAAGAAGCTCACAGAGTGCCCTTCCAGAACATGTTGCTACACCAGGGTGCAAGGCCGCTTGAGAGCCAATGACCGGACGGTTACGCGCCAGCCTGATGAACCGCCGGTTCAACCGAAGGTTGGTTCAAACAATCACTGGTGGTTTTCTTCAGCGGAGCTATTGAGGATGGGCTACGCCCGATGAGCCGCTGGTACACATGAAGGTTAGTAACGGGAATCCTTGGAGGGGTTTCTCCGCCGGCGTCCATGAAGAAGGCTGCGCCTGAAGAGCCGGCGGGACTCACGAAGTGCGGATCTAACAACAAGACTACTGGCGGTTTTCTCCGGGCGCGTCATATACGGAACACCGATGAAGAGCGCCCGGCTCACACGAAGGTTGGATCAAAAGAAACAATCACTGGAGGTATTTCTCTGCTGACCTTCGTTACGATAAGTTTCAAAATAGGTCAGCGGCACAACCGAAGGTTGGATCAGGAGAACAAGCCACTTGCGGTTTTCTCCAGCGGCGTCAATGGGGAGGGGCTTCGCCCGATGAGCCGCTGGTACAACCGAAGGTTGGTATGGAGCCGGCGACTGGGATCGAACCAGCGACCTGCGGTTTACGAAACCGCTGCTCTACCAACTGAGCTACGCCGGCATGCTGGTGAGGGTTCGAATGCGGAAGTCGGCATGATAGCGGCCCCGCCACTCGCTGTCAACGAAGCTGCCGCTCATTTCAGGCGCGTGAGCACGACCTGCGCCAGCGCGTCGTCCGCCGGCGACGGCCGGCAGGTGGGTTCCTGCTGATTGCCGAATTCCGTGCGGGCCACGTCCTGCACCTGCTCCTTCACGTACCGGCACAATTCACCGAGCGACACGCGTCCGTCCTTCTTCAGGTCCGCCCCTCCGGCCAAGCCTTTCAACAGGTGATAGGTGAAGAGCCCATGCCGGCCGAGCGGATAATCATGCGCCTCCTGCAGCGCCTGATTGCCGATTACCTGCACAATCTTGCCGGAATGGGCCGTGAGATCGGGCGTCTCCCACCGAGGCGGCGACGGATTCTGCGCTAAGCCGCCGCTCGACGGTTCAAGGGACAACTCCAAAAACACCAGCGCCCGTTCGATCGGCAGCCTCGCCAAGGCCGCGTGGAGGCGCCGCAGCGGATAGTGCCGCTCCGTCGAGGACGGCAGCGCGTCGTAGGGCGCCAACTCCACCGCCCCCGTCGTCGGATGAACCGAGGCCTTGCCGGACACATAGAGATAGACGAGCGACCCCGGTTTCACCTGTTGGGGCAGCCAAGTCTCGAACGTATCCACGAAATCGTCGCGCAGCGCGCGCCGCCCGGTGAGCAGCTTGAGTTGCGATGCCGGCACCCCGACCACCGTGCGCCAATAGGCGGCGGTGATCTCCGCGTCATGGACGGCATAGCGACCGCCGGCCTGACCCGCATCCCGGTAATTCCCGATCCCGATGGCGATCCCGATTGCTTGCGGCTGTCCGGTCCCGCGCGGCTTATTGGGAATTTGGTCGACGTCCACCGAGAGCACTTCGATCTGATCCGCCGATCCGGGCCGTACCGCCACCATGAACGTCTTGGGCGACGGGATTTGTATATGGTCTCCGCTCACCAATTCAACCGTCAATTCCCCCTGTTCCACTTGCTTGACCGGAGGCGCCTTGGCGGTCGCGACCAGCCGCGTGCGTTCCCCCGCCGACAATGCCGCCACGCGCAGAGGTTGGGTGAATTGCTCCGCGATCCGTCCCTTGCCGCTATAGCGGATTTCGAGGTCCGATACGGGAGCTGGGCCATGGTTGGTGATTTCGACCTCCAACGTCATCTGCTCGCCCTGCTCCAGCACGTGGTTGCGGTTCTCATCCCGGAGCATTGCGCGAAAGGACAGGGTAGCGGAGGGCCCGGCCGACTCCGGTTCGAGACTCCGTTCATTCGTCTCCGCAGACGCCCGAGACTGGAGAACGGTCTGTGTCTCCACCGAGCCTGACGCGCTGTCGCGAGTCGACGCAGACTGGCATCCGGCCAGCATCCACAGACTGATCGTGATGACCACGAGCCTTGGAGCCATCATGGAACTCGCTTGGAACGCTGCGGAGGGGGGACGTGAGCTATACGCCAGGACCCGCTCATTCGCTAGTATACTCAAACGACCTGTTAACACAATAGGACGCCGGTTTGGGGTATCTGCCATCGCCGCCCTACACGTTGACTCCCCCGCCGCCGGTTCGTTAAGGTCCTCCTGTGACCGCCCCCCGTTCACGCGCATCCGACGCCTCGGCCCGAATATCCGGCGAGACATCCGCGCATGACAGCCCGGACCGCTCCCGTTGGACCCACCTGGCGCGCCTGATCCGGCTCCGATCCCAAACGGGCACCTTGTTGCTGGCCCTGCCCTCGCTCTGGTCGCTTGCCCTTGCGTCCCACGGCCGTCCGGACGGGGAATTGGTCTGCCTGTTCCTGGCCGGCGCTTTTCTCATGCGGAGCGCGGGGGTGATCCTCAACGACCTGGCTGACCGTGACGTCGATCGTCACGTGGCCCGCACGAAATCCCGCCCGCTGGCGGCCGGGAGCCTCACGGTGCGCGACGCGTGGATTGCGGTCCTTGTCCTGCTCAGCCTGGCGGTCCTCCTGCTCTTACGGCTGCCGCCCATCACGTGGCTGCTAAGTCCGTTCGCGGTGGCGCTGGCCGCCGGCTATCCCTACGCGAAGCGGTTCGTCTCCCTGCCCCAGGCCGTGCTGGGGGTGGCGTTCGGTTGGGCGGTGGTGATGGCCTGGGCCGCCGCCCGGCACAGGCTTGAACTGCCGGCCTGGTTGCTGTTCGGCAGCACCGTCTGCTGGGCCGTGGCGTACGACACGGTCTATGCGCTGCAAGACCGCATCGATGATCAAAAGATCGGGGTCAAGTCCTCGGCGCTGCTGTTCGGAGAGGCCGCGTGGCTGGCGATTCTTGGGTTCGAGGGGCTGATGCTGGGATTCTTGGGGCTCGCCGGATGGGCCGAACAGATCGGGCCGGCGTTCTACGCCATCCTCGCCGGCGTCGCCATCGGCATGGTCATCCAAACGTGGCAGGTCCGTGAGCCAATCCCGCCGGCCCTGGCCTTTCGATTCTTCCGCCAGCACGTGTGGTTCGGGCTGGCGATTCTGGGTGGGATCCTCGCAGGCTATTGGTAGGATGCTGAGACGGCTCGCTGGCCGGGGACGTTCACCTGGAGGGTGAACCAACGCTCTTTTCCAGCATCCTACGGGTCATCCTTCGACGAACGTTCTTTACCTTGGGCGGGCTCAGCTCGCGGGCTTATCGGCGACTTGAGCCTCTCGCGGCGCTCGCAACGTGCTGAGATACAGGCTGATGGCCTTGGCGTCCTGATCGCTGATGCCGAGGTTGGGCATTCGGCTCTCCGGCTTCATGGCCTGCGGATACTTGATCCAGCGGTAGACCCAGCTCGGGTTCAGCCGGAACCCGGCACGATCCAGCGCCGGCCCGACCTTGCCTCCCTCCTGGTTCACCGCGTGGCAGGCGTTGCAGCCGTATTTGTTGGTGTAGAGCCGCTTTCCAAGCTCGGTCGATTTTTCGGCGGCATCGGGTTTCATCGCGAGGTCCGGCCTCGCCACCTGGGGGAATTTCGGGCGCTTGGCAAACCGCTCATCGACGTTCTTCGCCTCGTCCAGCGCCTTTTTCGCGGCGGCCAAGGCGGCGGCCTCTTTGGCATAGGCGTCGTCGTCGACCTCCTTGCCCTTTTGCTCCGCCTCTTCGTTGGCCTTCTTTTCCGCCGCTTCGTAGGCCGCCTTGGCTTCATCATACTTGGCTTGCGCGGCCTGCAAGGCGTCTTTGATTTCCTTCTTGCGCTCTTCGACGTTGTAGGTCAGCTTCATCCCGTGCAACGTGCGGACGTAGGCGACGATCGACCAGATCTCCTCTTCGGACAGGGTGTACTTGAACGTCGGCATGGTCGGCACGGCGAACTCATCGTCTCCGATCTTGTCTCCGCCTTCGGGGCTGGTGTCCTTCATGTCCCGCGAGATCGTATTGAAGATTTCTTCATCCTTGAAGGTGGACATTTCGGACTTGTTCGACAGGTCCTTCGGCTTGGGGTCCGGCATCGACGCCCAGTTGTAGCCTTCGTTCTGCCGGCCGTTTTCGCCGTGACAGTGGGAGCAGTAGTGGTTGTACAGTTCCCGGCCCTTCGACACCTGCTCGCTCTGGAACAGCGCGCAGCCGACGATGCTGCTCGCCGCCACCACGCCGAGCACGGCGCCGCCCACGACCATCCTTCGCCAACGTGCCTGTGCGATCATGCCGAGGCTCCCTTCTTGAGCTTTCGGATCAGGACAAACTGGAAGGCGGCGGCGATGCCCATCGCCATGAGCGCGTACAGATAGGCTGAGTAATCCGCCGGCGGCTCGGCGCGGAAATACCACCAGGAGGAGACGGCCTTCTGGGATCCTTTCTCCTTCACTTCGCCGCTTTCCGTCTTGATGCCGTCCCAGACCGCAAACGCAATGTTGATGAACTCGCCCGGCTTGATCTGCGTGTCTTCTTCCACATTGCCCGTGGTGAGGGCTCGAGAGAAGACGACCCGCCACTTGCCGTTGTCATACACCCCCTTGGCCTTCACGTCCTGGTCGGCCTGCGGCCTCAGCGTTCCGAAGCCCTTGGCCGTCATGTCGACCGCCTTGCCATCTTTGTTCTTCCAGTACCAAATGTTCACCGGACCGCCTTCGACCTGCAACATGGGCTGGCCGTGGGCGAAATGCGCCTTCTTGTCGCCGACCATGAACTCCAGGGCCGCCGCATCGTCCGGGTCCTGCGTGGGATCTTCGTATTCGAGCATGATGGCGATGTTCGTCCCGTCGTGCAGGCTCCGCACCTTCACGCTGTTCACCGTCACCGCCTGAATGCGCTCTTTCCAATGCACCTGGGGAGACATCGGAAACTCTGAGGCCGGCGCCTGGGTCCAGGCGGCGGCCGTGGGATCGTCCACCGGCAGATTGCCCTTCACCATATTGGCCCGGACGGCGACGCTCTCCTGGGCCACGGCAGCGGTTGCCATGAGCATCAGGCCGAGCAGCCCCCCGCCTATGATTGTCACCGGTCGTCCCCAGGATGCGCTGCATTGCGACATAGCGGCCTCTCTCACCCAGTCTTCAGTGTGTCCGACGGAGGGTCACTCCCACGTTCTCGGCTTTTGATGCGCCCCGTCGTATTCACCCATAATAATCTTCCAAATCCATTCGTCCGGCAGCTCGACCTCCCAGCGCGGCATCGCCGATTTCCAGGGCATGCCCTCGATCGGCAGCCCGACCCCGCCCTTTTTGATCCGCCAGAAGAGATAGCTCTCCTGCAACATCGCAATCGTGGTCGGATCGGCGAAATTGGCCGGCGGCGGGTTGAATCCCTTGGCGGCCACGCCCTTGCCGTCGAAATTGCCGCCGTGGCAGGGCGAACAGAAGGCCGCATAGAGCCCCTTCCCCGTCATGATGTTCTCCGGCGTGTTGGGCACCGGATTCGCCAGGCCTGTGTACTCGCCGGGAGGCGCCGGGTGTATGGTGCGGTTTTCGGCAGGCGGTTGATCGCTCGGCGCCGTGCTCCCGTAAGTCTGCCAACCGATCAAGAGCGGAAACAGGATCAGCACCGCCAAGCGGGCTCCCTGCAACGCGCCGAGGTTGTCGCCGGTGATGAAGCGCGAGATCGGCCCCCAGAAGGCGTCCTTCGACGCGCCGCTCAAGGTGCCGAAAATGACGATCCCGGACAGGGTCAGCATCAGATACAAGAAAATCAAGCTGTTGGGGAGCGGAGCCGTAAACAGCGGCATGCCCAGCTTCAGGAACGCCCACACGGCGACCATCAGAATCAGCGCCTTAGTGAGAACTCCCCCTTTCATGGTCCTTCCTCCCGTTCTCTCCGCTCGTTATTTGAGGCTCGCCGCCTTCGCCAGTTGAGAAGCTTCGGCTTTTTGGGTCGGCTGGCCGTTGGGCTGCGGGCTCGTCGTGTCGAGATCGGCCGTGCTCACCGTGATCGGCTCGCCGCTCATCTGCTGCAAGAAGGCAATGACCGACAGGATTTCGTTTTTCGACAGGCCGATCGGGTTCTTGTTGATGTAGGGCATCCGCGCCGGATACTCCTTCGGCGGCCCCTCATGGCGATAATCGAGATAGATATAGGCCTGCGGCTGGGTCAGGCTCTCATACATGAATTCCTTGGACAGTTTCGCGCCGATGCCCTTGAGATCCGGACAACGGGCTGACTCGCTCGGACCGATCGAATGGCAAAGGGCGCATTGGCCCTTGCTGAAGAAGATCTTCTGGCCGATGGCGGCCATGTCGGCCGGCGTCTTGATCGTCGCCAGGTCGATCTTCTCTTCCGCCGGCGGCAATGACGCCATCTGCGGGACGGCCAGGGCGACCAGCGCAAAGAGGCCGAGCACGATCATGACGAAGCCCATGACCCGGACGAATCTCGCCGGGATAAAGAGGAGAATGGCAATCCCGCTTCCGACGATCGCCAATCCGATCAACTGAAGCAGCGCGACTTCACTCATAGTCGGACGTCCCTTTCAAGCTGTCTTCACTTCTCCCGGGGCGACGCACTCATGCTATCCAAGGCCGGCGATCCGCCCGCCATGGCCGGAATGGCGCCCGGCACCATTTTGCCCTTGGGTTCTTCGTGGCCACCCTTCTCCTTGGCCTTGTCCCCCATGGTCGCCACCCAGAAGATGAAGGAAACGAGCAGGCAGAACAAGAACGTGTTCAACGCCATGAAGGCCGCGGCATAGCCCAAGGCCGGCGAATAGGCATATTGCGAGGAGTCGCGCATGACGCCGTAGACGTGCCAATGGACGCGCGACGACGACCGCGCATAGCCCATGAGCGTCATGAGCAGGATCACCATTACCGCATTGAGCACCAGCGCGTAGCCGGCCCGAGGCGGCATCTGTCCCCAGACCATTTCCGTGGTCGTGCGGGCGCTCTTCAAGAGCAGCGCGGTGAGCGGCGTGATCGTCAACATGACAAACAGCACGATCAGCACCTGCGAGGTCGAGAAATAGTTGATGCGAACGATCGCGGGAACGAAATAGCCCCAGACGCCGAGAATGATGACGGCAATAGCCGCGATGAACAGCACCG
This sequence comes from Nitrospira tepida, assembly GCF_947241125.1. Classification (NCBI taxonomy): domain Bacteria; kingdom Pseudomonadati; phylum Nitrospirota; class Nitrospiria; order Nitrospirales; family Nitrospiraceae; genus Nitrospira; species Nitrospira tepida. Next base: position 1,188,542 of record NZ_OX365700.1, on the reverse strand, counting down.
CGTTCATGACCGCTTTCGCAAGCTTTGCCCAGGTCGCCGTTTCCTGCTTGCCGGCGCGCCAGTACATGATGAAGCTCATGAAGGTCACGAGGATCATCAAGTTCGCCACGGTCATCTTTGCGCTCATCACGCCGAAGACGCCGAGCAACGGATGGTGCGTGCCTCCCATCTTTCTGGCCTCTTCCAAGCTGGCGACCAGCGAGTGCGGTGTCATCCAGACGCCGAGACAGAGCAACAGGATGATGAGCATCGCCATGATCGGCTTGCGATACTGCACCTCCGAGCCTTGAATCCGGTGCGTGATGCCCATCCAGAAATAATAGTTCGAGCCCAGGAACAGGACCCCGATCAACATGGCTTGCAGGATGAACAGCCAGGACAAGAACCCGCCCATGAGCGTGATGCCCATCTGCTGGTTGTACTGATAAATTTCGCGCATCAACCAGTAGCCGGCGAAGGGCAGCGGCAGCAGGCCGAACACGCCGATGAAGTTGCCGACGTACCCCATCCAGTCGTAATGGTTGCGCTCGTCCGGGGTCTTGGCCGACAGGTACCGAACACCGGCATAAGCGCCGCAGATGTAGCCGCCGAGCACGACGTTGGCGATGAGCCGGTGGATATTGACCGGCCACCAGGTCGGATTCCAGGTGGCGGCCCAGGCCCTGGCCAGGTCCGATCCTTCGGAAATCACTACCGGGCTGGCTTGGAACGTCGCCCACGAGTTCGGCACGATCATGATGAAGAAGGCGAAGACGTTGAGCAGGAATCCCAGGAACACATGGAAGGTCTTGGCTCCGCCTTCCGACATGGCGTCCCACCCGTACCAATAGAGATACAGCGTCGCGGTTTCGAGCAGGAACAGGAGACAATAGACGACAAAGGAGGGGAAGAAGATGTCGGTCAGGTAATTCATCAGCTTTGGATAGAAGCCGATGAGCATGAACAGGAGAATGCCCCCGAACAATGCCGTAGTCGCGTAGGAAGAGGTCAGCAGCTTGGTAAACTCTTTCGCCAGCTTGTCGTAGCGCTTGTCGCCTCCCTTCCAGCCGACGATCTCGCAGACCCATGCGAAGATCGGGACGCCGAGCACGAAGCCCGCCAGCAGAAGGTGCAACTGGGCGATGATCCAAATGATGTTCCGGCTGCCGATGCCAGGAATATCCCGATAGGCGACTTGCGCGGAAGCCGCCCCGCCCTCTTGAGCCAGTCCCAGAGCCGGAAACAGCACGAACGCGCCGAGCAGCACCACGGCCGTACCCAGCCACCCCGTCGGGCGCGTGTTGCGTAACGCCTGCTTGAGATCGTCGAGATATCGGTTCATGGCTGATCTCCCTTGCTTGGCCGGCGCCTTACGGCTTGGCCGCTTGCGGCGCGGCAGGCTGGGCCGGCCCCTTCGCCCCGTCGGATTTCGCGCTCGCCTTTTCCTTTGCCTGCGGCTTCGGCTTTCCCTTTTGTTTTTCCGCTTCCAGCTCCGCCTGCCTGGCTTCCAGCGCGACGACTTGGGATTCCACCTGCGCCAGGACTTTTTCACCCTTGGCAATACGGTCAGCCGGTTTGACATGTGGCGCGGCCTTCACCTCCGGCTTCTTATAATCCTGATGGGGATGCGGGGTCGTCACCGGCATCGCTCCCCAGAAGACGAAGATCAGCAAGACGCCGGCGGCGGTCACCGAGGTCAGCATCAAGGTTTGATCGGCCGGGATGCGCATGAGGTCCCAGCGGGTCACCAGGTGCTGATAGGACTCGCTCAAGGGCGCCGCCTTGGCCGCTTCCCGTTGAATAATCGCGCCGGCGATCTTCAATCCGACGGCCAGCAGAATCACCAGCGAGATGGTGGAGATCGAGCCCCAGATCATCAGCTCGACCCCGATCCGCTCCGCGACCGGCAGGCCCTTCATCATCTCCAATTCCATGAACCAGTGCGCCAGATCCTTGCCGATCCCGGTCACGAGCCCTTCGATCAGCCACAGGAGGGTCACATAGAAGCCGCCGGCTAGGACAAGGAGGCCCCAGAGCCGGACCCCAAACGATCCTTGCGGCTCGACCTTCAATCGCTCGATGAAGACCGTGCGGGCGGCCAGGCCGACGGCCCACATGTCGATGGGAATGCAAAGAACAAAGAGGATGCCGAGGCCGGCGCCTTCTCCCAAATGAAGGTCGGCCAACCCCTGCAACGCCGGCACGGAAAGCAGGGACACGGGCGTGGTCAACAGAAAGAGGAACGCGACGCCCATCATGTGTTCAAGGTGCATGCTGCCCATGGCCATCATGAGCAGGGCCAGGCCCAGCTTGGCTGGCAGTCCGGTCCAACAGGCCGACCAGAGGACGTGAAGGGCAAGCTTCATTGAGGACATGAGATCTGTGCTCTGGTTATTCGAGGAATTCGCGATTGATAATGGCCGAGACCGTGAACACCAGGATGCTGCCCATCACGACTAGCCACCCGATCAGCGCGAGCGGCCGCTTGAAGATATTGCGCTCGGGATCTCGGTCGATAAACGGCAACGCCGCCAGGAAGAGCATGAACAGACCGGGCAACCCCGTGGCTGCCACGAACTGCCCGAACTCGCCGGAAAAGATCTTCAGGCGCAGCATCTGGAAGAGAAACAGAAAATACCATTCCGGTTCCGGATGATACTCCCCGGGGTCCGGCGTGGCTTCTTCGAGCAAGACGACCGGCTCCCAGAACGCCAGGCAGGCAGTCGTGAAGAATACCGCCACCATGGCGACGATGTCCTTCCAAATCTGCCTGGGAAAGAAGTAATCCGTCTTGGCCTTCAACTCCTCGGGGCTGCCGCGGAACGGTCCGGCCGGCCCCGCCTTTCTAAACAGGAACAGGTGCAGGCCCGCCAGGCCCATCAGGAGCGCCGGCAGGATCATGACATGGATGACGAAGAACCGGCTTAAGGTCATTTGGCCCGGAGTCGGGCCGCCTTTCAGAAAGCGCGCCATGAAGTCGCCGACGATCGGCGTCTTGTCCATGATCTCCACGCCCACTGTGGTCGCCCAGTAGGCCCGCTGGTCCCAGGGGAGCAAATAGCCCGTGAACCCGAACCCCATGACGAGGCCGAACAGGGCCAAGCCGACCAGCCAGATCATTTCCCGGGGCTTCTTATAGGCGCCCCATAGAAACACTTGGGACATGTGCGCGAAGACGCAGACGACCATCGCGGTCGAGCCCCAGAAATGGTAACTCAACAGGAACCAGCCGTAATCGACCTCGTGAATGATGTACTGTGTGCTGGCGTAGGCATGGTCCGCCGTCGGCACGTAATAGAACATCAGGAGTACGCCGGTGACGGCCTGCATGATGAAGATGAAGAGCAACACCGACCCGAACACATAGGCCCAGCGCGAACCGCCCGGCACCGGTTCGTTCAGCATCTTGGCCTGCAACTTCTGCAGGCCGATCCGCTCATCGACGAATTGGACGACTTTTTCGATCGGGGACGGCTGTGTCGTGGTGGATGGCGTGTCCATTTTGAGATACGTCGCGGCTAGATAATACGGGTTTGCGTCTTGGTGCCGGCCTTGAATTCCATGTCGATGATCTTGATGTCGCCGCTCGGGGTCACTTGAATGGGCAATGGATCGAGAGGACGAGGCGCCGGCCCATCGAGCACCTTGCCCGCCGCGTCATAGATGCTGAGATGGCAGGGGCAGAGAAACACCTCTCCCAGCACCTTGTGCTTCCGCCACTTGTAGCCGCAGCCGAGATGGGGACACTTGCCCGAGAAGGCCACATAGGGGACGTCCTTCTTGTTCGTCCACACCACCCGCCCCTTCTCATCACGAAAATCCATGTCCTTGCCGTGGTAGATCTTGTCCAACACCTCGGGCGTCGCCTTCAAGACCCAGGCATTCTTGTCGATTTCCTGCTCGGGCATGTAGGCTTCCTTGACCTTGCGCTTGAACTTGAACTGGACTCCGGAATCGTCCTTCTTGATCTTGTTCGCGTTGCCGATGCTGATCCAGCCGTTGTCGAACGGCTGATACATGGGCTTCATGAGATAGCGCAGGACCGGCCAAGCCAGCGGCAGGCCGATGAACAGGCCGATCACATGGGTGAACTTGGCGAAGAAATTCCGGCGCGGCACGTTCCGTTCCAACTCCGGAAGGGGGACCAACACCTCCCCCGACTCCACATGCAGGTGATCTTCGAGGTGCGCAATCTCGATGTCGTGAATGCTGACATACCCGTCCCGCGTGAACGCAGGCAGCCCTTCGACTTCGCCGGAGGACAGCCGCAGTTGCACCAGATCGTCTCCGACCGACTGGATATGGATGGACTCGATCTGCCGTTCCGGCCCGCCGCGACCGTTCACCGACACCACGAGGTGGCTGATGTGGTGGGACAGCGGATCGACGATGATGCGGGTCACCTCGCCGATTTCACGATCCGTTCCGCGGACTTTCGATCTGAGCTTTGGCTGTTGCATCGTCTTATTTCTTTTTGATCGGCTTGGGTGTATTGACCGAGGTGTTCTTCATCGTCCCCAGCCAGGCCGCCAGCACATCCACGTCCTTCTCTTCCATCAGCTCCTTGTATTTATCCGGCATCTTCTTCTTCTCGTATTCCTTCTCAAACCCTTCGGCCATAAAACTTTGCGGCTCGAGGATCTTTTCCTTTATCTCGGCGACCGTCATCAAGGAGCCGATGTTATCCAACTCCGGACCGCGCTTTTTCCCACCCTCCCCCTTCAGCTTGTGGCAGTTGTAACATTCCTGCAGTTGCCACTGCTCGAATCCCAACCGCTCCAGCTCCTTGGGGTCGTTCACGGAGGCGCCGCCGGACGGCGTTGACGTCTCGACCACACCGGCTCCCGCGGCCGCCGCCCCTTCCTGAATGACATCCTTCCCGAGGTTCTTGATCCGTTCCTGCAAGGCCGCGGCCTTCTCGTCCAACGCCTTGACCTTGGCGATCAGATCTTCCGTCTTGCCCTGCTCGGTCAGCTTTCGCTTGGGAGCCAGAATCTTCTCGATTTTGCCCTTCTCGTCTTCCGGATCATACTGCGGCAGGAGCGAGGCGCCGCCGATATAAAACACGGACAGGATCAGATAGAACACGATCAGCGCCACGATGGCTTTGCCGCCGCTGATCGGTTTCACGGAGGGAGCGTCGAGGAGCATGTACACGAGCATGCCCAGCATGGCGTAGGCAAAGAACATGTACTGAAATATCTCCGGAAAGCCGAGGATCTTGGCGGCGACGAGCAGCCCCACCCCGACCACAATCCCACCGATCACTTTCCGTATCACGTTCGGTCTCCTTCCCTGTATTTCCGAAGCTCCGCTCGCAAGGTTGCCTGATGCCTATTTCGCTCCTGCCGGAACCGGTTTGGCCTCATGCGCATGGCCCTTGGGTTCGGAGGCGCGCAAGGTCACGATGATGGCGAAACTGACGACGATATAGAACAGCAGCGTGATCGCCGTAATCCACCAGGCGGAATAGGCCAGCGTCGGCGTATAGGACTCCGGCGTGAAGTCGGGCACCAGGTTGTACGTGTGGAAATATTTCCGAAGCAGCGAGCGCACGGCCCCCATGAGGCCCATGGTCCAAATCGCGCTGAAGGCCAGGAAGATCAGGACGAACTGCGAGGCGAAGTCGATCTTGCCCCACACGATCGTGCCCTGCCGGATCGCCCGGTTGTACATGATGTAGTTGAGCACCGTCACGAACACCAGCGTGAAGGCGGCGGCATTCTTCGCCGGCATCAGGGCGAGGAAATTCCATTCCGAGGGAAGCTCCAATTCCTCCACCAGCTTGGCGCCCGTCGGGACGAACCCGTGCGGCGTCATCCAGATGGCGTTCCCGATGACGATCATCAAAAAGCCCAGCTTGATGAACGTGCGCGAGGAGACGGTCATCGGGATGAACTTTCCCAGGATGGCCGGGAGCACCACCAGCGGGGCCAGAAACGCCAGGGAGGTCGGGTCGGGGGCGGGATAGACCGTCCAGGCCCAGGTCATCACGAACGGCGTGGCGATCATCGCGATGAGCGTGAACAACGACATCCGCACGCGCTCCACGCCTTCGATGCGCTTCATGCTCAGCCAAATATAATAGTTGCTCGCCAGGAAAATCAGCCCGACCATGGCGCCCTGCATCTCGAAGAACATCGAGAGTTGGTCGGCCATCATGTAGGGGCAGATGGAGGCGTCATAGTCGCAGAGTTCGTAGGCCAACAAGTAGCCCATGAAGGGAAGGAACAGCAGCGCCCCCACGCCGATCAGATTCCCGACAAACCCCATCCAATCGTAATAGGCCCGATCCTCTTCCTTCTTCGACCCCAAGAACTGATAGGCCGCGATGAGGCCGGCGATAAACCCGCCGAAGGTCACGTTGCCGACCAGGCGGTGCAGGTTCATCGGCATCCAACTGTAGTTGTAGACCTTATCCCACAGCGTGGCGCTCTGGATGAACTCGACGATGGATGCGCCCTCCGCCTTGGCCGGCGTGTTCATGAAGGCGGTCGGGCCGTCGATGACAAAGAGCGTCACCGCTCCGATCAGGTTCAGCAGCACGCCCAACGCGATGTGCCGGCCCTTCTTGTCGCCCTTCATCGCGTCCCACGTGTAGAAATAGAGATAGAGGACGATCGTTTCGCTGATGAAGAGCAGCGGATAGATCACCGCGAAGATGAGAAAGAAATGATTGATGAGCCAGGTGGTGAATTGGGGGTAGGTCGCCAGCAACACGAAAATGAAGAGGCCGCCCGTGAGCGCCGTCATGCTGTACAGAATCACGGTGACTTTCGTCACTTCCTTGGCCAGCCGGTCGTACCGGGGATCCTGCTTCCTGTATCCCAGCCACTCGGAGATCACCACGAAAATCGGCGCCCCCAGGATGAAGGCGGCAAACAGGATGTGCAGTTGGGCGACGATCCACACCGCCGTTCGGTTTCCCGTGTATGGAAACTCCGCAGCCGGGGGATTGGGCACTTGGGCATACGCCGCCGAGCCCCAGACCGTCAGCAGACCGATCGCGATCAGCAGATTTCGGTGCCAGCCTTTCATGATGTCTCGTCGCCCCTCCACTCGTCTGTTTGGAAATACTTACTTGCTTGCCACCTGCCCGGCCGACACCCATGCATTCGACTTTGGATCCCAGCTCTTGCCGGCCAGACCGAACGTGCGCTCGAAGGCAACGAGCTTCCAGCGATCCTCTTCCGAGAGCTTGCTCTTCCAGGCCTTCATTTTGGTATTGGGCACCCCTTCCGAGATACGCCAGAACCAGACCGAGTCGGAATACAATTTCATCCGCTCGCCGACGCGGAAATCTCTGGCCCCGGCCTTCACCGGCTTGCCGTCCTTTCCATGGCAACTGGAACAATTCACGTCAGGGTTCTTTGCGCCGATGTAGATCTCCTTCCCCTCTTCCACAATCTTGGGGTCGGTCCACCAGCCTTCGGGCATGTGTTTATCCGCATACTCGGCCGGGGCGGGCGGCGGTGGAACAATTGGGCCTTCCCCTCCTTCACCCCCGCAACTGGCGAGCGCGATCCCCATGCCCGCGATTCCAAGCACCCACGTCATCCTGGTCCAGCTTGCTTGTTTCATAATGACTTGTCCGCTCCTTTCTGTCCCGCGGGCCGTACCCATCCCGCAGGTGTATGAAGACCGCAATAACAGATCGTTGGCCCTGGTGATCGATTCCGGCCCTTACTCCGGACATGAAAAAACGCTTCCGCCCGGGTCGACGACGTCGGCACAAGCAAAAGCGCTATTTTTTGCGAAACCGGCCGAGGGTCACTCGCTCACCCATCCTCACCCAGCGTCATGAACCGATCCGGCAAGGACACTCCGACGACCCGCGGACCAGCGTCTGTCTATTGAATTTATCGTCGCTGCTTCTTCTGTCGTTTCCGGGACGGCTGCGCACGCTGCTTGCCCCGCATGATGCGGATGCCGGTCAATGCCGCGACCCCGACCAGACTGCCCGCTACGGTGACATAGACCCACCGCGGCAGCCCTTCCACCGTGCTTTGACAACCGGACCCGAAGTCGACGCGAACCTTCCGCTCGGTTTCAAGATCTTTCGGATCGAATTGAACCTTCGTCCGCTGTTCCTCTCCAGCGGCCTGAATGACGAGAACGTCACCGAGATTGTCGTTATGGAGATGCAGGGTGGCCTTGTAATATCCCCGTTCGTTTGTTTCGACCGTTTGCCCGAGTGAGATGCGAGGGTCTTTGACCACCACCTCGCTCTTCCCAACCGGCCGCCCGCCGTCTCCGCAGACAAACCCTTCGACGGTAAACCGGTGATCGGCTTCGTGCGTCGCCGTCACAACCGGCGCCCACCCAAGCTGCATCATGATAAACGCGCCGGCCGCTCCCAGAACCAGCCGCACCAGCCTCGGAAGCGCCATTGCAAAACCCCGCTTCCAGAGCGGCAGAGAGCGAGCTTGCAACATCATTGCGACGCCGGGTGCCGGCCCCTTAGAGGGCGAGACATTTAACACAGGCACCACCTATTGTCAACACAAACACCGGTGCCAAAGGCCTCTGGCTTCGCTTCGACGCGGGGATTCTGAAGCGGCGCGCGTCGCAAGAAATCACAAAGAATCGGTCGGCGGCGCAGGGTATGCGCGGAACCGTCACCCTGCGATGCGGGAGCGTCTGAACATGGGACGAACCATCGGAGACCGCGCCGCCCAAGCGCGTGCGGTTCAACGCCACGGCCAGGAGTTCAGGACGGAAGGTGTCGTCTGGAGGATCGGCTCAGGAGAACGTCAGAATGGAAATTGGCGCCGCCGAAACGTCGCTAGAGGTGTCCCCTTGCCCGCGCTTCCGCTTCCACGCGGGCGGCTTCGGCCTGTCGTTGGAATTCTTTTTTGGCGGCCCAGGCTTCCCAGGATTTGCCGTTGGCTGTATCTTCCCCGCTGAACTCAATCTCCTCGATCTGACCGTAGGGAATCGTTCGAGCGGGGCGCTGCACGCCCCGATCAACCGGGAAGATTTCGACGTAGGGGGCATCGGGATGGGCGCCCGAGTTCACCCGGTTGAACAGGTAGCCTTCGACGGTTTCGCCGTGACGGAGCCGAAGCCGCACATCGCCGCGATAGTCGAACGCCAATTCGATCGCCTTGGCCAGCTCCGCCTCCGAAGCCGGAGTGAACCGCCGGGCCTGTAGCGACCTCTCTTCAGGCTCGTGATACTTCGTGTCCGTCATGTCGAGGCGGTCGTGGTTGAAGGAGAGAAGGACCGGAGCCATGCCGGTTCGGGCCCACCATGGCGCGAACGGTCCGCGCCAGGCCGCCCCATGACCCGAAGGTGTCGTTCACGGCTGAGGCCTCATACCCGCAATGGACCATGCAGTCGGCGCACTTCTCGTGCCGGCCGGTTCCGTATCGGTCCCAATCGGTGCCCTCCATCAGTTCGCGAAACGTCTTCACGTATCCGTCTTGAAGCAAATAACAGGGCCGCTGCCATCCAAACACGTTGTAGGTGGGATTGCCCCAAGGGGTGCATTGGTACTCGACATGCCCCATCAAGAATTCAAGGAACATGGGCGACTGGTTGAACCGCCAGGAGCGCTTCCGGTCCCGCAACAGCTCGCTGAACAGCTCCTGCGTCCGCTGTCGCTTGAGGAAGTGTTGCTGATCCGGCGCCTTCTGATAGCTGTACCCGGGAGAAATCATCATCCCCTCGACGCCCAAGGTCATCATTTCATCGAAGAACGCCCGAACCCGCTCCGGCTTGGCGTCGTCGAACAGGGTGGTGTTGGAGGTCACGCGGAAACCCCGCTTCAAGGCCGCCCGGATGGCACGGACCGCCACGTCATAGACGCCGTCCCGGCAGACCGCGTGGTCGTGCTCCTCTTTGAGGCCGTCCATGTGGATGCTGAACGTGAGGTACTTGCTTGGGGCGTAGTCGTCCAGCTTTCGCTCTAACAGCAACGCGTTGGTGCAAAGATAGACATAGCGCTGCTGGTTGACCAATCCCCGGACGATCTCGGGCATCTCAGGATGGATCAGCGGTTCCCCTCCCGGGATGCTGACCATGGGCGCGCCACACTCCTCCGCCGCCGCCCAGCATTGCTGGGGGGTCAGGCGCATATCCAGGACATGGTCGGGGTATTGGATCTTGCCGCACCCGGCACAGGCTAAGTTGCATCGAAACAACGGCTCCAGCATCAGCACCAGGGGGTAGCGGGCAACGCCCTTGGCCTTCTGGGTGAGCACATATTTCGCGACGGTATAGGCTTGGGAAAGCGGTACGGCCATCCCTTTCTCCTTCCTCACTGGTCTTGATGGAAATCGGCCTGAAAATTGGCCAATTCTGTGGATTGAGCCGTGGCATCTTACCATCGGCCTTTTAAGGGCGTCAATTTATGCGGGGTTGAAGGTCTCAGACTTGGCCGTGCCTCATGTTAAGAGAATGAGAAAATCTGCCTGGTCCCGCCCCAAAAACAAGGCCGATCATGTCCGGTTATGACCCCTCTCAGCCCATTTCAGAACGGCGCCCGTTCACAGGACAAATCGAAAACTGTGTATAACTCGATGTGGCTGCGACAATCCGGAAAGTCGCACTGGAAGCGGGTTTTGGCCAGTATTGGTTGTTACGGCATCTTAACAGGAGATTGTGGGAGGAGGGTCTGAAAACAAAGTCAACCCACAAGATATTGCGGTTGGATAGGGGCCGATCGCAATGCCTAAAAAATAGGCAAGTCGCTCATTGCCGCGTGGTCTGCTGCGAGAACGCCATTGTTTTGTGACTTGTGCACAAGTTTATCCACAGAGTTTGGGGAAACCTTCTCGTACAAGAGTGAACACAGAAAACCTAGAGAATTTCGTCTCTTTTCGTCAGGTCATTTCGGACCCATGAAATAAAAATCCTGCGCGGGAATTTCTCCATCCAAAGCCGCGGCCTTTCCTCGAAAGCACCATAGCTCTCCATGGCATCGAACAGTATGGTGTCTATCCGGCGCTTCCAATTCCTGTGGTTCATCATCGTGAGGTCCACCATGATCGCCTCAAGACATTCAGCACCTGGGCAGCAGGCAGTCGATACGAGACCACGGGTATGGATGAGACATTGTCCCTCCTGTTGTCTGGTCCTTCGAAAGGTCGACCCGCAAGCCCCCTGGACTTGCGAATGTGGATGGAAAGGAACCCAATCGTGGTAAACTAACAGTGGAGGTTGAAATGGCGACCGGCACTTTTTCCCCACATGATCTGAAGGGCGCCCTGATTCTCTTCCTATGCTTTGCCATGTTGGCGTTCATCTGCGGCTTGGCGGCGCTGTCCACGGTCATGCGCCCGGCCAAGTGGAGTGACCGCCTAGAGAATCGGTAGAGGACAACCCGACAGCCTTGGCCCGGCATGCAGGCCGATGGTCCCTGCTTGCAGCCCGGTTCTCTCTCGCACATCGTTCATCGATCCTCCCTCGCTCCGAGCGATTCTTTCACCTGAGGTCACAGGAAGGTGATCGCGGTGTGTTCCAGACTCGCCCGGGGCTCACAGCTTGAGATTGGAGCCCGGCAAGGATCGGACAAGAATAAAGAACGCCGGGCGAAGGACATGCGCGGATTAACGCGGCGTCCCTCGCGGCATCAATGAAGAAGGCTTCGCCTGCTACTGAGGCATTTCCCGGCGGACATCAACGAAGTACGGCGCGCCTGACAAGCTGGTCAGCCACACGAAGTGCGGTTTGGAGGCGCCGAGCGGGTTCGAACCGCTGCATCGCAGTTTTGCAGACTGCTCCCTTAGCCACTTGGGTACGGCGCCCCACGAAGAGCAAACGAGGCATTATAGCGGGCATGGGAAGGCGAACTCAACCGCTGGGTGCGGTAGGCGGCGTGGATCAGCGCGACGGAAGAACTGGGATTTCGCGGCGACCTGTGCTGGTCGATTCCGAGGAGGCGAAAGACTGATTCCAGGCTGAGGGATTCCGGTCATGTCCGGAACCTCGAGCTTGAGAGGTTTCCTCATGGCCTTGCGCTTCTTTTTCTTTGGCCATCACTTCGACTTCGGCGATCAACGTGTCCATCAGGTCGGCCATCGGCACCTTCCGATCCAACTTGCCCTTCTTGAATAGAATTCCGACGCCCTCGCCTCCGGCGATGCCGATATCCGCCTCTTTGCCTTCGCCGATCCCATTGACGACGCAACCAAGCACCGACACGTTCAGCGGCGTCTTGATGTGACCCAATCGCTTTTCGAGTTCATTGGCCATGCGCACCACATCGATCTCCACCCTGCCGCAGGTGGGACAGGCGATGACGTTGATGCCGCGGTGGCGCAACTCCAGCGATTTCAGGATCTCGAACCCGACACGGACCTCTTCAACCGGATCGGCGGCGAGTGAAACCCGCAGCGTATCCCCGATGCCGTTCATCAGCAGCCACCCCAGTCCGATCGAAGATTTGACCGCACCGGTCAAGACGGTCCCGGCTTCGGTGATGCCAATGTGCAGCGGATAATCCGACTGGTGGGCGAAGATCCAATAGGCATCCACCGCCATATGGACATCGGACGCCTTCAACGACACCTTCATATTCGTGAAGCCGATATCTTCCAACGCATGTACGGCGTTCAACCCGGACTCGGCCAATGCTTCGGCGGTGGGATATCTGTACTTGTCGAGCAGGTGGCGTTCCAGCGAACCGGCGTTGACGCCGATCCGGAGCGGAATGCCCCGGTCGCTGACGGCCTTCACGACCTCGGTGACCTTCCACCAGGCGCCGATGTTTCCAGGATTGATGCGGACGCAATCCACCGTTTCCGCCGCCTTGAGCGCCAGCCGGTAATCAAAGTGAATGTCCGCGATGATCGGGATGTGGATCTGGGATTTGATCTTAGGAAGGGCGGCCGCCGCTTCCATGTCCGGAACCGCCACGCGGACCAGCTCGCAGCCGGCCTGTTCCAGTTGGTGAATCTGCTCCACCGTCGCCGTGACATCGCTCGGGTGTGGAATCGTCATGGATTGGACGGAGATCGCGGCATCCCCGCCGATCCTGACGTTCCCGACGGTAACCTGTCTGGTCTTTCGACGACGGATAAACATTCCGACCGGCTCCCTCAACTCCCCTGCTCGTCGCCTTCCGGGTGATACAGGCTTTCTCCCCTCAGGGAAAAGGTCTCTCTCCTGACGTTGCGCGCACGGACCTCGCCTCCCTTGGTGGAAAGCTGCTCCCAGAATCCCTTCACGGTTTGGTAGATGCCTTCCGCTGTCAGGCCATACTTTTCCCGAAGCAGGTCTTGCGGCCCCTGCTCGATATACCAATCCGGAAGCCCGATCAATTTTGTGGGAACGGTGATCCCCTGCTCGGCCAGGGACTCAAGCACCGCGGAGCCAAACCCTCCCATGCGCGATCCCTCTTCCACCGTGACCAGACAGCGGGTCTGGCCCGCGACCCTCGCGATCAACTCGTCGTCCAGCGGCTTCACAAACCGCCCGTTGATCACCGCGACGGACAGGCCGTCTTCCGCCAGCCGTTCCGCGGCCTTGACCGCCTGGCCGACCGTCACCCCAATCGCCGCGATCGCGACATCCGTTCCCTCGCGCAACAGCTCGCCCTTGCCGATTTCGAGGACAGCCGGCTGCTGATCCATCGGGACGCCGAGACAGGTCCCCCGCGGATAACGAACCGAGGCCGGCCCGTCGTACGACAGGGCCGTCTTGATCATGTGCTGCAACTCGTTTTCATCTTTCGGCGCCATCACGACCATGTTGGGCACATGCCGGAGATAGGCGAAATCAAACGCACCGTGGTGCGTGGTGCCGTCTTCCGCCACCAAGCCGCCGCGATCGATGCAAAACGCCACCGGCAGGTTCTGCGTCGCCACGTCGTGGACGACCTGGTCGTAGGACCGCTGCAGGAAGGTCGAATAGATCGTGACGACCGGTCTCATGCCCTCCGCCGCAAGTCCGGCCGCAAAGGTGACGGCATGCTGCTCGGCGATGCCGACATCGTACAACCGATCGGGGAACTCCTTCTCGAAGGCGGTCAGGCCGGTGCCTTCGCACATGGCGGCGGTGATCGCAACGATCCGGCGATCTTCCTTGGCCAACTTGATCAGCGTGTTGACCGCGTGCGCCGTGTAGCTCGGGCGCGGCGCCTTCTTGGCCATCTCCCCGGTTTCCCGGACGAAGGGAGGACAGGCATGGAACCAGACAGGGTTGTCCACGGCCGGCTGATACCCGAGCCCTTTCTTGGTGATGACATGGAGCAACACCGGTCCCCTCATCTTCAGCACGTTCTCCAGCGTCGGCAACAGGTGCTCGAAGTTATGGCCGTCGATCGGGCCCACGTAGTGGAACCCCAGTTCCTCGAACAACAGGCCCGGCAAAATCATGCCCTTCGCCAATTCCTCGGCACGGCGCGCCATCTTCTGCATGTCCGGTCCGATATGAGGAATGGCGCCCAGCAATTGGGAGGTTTCCTCCCGCACCTTGGTGAAAAACTCGCCGGTGAAGGTGCGGTTGAGATAGGACGAAATCGCCCCGACGTTCTTGGAAATCGACATCTGATTGTCGTTCAACACCACGATGAAATCGCGGTTGGTCCCGCCCGCATGGTGCAGCCCTTCCAAGGTCATGCCCGCCGTCATGGCGCCGTCGCCGACGACACAGACGACCTTGTGCCTCAACCCCTGCTGGTCCCTTGCCTCGACCATGCCGTAGGCGGCGGAAACGCCGGTTCCCGCATGGCCGGCGTTGAACGTGTCGTATTCGCTTTCCTCCCGTTTGCAGAAACCGCTCAAGCCTCCGTATTGCCGCAAGGTGTGGAACTGCTCGCGGCGACCGGTCAGAAGCTTATGGGTATAGGCCTGATTGCTGGTATCCCACACGATCTTGTCCTGTGGTGTATTCAGCAGGTAGTGCAGCGCCACGCTCAGCTCAACGACCCCCAGATTGGAAGCCAGATGGCCGCCCACGCTGGAGACCACCGAGATGATCTGTTCGCGTATCTCCTGGCACAGCAACGGAAATTCCTTCGGAGACAGCTTCTTCAGATCTGCGGGACTGTGTATCGATTTGAGCAGGGACATTGCTTACGCTCCTTGTTAGGTCTCACCGCAAAGGTCGTCTCGCGTCTACAATTTCGCGATCGAGCAGGTCGGAATGGAAAGTGCCGGCAGAAGAGTGATGGCAAGCCTCTGAATCAACGAGGATGGTTGCACATTCGACGCCCAGAGTCAAGCATTGTCGGCTCCGCAGCCCGCTAGAAATAGAAATGCAGTCCGACGCCCAGCCATTGCGTCTTCTGCGTAAAAAATTGCCCGTCCGGGAACGGCCCGCCGTAATGTTCGATCAACAGTTGAATCGCCCGCCCGTCGAGACGAAGATTTTCAAACTGCACGCCGGCCATCACTGAATGGCCCACGCTCCATTCGGTCCGTCCAAACAATTGCACATCTGCATAGGCGACCGGCCTCAAGCGACCCTGCCAGTAGGTCGTCGGACTGGTGAGTTCGGCCCCGAACTGGACGGTGCCGTTGCCCAACCCATCCGGCGACTGCCGCAACAGGACGCCTCCGCCTCCGTAGACCCGCAGCCAGTCCCAGGCATCATAGGACAATTTGAGATCGAGACGGTCATAATTGACCTCCACCCGCTTCGTGCCGGAATTTTCAAGAAATTCATCCCCAATGTGCGAGCTTTGATGGTTCAACCGCAGCAATGTCGACCACTTGCCGCCCCGATACGCATAAAAGAGCGCAAGCGTATAGTCGTTGTTGAGCAGGTCGTTGGACCCGGATGAAGAACTCAGATCGAACAGGCTGAAGAGCCCGGCTTGAAATCCGACTTCCCACTGGCCCCGGGCAGAGGGTGCGCCGCGATAGACCGAGACCGCCCCTCCGACGTTCGCCGCCGCGCCGTTCTTGAACTGGCTGTTGTCCAAGAACCGGCGGTAGGTGACGGAGAAGTGCGGCCATCGAGGGTCCGCGTGGAGCGGATCAAAGAGCAGCCCGCGCGGGAACCAACGGGAGAACGGTTCGCCGACGCTCGCCCCGACAGCGGGAACCGTTCCAGCCGGGACTGTGGCCGAGCCCTCCGGCTCCATCTCAATTTCGATCCTGACCACTCCTGGAATCCGCGCGAGCGCCGCCCGAACTTGGTCGGCCCGTAACCCTCCAAGATCCCGCGCACGAAGGAGCAGGACCCCGTCGGTCACGGTGACCGACGCCCCTTGCAACCGAAATTCCTGTTCCAGTATTCCCGTCGCATAGCCGGCGATGAAGGCATCGTCCACCGCCTCCGCGACTCCCACCGGACAGAGCGTCAGCACGATCGCCCAGAGTACTGCGCGAGCCTGTCCAGTATGCTGCCTCCATCCTTCACCGGCCGAAGCTTTCTGACGAATGATCCGTTCCGTTTCCCCCGGCATCGGCGCCGTTCGGCAGCGCATGTGTGTCCTTTCATTGGATGGCTCGTTTCCCATGTGAGCCCTGGAGTGTTCGGTTAGTACGGAAAATCCAGCCCCGCAAACACTGCGCCCCCTTCAGGGCTGTATCCGTAATCGACGCGGCCCACGACGTTGGGACGGACAATGCCGCGAAACCCGATCCCCGGCGTGACCTCGTAATCCCGGTTGATGCGCTGGCTGAACGAGCTGAACACCTTGCCGGTATCGACGAAGGGGGCGATTTCGAAGTCGGCCGCCACATTCGCCACCCTGGTGCGCAACACGTGGATGCGCTGCTCCACGCTGAGGGCCACCAGATGTTTGTCGATGAATCGATCGACGCCGTAGCCGCGCAGATTGTTCTGTCCTCCCAAGGAACTCTGTTCAAAGAAGGGCACCCGGTCGCCGAAGGTCATTTGCAGGTCGGCTCGCACGACCAGGATGATGTGCTTGGAGGGACTGGGGAAGAGCTTCTTGATCTCGATCTCATAGCGTTGATAGAAGGGATCGCCCGGCAAGTGGTAGTTCTGGTTGATTTCCGCATAGGCCGTGATTTGCGCGCCGTCGGTCGGCGTCACCAAATTGTCGCGGGTGTCGTAGTGGAACGTCAGGCGGTTGCCGAAGATCGTGGCGCCCTGCACTCCGTCGACGGTGGGAAAGACGTCTCCGGTGAACGGCAGATCCGTGGCCCCCCGTTCCAGCCGCACATCCCGGAATCGCTGCCCGAACGCCAGTTGGGTCACCTCGTTGAAATAGATCCCGAACTTCCACTCCGCGCGGATCTCGCGATCGGTGTAGTTGGTCTGGTCCGCCTCGACCGTCTGCTGGCTGATGCCGAAAAACCGGGCCGTGGCATTCTTGAAGAAGGCGCCACCGACGGTGAACGCATAGCGACCATCGGCGAAGGCGGGATCTGTATAGTTCAGTTGGAGCCGGTGTTCGATCTGCTCGGCCTTTGAGCCGATGAAGCGGAGTTGGCGTCCTCCGGAGTCATAGCGGAACAGGTTCAGGGCGGCTCTGGTCCCGACAATGGAGTTGTGAATAAGGAGCGGCGCAACGATGTATTTGAGATCGCCACTCGGCTCGGTGATGAGGATGGGAACGATCAGGCCGCCGTCGCTGCCGTCATTCTTGGAGGTGCCGACGGCCGGGACCGGAAAGTATTTGACCTCGGCCCAGAGGGGAGCCGCAAGGCACAGGACCACCCCCACCCAGATCCCAACGACCAGGGTCCCCAGAAGACGACGAGCAGACATGACGACTAGGGGGTCTTCGACGAGGCGGCAAGCTTGTCGGATTTCTTGCGGAGCTGCTCGACCAGGTCCTGGTACGATCCGTTCTTGAGAATCTTGCTGAACTGGCCCCGATAGTTGCTGACCAGGGAAATCCCGTCGATCACGACGTCATAGACGCGCCAGTCTCCGGCCCGGTTGATCAGGCGATAATCCAACGGCACTTCGGCCTGTCCCAACATGACCTTGGTGCGCACTTCACCGTACTCCTTCTCCACCCGCTCGCCCACGTAGTTGATAGGCTCGCCGGAATAGGACTCCACGCGGTCCGCATAGGAATTGATCAGCAGGCTTCGGAATAATTCCACGAACTCCTGTCGCTCCGCCTCGGACAGCTTCGTCCATTGGGCGCCCAGCGCACGCCGGGACATTTCTTCATAACTGAACCGCGACGCCACGACCGCCTCCAGCTTTTGGCGGCGCTCCTTGGACTTGTCCTGACCTTTGAGTTCCTTGTCCGCCAGGATTCGCAGGGCGTCGTCGATGCTGCCCTTCACGGCTTCCATCGGCCCGGCCGCAAGCGCCCAGGTATGGCGCGCGCCGGCCAGCCAGTCGAGGCCGACCGCCAGGCTGAGCGTCAAGGCGAGTATCCCCACGAGTCGCGTGCTGTGACCGCGAGACTGTCTCCTCGAAACCCTGTGCATCGTGCTCTCCTTCCCGCCAGCAGGTTCCCGGCCTTATTTGTTCTTGTCCCCGACGTTCCCATGCACATATTGACTCACGAGTTCTTCGAGGTCCAGCCCTGATTCGGTCTCGCGAATCTTCTCGCCCGGCTTCAGCGGATCTCCGCCGCCGCCCGGCGAGATCGACACGAATTTTTCTCCGATGATGCCGCGGGTCTTGATCGACGCAATGGTATCATCGTACAGCTTGACTTCGTCCTTGATCTGGAAGGTGACCAGGGCGCGATCATCCGTCAGGCCGATGTCCTTGATGCGGCCGATTTCCACACCCGCGATTTCCACCGTCGCCCCCGGCTTGAGTCCCGAGGCGGAATGGAACTCGGCCTGGACCGTGTAGTGTCCGCCGCCGATCAATTCCAGCTTTCCCAATTTAATGGACAGGTAGCCCAGACACAACAGCCCGCCGAGCACGAAGAGGCCGACCACGAATTCCAATCGCTCATGTGTCATGCGCGTTCTCCCATCATCCCGCCGTCGAAACCGGATGGACCGGATAGAGTCCGCCTACGGAAATGAACTCGCGGACCACCGGATCCTGCGTCTTGACGAATTCACCGGACGGAGCCATCTCCGCGATGACACCGGCATGGATCATCGCCACATAATCCGAAAAGGAGAAGACCTCGGGGATTTCGTGGCTCACCATCACGGCCGTGAATCCGAACGTGCGCTGCATGTCGCATATCAGCTCGTGAATGGTCTTGGCCATCAGGGGGTCGAGCCCCGTCGTCGGCTCGTCGAACAAAATGATCTCCGGCTCCATGACCAGGGCGCGCGCCAGGCCGGCGCGTTTCTTCATGCCCCCGCTGAGCTCGGCCGGAAACTTGTGTCCCATGCCCTTGAGTCCCACCTGTTCGAGCTTTTCGTCCACCCGGCGATTGACCTCCGAGGCCGGCAGCCGCAGCTTTTCCCGGAGCGGAAACGCCACGTTGTCGAAGACCGTGAGCGAATCGAACAGAGCGGCGCTCTGGAACAGCATGGCGAAACGCTTGCGCACCTCATTCAGCCGCTGGGCGTGCAATCTGGCGATGTCCACCCCGTCCACCCACACCTCGCCGCGATCGGGCTGGAGCAGCCCGATCATGTGTTTCAACAACACGCTCTTGCCTTCACCGCTGCGCCCGATGATCGTCGTCATCTTGCCTTTTGGGATCGCCAGCGTGATCCCGCGCAGCACCTGCTGCTGCCCCAGGGTCTTGTGGACGTCGTTCAGGCGGATGATCGGCTCCGGCTCCATCGCGCATTCCTCAGAGCAGCACCGACGTCAGGAAATAGTCCCATACGAGAATCAACACCGACGACAGCACCACCGCTTCCGTCGTGGCCGTGCCCAATCCTTCCGCGCTCATCCGCGTGTAATAGCCTTTATAGCAACAGATCCAACTGACGATCAGCCCGAAGCTGATCGACTTGAGGATACCGCCGTACACGTCTTTCCACTCCACCGCCGACTCGATCGAACTCCAATAGGACCCGGAATTCACGCCCAGCAACTCGACGCCCACCAGATGCCCGCCCCAGATCCCCACCACGTCGAAGATCGCCACGAGCAACGGGACGCCGATCAGGCTCGCCACCACCTTGGGAGCCACCAGATACTGCAAGGGATTCACCGCCATAGTATCCAAGGCGTCGATTTGCTCGGTGATCCGCATGATCCCGATTTCCGCCGTCATGGCGGAGCCGGCGCGCGCCGTGACCATCAGCGCCGCCAGGACCGGCCCGAGTTCCCGGATCATGCTGAGCGCCACGGCCGATCCCAACAACGCTTCTGAGCCGAATTTCCTGAGCGTGTAATAGCCCTGAAGCGCCAGCACCATGCCGGTGAAGGCCGCCGTCAACACGACCACGAACGAGGATTTGAAGCCGATGAAATGGAGCTGCTTGATGATCAGCCTGAGCCGAAAGGGCGGGCGAACCTGCCAGGCCGCCGCGCCGAGGATAAACAACAGCATCCGGCCCATCTCGGCCAGAATCCCCAGGCCGGCCCGTCCCAGTCGGCGAATCGTCCGCGGCATCACGGTGGTCATGACATCAGCCCAAAATATTCTTATACCAAGACTGGAAGGAACCGTTCAAAAAAACCCGTCAATTGTGCAGCCGCCTCGCGACTCTGCCGATGCAGGCGAAGCAACCGGCTGCAGCGCTTGGGACTGAAAAGCAGCGACGTCACCTCCCCGGCTTTGAGCAGCCAGGATGCGCCGGGGTCGATCCACCGATTGAAATCCATCGGCAGGGTGTCATCGAGGAGGTCCGACGCCGCGCGCACGATCACGAACGGCACCGTATAGGCCCGCGCCGCTTCCGCCAACGCCGCGCTTTCCATATCGAACGCCATTCCGCCGAACAATTCCGCCACGGCCCGTTTCTGGGCTGACGTCCACAATACACGATCGCTGCTGAGATAGGGGCCGATGCGCCCCTCGAATTGATACCGAGCCAAGACGGAGCCTGCCTGCGCCAGCAACGCCCCATCGGACGGAATGTCGGACCAGGGTCCCGCTGCGCCGCCGGCGCGCGGCAGCGCCCGCACACGGTTGCCGATCAGCAGGGCCCCGGCCCGGCCCTGGCTCAGATCGCAGGCGAATCCGGCCGACACGACGGCGTCCCAGCGAGCCTCGGCAAGCAACTGTTTGGCCACCGCTCCGGCGACGGTTGGCCCGATGCCGGACTGGATCAGATAGACCCAGAGCCCGCCGCAATGGCTCACGAGACAGGGAATCGTCCCCAAACGCGTCCGCTCGCAACTGCCGAGCGCGGCTTGAACGGCTTTGATTTCCCAGGTCGTCGCCGCGAAGATGCCGACGCGGTGCACGTGTCAGGCAAGGGGGATCAGGCGAGCCGCAGCAGGGCCGCAGGGGGTCATGGGATCAGACCCGATACTCGCCGGAGGTTCGCGCGGCCTGCTGGAGCTCATCGGCTCGAGCACAGCCCCGGGCTTTGATGTTGCGGTACATCGCCAGCGCCCAGAAGGGAAAATACTGGCAGTACCAGTGGTAGCGCAGATAGAAGACGCGCGGGAAGCCGGTACCGGTATGGCGGACCTCCTCCCACGACCCGTCTTTCGATTGATGGCGAACCAAGTAATTGATCCCCCGCACGACGCTGAACGACTCCGCTTCTCCGGCGCAGAGCAAGGCCAGCAGGGCCCAGGCGGTCTGCGAAGGGGTGCTGTCGCCCCGGCCATGGTGCGCGCCGTCGGCATAGGAGAGGCAGGACTCGCCCCATCCGCCGTCGGGATTCTGGTGCGTTTCGAGCCAAGCCACGGCTCGGCGGACGTACGGCAGCGACAGGTCCTCCCCGATCGCCTTCAACCCGGCAAGCACAGACCAGGTTCCATAGATGTAATTCACGCCCCAGCGGCCGTACCAACTGCCGTCCGGTTCCTGCTCCCGCTTGAGAAACCGCAGCGCCGGCGCCACAGCCGGATGGGATTGGTCGTACCCAAGCGCCCCGAGCATCTCAAGACACCGGCCGGTGAGGTCCGCCGTGCTGGGATCGAGCAACGCCCGGTGGTCGGCAAAGGGGATGTAATTGAAGACCATGCGATTATTGTCTTTGTCGTAGGCTCCCCATCCGCCGTCCGACCCCTGCATGGCCATGACCCATCGGAATCCCCGCTCGATGGCGGCGCGCTTGACCTCTTCGTTTGCGCCCTTGGCCTTGGCCAGCGCCATGAGGACCACCGCCGAATCGTCCACGTCCGGATAGTGCTCATTTTCAAATTGAAAATACCAGCCGCCGGGCTTGGCGTGAGGCGCGGACACTTGCCAATCCCCGACCGTGCGCGTCTGCTTGGCCAGCAGCCAATTCGCCGCCTTGACCATCGCGGGATGATCCGGCGCAAGCCCAGCCTCGACCAGCGCATTCATCAACAGGGACGTGTCCCAGATCGGAGAGAAGCAGGGCTGAAGGTGCAGCGTGTCCACCGGCTGTCCCTGGTCGAAGGCGGTGCCGTGGACTTCCAGCTCTTCGATTTCCTTCAACGCCTTCACGACCAGCGGATGGTGCGCGTCATACCCCAAGCAGCGGAGGGCGAAAATCGAATTGGCCATGGCCGGATAGATGGCGCCCAACCCGCCGGTTCCGTTGAGTCGTTCCAACATCCATTTCGCGGCGCGCTCGAGCCCGTATCGACGGACGGATTCGACCGGACGCCCGTCGTACCATTTCAACAACCCGTCCAATGTGATGAAGACATTCCGCCACGTGAACCAGCGGGCATCCTTCTTAAAGGGCGGGAACTGGCTGAAATCGAGCTGGTCTTTCGGCGTGACATAGAGTTCGTCGATGCCCTGCTCTTTGGGAATCCGGCAGAGGGGCCGATGGGCAAACACGATCAGGAGCGGGATCAGGACCGCCCGAGACCAATAGGAGATGGCGTAGATGCTGAAGTAAAAGTCCTTGGGCAGCAGCATGATCTCCGGCGGCATGCTGGGCACGCCCCGCCAGTCGTATTGCCCGAAGAGGGCCAGAGTAATCTTCGTGAACACGTTGGCCGAGACGACTCCGCCCATGGCCAGAATCCGCTCCCGCGCTTTGAGCATGAAGGGTTCGGACGCCGACACCCCGGCCAATTTCAATGCGAAATAGGCCTTCACGGAGGCGCTGATCTCGGCCGGCCCGCCGTAGTAGATGGCCCAGCCTCCGTCGGCCAACTGCGTGTGTTTCAGATAACTTACGACCTTGCGCTCGCGCTCGGGATCCGACAGCCTGAGAAAGCGACGCAGCATCACGTATTCGGAGATCAGAGTCGCATCCGCCTCCAACTCCGCAACCCAGAAACCCTCGCGGGGATCCTGCCGGGACAGCAACCAGGCCTGGCTCCGGCGCAACGCGTCATCAATGGAATCGGGCTGGCTGAGGGCCGTGCCGGTCACTCGGCGGGGATGGGTTTCCGTGGCGGCGCCCAGACGCTCGTTCCTGGCGATCAGGCGGAGCAGGGGTAGGCGAGGCCGGGCCGACCCGGTCCGCAAGCGAGCGGGCATGGCGCCAAGCAAGCTCCCCGACAAGCGGGAAAACAAATTCTTCAACCTCGTGATTTCAGTCGTACCGGGCGTCATTGACCAGAATAGCCCCCTTGCGCCTTGAAGGCTTCCATGGAATCACCCTTCTGCCTGGCGGTGAGATGAAGGAAAGCTTCGAAATTCTAAGGGCATATAAACAAACGCCTCCCGTCAAGTCAAGGGAGAAGGCAATCCCTACCCCCCGGCGGCAGGTGGCCGAACCGATCAGGAAGCGTGTTGAAGGCTACGCAGGCTGCAAATCGGTCAAGCGAACCGAGACGAGTTTCGACACCCCCGGCTCTTCCATGGTCACGCCGAACAAGGAATCGGCAATGGACATGGTGCGCTTGTTATGGGTGATGACGATGAACTGCGCGCTGGCCGCCAGTTCCCGCAAGACCCTGGTGAACCGGCCGATATTCTCTTCATCCAGCGGCGCGTCGATTTCGTCCAGAATGCAGAACGGCGTGGGGCGGATCAGAAAGCTGGCGAACAACAGGGCCATGGCGGTGAGGGTCTTTTCGCCGCCGGAGAGCATCGTGATGCTCTTCAACCGCTTGCCGGGCGGCTGTGCCACGATATCGATGCCGGGCTCGGCCGGCCCGTCACTCTCGCCCTCCGCCTCCGGCTCCGGCTCGACGGACACGAGTTCGGCCCTTCCTCCTGGAAACACTTTCTGAAACAATTCACCGAACTTCTCCTGCAATTGCGCAAAGGTTTCCTGGAACAGCTCTTTGGTAGTCCGATTGATCCGTTGGATGATTTCTTTGAGCGACTTGATCGATTTCGTCAGGTCTTCTTCCTGGCTGGTCAGAAACTGATAGCGTTCTTCAAGCTGACGATGCTCGTCAATCGCCGCCAGATTCACGCCCCCGATCTTCGCGAGACGATCGCGAATCTTCTGCAGCCGGTCCCGCAAGGCCTGGCGCTCCTCTTCACTGGCCACCTGGAACTCGATTTCAGCCGGCGCGCCATCGGCCTCCTGGTCCCCGGGAACGGTTCTCGGCAACTCGACCTGATAGGTTCCGGTGAGGGTTCCTTCGACCACCTCCAATTGCATCTGCACCTGAGCCCGTTTGACTTCGACCTCAAGCCGCCGCTGTCGGACGGACTCCATGCGCTCCCGAAGCTCGGCGACGGCGCGCTCCACATCCTTGAGCAGTTCCGCTCGTTGGGCCAGCGCCTCCTGGGCAGCCACCGACCGAGCCTGAATCTCATCCGCCCGCCGCCCCAACTCCTGACAGACTTCCTGGTGGCGACCCCGCTCGGACAGACTGGCCTGCAAGGAGGCCTTCAATTCCTCCTGTGCCTGCGCCAACTGCTCAAGCCGCACCCCGCACGCTTCCAGATGCCGTCGGAGGCGCTCACGGTCCGCGGCCAAGTGCTCGCGGCGGGCCCGTAGAGTGCCGACAGCCAGCCTGGCCTCGGTGGCCCGCTCCTGTGTTCCCTCCATCTCCTGCTGCGACTGTTCCTGCCGCTGCTGTAACCGCGTCACCAGCCCGGCCATCTCATCACGCTGCGCCACGGCTTGCCGGCACTCCTGCTGCTTGGCGGCGATCTGATCCGCCAGACTCTGCGCGTCGGTTTCCGACTCCCGCCGTTCCTCGCCAATCCGATCCATCCGCCCCGTCAGCTCGACCAGACTCTGCTCCGACCCGCTGTGGTCCTTCGAAAGCGCCACCGCCTTCAATTCGATCTCCCGGAGATCGACTTGGAGCGCCTGGGCCCTGTCCCGCAGTTGATTCAGATGCTGATGCAGGTGCTCGCGCGTGGCCCGGAGCGTTTCGATGCCGGCGAGCAGCGTCGTTCGATGCTCCTCCAACTGCTGCACTTCGCGGCGCCGTTGAAGCACGCCTCCCGACACCTGGGCCGACCCGCCCGTGATCACCCCATCGGGCTCCAGGATTTCGCCAGCCAGTGTCACCAACGTCGGGCCGGTGGGGCCGATCCAGTCTCCCTGCTCCCACAGCCGAAGGGCCTGGTCCACATCGCTCACAATCACGGCTCGCGCGAATAAGGAGGCCAGGGCCTGCTGAGAATCGCGCTGGACTTCGACGACGTCGGAGACCCGTCCAAGCACGCCGGGCTGGTCGGAGAGCGTCGGCCACCACCCGGGCGTGTCAACCGGCTCGGGTTGTTTCTCCGAGCGGAAGCTGAGAGGCAGGAAAGACCCCCGTCCGAGATCCTTCTGCTTCAAAAAGGCGATCGCCTCGGACGCATGGCGCGGACTATCGACGAACCAGGCGCGCACCCGCTCGCCCAACAGCGCTTCAATGGCTCGGTCATAGCCGTTGGCCACGACCAGACATTCGGCGATCGCATCGCGAATCCCTTCGCACGCGCGTACGGAGGTCGTCGCCTCCTCGCCTTCGCGCCCGTAGCCCATTTCCTCCCGCACCACGGCCTGCAACGTCCGCAGCCGCGACTCAGTCGCCGCCAACTGCTCCAAATCACGGGCGCGGCGCTGATCCGCCGCCGCCAACTGTTCGCCTGCCTGCGTCAGCTCGCGGGCGGTCGCCTCCTGCTCGGACCGGATCGCCGCCTGCCGCTCTCCGGCGATCTCACGATCTTTGCTCAGCAGGCTGAGTTGGTCGTGCAGGTGTTGCCGCCGTTGGCTCAGTTCGTCCGCTTCACGGGCGAGCCGGGCGGCTCGCTCCCTGTTTTCCTGGAAGCGGGCTTCCAACCGTGAGATTGTACTCTCTCCCGCCACCACGAGGGACGAGGCAACCAGCAGATTCCGGTTGGCCTCGCGCTGTTCCGCCTCGAGCGCGTCCTGACGCCCTCGCAGGTCCCTGAGTTGGCCCTCCAACCGGTCCGCCTGGGCCACCCGTTCCTCCAACTCCGCCTCCAGAATGGCCAACTGCTCCACCAAGGCTTCCACATCGCGCATGGCCTGGGCGCGATCTTCTTCGCAACGGGCGGAGTCGGCCACCGCCTGGGCCTGTTGTTGTTCGAGCAGTTGCGCCCGGTTCCGTTCGATCTCGACCTGGCCGAGGGCCTGCGCCCGTTGCGTCTCCACCGAAGCCAACTCCTGTTGGACCGTCTGGAGCAGTTCATGGTCCCGCTGCATGGCCAATTTCAGCTCCTCCGCCTTTGCATCAAGACGCCCATGGTCGGCCGACAACTCCGCCTCGTGGTCAGCCAACTCCTGCGCCTCCAGGTCCACGGCTCCCCGGCTCGCTATCAGCTTTCGATAGTCGTCGGAGAGCAACCGGATCTCGATCGTCCGCCCTTCCTTCTGGAGCGAATCGTAGGCGCGGGCCTGCTGAGCCTGCCGTTCGAGCCAGTTGAGCTGCTTCTTGACCTCTCCGATGACGTCCCGCACCCGGACCAAGTTTTGTTGCGTGGCCTCGAGCTTGCGCAGGGCCTCGGCCTTTTGCTTCTTGTAGCGGACGATCCCGGCCGTCTCTTCGATCAGCTCCCGGCGGCCCTGCGGGCTGGCGTTGAGAATCTGATCGAGCTGGCCCTGGGCGATCACGGTGTGGCCCTTGGTGCCGGCCCTCGTATCCAGCATCACTGAGCGGACGTCTTTCAAGCGGCAGAGCGTCTTGTTCAGCAGGTATTCGCTGTCGCCGTTGCGGAAGAGCCGGCGGGTGACCATGACCTCGGAATAGTCGCTGAGCAGGCTGGACGCATCGCCCATCCCTTGCAAATCGCCCGGCTGGATGCCGGCGATGACCAACGTGACCTCGGCCATCCCCATCGGCTTGCGGATCTCGGTGCCGTTGAAGATCACGTCTTCCATCCGTTCGCTGCGGAGCGTCTTTGTGCTTTGCTCGCCCAGCACCCAGAGAATGGCGTCCACCACATTGCTCTTGCCGCTCCCGTTGGGACCGACGACCGCCGTAACTCCCCGCGGAAACTCAATCTTCGCCTCTGCGAAGGACTTGAACCCGACCATCTCCAGGGACTTCAGAAACATGCGGGCCCCTCCTCTATGAAATGGGTGACGGCAACCAAGGCAGGGACGAACAATGAGCGGCTTGTAACACAGCCGATGGGACAAATCAAAGAAAAATACCGTATGCGGGGGACTCAAGAACCATGGCCCACCAGATATAGGGCCGGTTGGACTAATGACCGGGCTAAGACAGGCCTGTCAGCCGGTTCTTCAGGCTTGGGCCATGACCAGAAAAGGGCGTGAGTACGTGGGGAACCTGATTCAAGGCCTGGTGATCAAGCCGATGAACCGCGTCGCGCGCCGACCGGCTCGATAGACACGAGTTCGCGGGGCAGTTGGAACTCCACGTCCTCCTCGATCACGGTCAAGTCCTCCACTTCGGCGGGACCGTATCGTTTGAGAAAGTCCACCACCTCGCTGACCAGCACTTCCGGCGCCGAGGCGCCGGCCGTAATGCCGACCGCCTGGACGCCGTTCAGCCATTCCGGGTTGATGTCCTGCCAGGAGTCGATCAGGTAGGAAGTGATCCCGCAATCCTCCCCCAATTCCCTGAGTCGGTTGGAGTTGGAGCTGTTCGGCGATCCGATGACGAGGATGAGATCCACGAGCTTCGACAGGGCCTTCACCGCGTTCTGGCGATTTTGGGTGGCGTAGCAAATATCTTCCTGGTGCGGGCCCTTGATGCCGGGGAACCGGCGGTTCAAGGCGGCCACGATATCCCGGCATTCATCGACGCTCAAGGTCGTCTGGGTGACATAGGACAGGTGCACGGAATTCTCCACCTGCAACCGCTCCACGTCGTCAACCGACGACACGAGGTGAAACTTGTCCGGAATCTGGCCGAGCGTCCCGATGACTTCCGGGTGGCCGGCGTGCCCGATGAGGATCAGCTCGTAGCCCTGCGTATAGTCCCGATTGACCTCGTTGTGGACCTTGATCACGAGCGGGCAGGTGGCGTCGATGACCTTCAGCCCGCGCCGGTTCGCTTCCCGCCAAACTTCCTTGGCCACGCCGTGCGCGCTGAAGATGACGATCGCCTCGTCGGGCACCTCATTCAGCTCCTCCACGAACACCGCGCCCTTTTGCCGCAGCGAGTTGACGACATGACGGCTGTGGACGATCTCATGGCGGACGTAGATGGGCGCGCCGTACTTCTTCAAGGTCAAATCCACGATATCGATCGCGCGATCAACGCCGGCGCAAAAGCCGCGCGGGTTGGCCAGATAAATCTTCATAAGGCTCGTCTCCTTCGGGCCGGAACCGATGCCGGGCATCACGCCCTCCTCTTCCGGAACGCCAGGGCTCACGATACGCCAGATCTCGCGGAGGCGTCAACCGAATTGACGGCTGCCCGATTCTTCAGCCGTACGACTCCCCGATTCCTCATTTCTCATTTCTCATTCCTCATTCTTCACTCCTCACGGCTGCCGGCTTCCCGCGCGACCACCTCGACGGCCCGGGAGGAACCTTGACACTTGATCGGCCCCGCCTTACGCTGTGCGGGGATCGGCAATGGCCACCAACAAGAAGATTCTCATCGTCGAGGATGACAAGGATATCCTCGAACTCGTCAAGCTCTACCTCGGCAAAGAAGGCTTTCGCACCGCGACCGCCTCAACGGGCACGGATGCGCTCAAGCAGGTCAAGTCGGACAAACCGGACTTGATCGTCCTGGACCTGATGCTGCCCGAAATCGACGGCCTCGAGATTTGCAAGCGGCTGCGCGGCGCTCCGGACACGGCCTCCATTCCGATCATCATGCTGACCGCGAAGGCGGAGGAAGCCGACACGATCGTGGGCCTCGAATTGGGCGCAGACGATTACGTGACCAAACCCTTCAGCCCGAAATCCCTCGTGGCGCGGGTCAAGGCGCTGTTTCGCCGCCTGGACCGCCAACAACAGGGGACGGTTTCCGTGCACACCTACGGGCATTTGGTCATGGATCTGTCGCGTCACGAGGTGCGGGTTCAGGATCGTGAAGTCGTCCTCACGGCGAAGGAGTTCGGGTTACTGGAGTATCTGCTGCGCAATGTCGGCCGGGTCATGACCCGCGACACCCTGCTCAATTCGGTCTGGGGCTACGATTATTACGGAACCACCCGCACCGTTGATGTGCACGTCCGTCGGCTCAAGCAAAAGATTCCCCTGCTCAATGACGCCATCGTGGCGGTCAAATCACTGGGTTACAAACTGAAGGAATACGACGCTCCGGCATGAACCTGCCGTTTCAATGGAAAGTTGCCTTCGGGATTCTCGCGACGGTTCTGATCGGCCTCTCCCTTTCCTCCTGGTTGACTCTCCGCATCGTTCGGCGCGGATGGCCCGACGCCCTCCCCGCCTCTGTTCAGACCGATCTTCTGTTGGCGTTCGGAACGGCGTTGTTGATCGCCATGGGCGTGGGCATCGGCATTGCGCGCCGCCTCACCCGTCCCCTGAGTGAAATGACCCAACTGGCCAAACACCTGGCAACCGGTGGGTTGGGCCACCGCATCCGGTCGGCCCCGCCGGATGAAGTGGGCCAACTCGGCGACGTCCTGAACCAGATCACCGACCAGTTGCAGGCCAAGATTCACGAAGTCTCGGAGGATCGGGCCCAACTGCTGGCCATGTTGACCGCCATGGTCGAAGGGGTGATGGTCCTGGATTCCAAAGGACAGGTCCTGCTCATCAATCCGGCGCTCGAGCGCATGTTCGGGCTCCATTCGCAGCCGGCGCGCGGCCGTCCCTATTGGGAACTGATCCGCCATCCCGATCTGAACGACCTGACGGCGCGGGTGCTGGAACGGCGCACCGGACAGACCGGGGAATTGTCCCTTGCGCTCAGCGGGCGGACGCTTCGGGTCGAGGTGTCGGTGGCGGGAGGCCGGCGGGAGCATGAAGCCTGCGTTGTCCTGGTCTTCCACGACATCACGGACCTCCGCCGTTTGGAAACGGTCCGGAAAGATTTCGTCGCCAACGTCTCGCATGAGCTGAGGACCCCGCTCACGTCGATCAAGGGCTATGTTGAGGCGCTCTTGGACGGGGGCAAGGACGACCCTGAGACCATGGCCAAGTTTCTCGACATTATTCTGCGTCAGAGTAACCGCCTGAATTTGATCCTGGACGACCTGCTGCAATTGTCCCAGATCGAATCCGGCGTGGCCCTGTTCAAGCGGGATCTCGTGTCACCGGGCAACGTGGTGGAGCGGTCCCTCGCGATCATCCAACCCTTGGCGGACAAGAAAGGGCACCGGATGCACCTTGAGGTCGCGGAGGGGTTGCCGGGGGTGATCGGGGATGAAGATCGGCTGGTTCAGGTGCTGACCAACCTATTGGACAATGCGGTGAAATATACCCCGGACGGCGGGACCATCACGGTTCGGCTTCAGGCTCTGGAACCGACTCCCGGCGCCGAGGTCGGCTCGATCGAGCTCAGCGTGGCGGACACCGGCATCGGCATCCCCGAAGGCGACCGCCCGCGGGTGTTTGAGCGGTTCTACCGGGTGGACAAGGCCCGCTCCCGTGAATTGGGCGGGACCGGATTGGGGCTGGCCATCGTGAAGCACATCGTGGAGCAACACGACGGGCAGGTCTGGGTGGAGGGCAACCAGCCCGCTGGCAGCCGATTCGTGGTCCGGCTCCCGGCCGCGCGCCCCGGACAGCTCACCGCCCCTCAGACAAATCTCGCCAACAACAGGTAGAAGCCCGACGCCAAGAGCGCGGCGCCAGGCAAGGTACAAATCCAGGCGAAAATGATCCTGGCGGTGACGCCCCAGCGCACGGCGGACAACCGCTTCACCGCTCCGACTCCCATGACCGTCGTCGTGATGGTATGCGTCGTGCTGACAGGCAGGCCGAAATGCGCGGTGCTGAGCAGGACCATCGCCGCCCCCGTCTCCGCCGCGAAACCGTGCACCGGCTCCAGCTTCACGATCCGCATGCCCAACGTGCGCACGATCCGCCAGCCTCCGGCCGCCGTGCCAAGCCCCATGGCCAGGGCGCAGGATCCGATGACCCAGTTCGGCACCTCGGTCGTGGGAATGACGCCGCCGGACACCAACGCCAGCGTGATGATGCCCATCGCCTTCTGCGCGTCGTTGGCGCCGTGGCTGAACGCCATGAAACTGGCCGAGACGATCTGAAGCCGCCGGAAGAGACCGGTCGCCCAACCGCGTGACGCGCGGAAGAAGATCCAACTGATCGCCACCATCAGGCTCAGCCCGATGGCAAATCCCAAAAACGGCGACAGGACCATCGCTTCCATCACGGCGCGGAGCCCGGAAAACTTCACGACCTCCCATCCACCGTGCGCGACCGACGCCCCGACGAGCCCCCCGATCAATGCATGAGACGAGCTGGTCGGCAGACCCATCAACAGCGTGATCAGATTCCACACGATGGCGCCTGCCAACGCCCCGGCCACCACGGCCTGCGTGACGGACGTCGGCTCCACGAGGCCCGACCCGATCGTCTTGGCCACGGCCGTCGACATGTAGGCCCCGGCGATGTTCAGGATCCCCGCTCCCGTCACGGCCACAATCGGGCTCACGGCCCTGGTCGACACGACGGTGGCGATCGCGTTCGCGCTGTCGTGCCAGCCGTTCGAAAAATCGAACAGCAGGGCCAGCCCGATGACCAGCAGCAACAGCCCGCTCACTTCTAGCATCGCGAGAATCTCACCGGACGGGACGGCTGCCCGAAGGGCAGCTTCGAAGGAAGGGGCGATAGGGATAGGAGGCAGGCATGGGGGCTGTCAATGGTGTTTCAACACAATCCGTTCGAGAATGTTCATGACGTCTTCGCAGCGATCCGCGCCGTTTTCGAAATCCTGGTAGATCTCTTTCCACTTGATCACCATGATCGGGTCCGACTCCTTCTCGAACAACATCGAGAGCGCATCGCGCGACAGCCGATCGGCCTCGTTCTCCAGTGTGTTCACCTTGAGGGTATATTCCCTCATTTCTCCGTTGCGTCTGCCCAACAGGTCCACGGCCGAGGCCACAGCGACACTCGCCTGATAGAGGATGTCGGCAAGCCGGACGGCCATGGGCGTCGGCTTGGATACTTTATAAATCACGAAACAGTCGGCGATTTCCTCGGCCACGTCGAGAATGTCGTCCAGCGAACTAGCCAGGTCGTGAATGTCTTCGCGGTCGATCGGGGTAATGAATGTCTGGTTCAATTTCTTTGCGATCTCGTGCGTGATCTCGTCCCCGATATGCTCGACTTCCTTGATCCGCTTGGCCTGCCCGGCCGGATCGTGAAAATTTTCCATCATCTCCTTCAAGAGACGGCTGCCTTCGATGACGTTATGCCCCGCTCTGCGGAACAGTTCAAAGAACGCTTCTTCGCGTGGAATCAATCCAAACATCGGTCCCTGCCTGTTCCTTTCAACCTTGTTCAATATGAAGCGGCCTACCAACGGATCAAGGCGGTCGCCCAGGTCAGGCCGCCGCCGAAGGCTCCCAGCAACAGCAGATCGCCGGCAGTGAGGCTGCCGCCTCGGACGGCGCAGTCCAGGGCCATCGGCAGCGATGCGGAAGAGGTGTTGCCGTACTGTTCGATAATCGACGTCGTTTGATCGGGCGACAGGCCCAAGCGGCGCCCCAGCGCCTCCAAAATCCGCCCGTTGGCCTGATGGAACACCGCCTGCCGGAGGTCCGATATCGTCAGTCCGAATTCTTTCAGCAGGTCCTGCACCGCGGCGGCCAGCCGCCTGACCGCCAGGCGGAACACCGGCGTGCCGTCCAGATGAATCGCATGGCGCCCCTCGCGCACCGTATCGGCCGAAGACGGCAGGCGCGATCCCCCAGCCGGCAGGCGGATCAATCCGTGGTACGCTCCGTCCGTGTAGAGCCGAACCCCCAGAATGCCCCTCCGTTGCGGGTACATCGTCTCTTCCGCAACCAACACCGCCGCCCCCGCTCCGTCCGCGAAGAGCACCGCCGTAACCGGGTCCTGCTTGTCGAGGAAGGCGGATTTCACCTCCGCCGCCACTATGAGGCAGGTCTTCGCCTGTCCTGATCGAATCAGCGCATCTCCCACGGACAGCCCATACAGAAACCCGGAACAGGAGGCCGCCACATCAAAGGCGGCGACGGGACGGCCCCCGAGCGCCCGCTGGACATAGCAGGCGGTGGAGGGAAACACCGTGTCGGGGGATGTGGTGGAAACAATGATGGCATCCGGACTGGACGGGCCGCACCCGGCCGCTTCCAGGGCCCGCCGCGAGGCCTCCACCGCCAGATCCGACGCCGACTCATGACCGGAAACCCACCGCCGGGACCTGATCCCGGTCAGCCGGTGGATCTGCTCCGGTGGGGCGCCCAAGGCCGAGCCGATCTCGCGGTTATCGACCGTCCGTTCGGGAGCGGCCATTCCTGTTCCGACGATGCGGCTCGTAAGCATCCTTGCGCTCGCTGATGGATCGGGTGGACTCTGTTTGGTGAGCCCGGCGATTATAGGGGCCCCTCTTCTGATCGTCAATGCAAGGCTCCTGGTCGGCGCCGGCATGACATGCCATTGATGTGATGAGCCCCTGGTGGTCGCGCGAATGACTGTTAAATGAATGTTAAATGAGTGTTTTCTGTTGCGAAGAACCTTATCGTTTGATACAACCGGCCCGGCCCATGATGACACTGCGATCCCTTTCCGCCCACCACCTCTGCTCCCTGTTGGCAGCCGTTAGCTTGGTCCTGTCCGGTTGCTCCGGCAATCCGAAGCCGACCGATGCGCAGGGCAAGGCATTGAGCAACACGGACGAGCAGATCTTCGTCGGGGACACCATCGAGAAGAACTATGACCCGCACGTCATCATCAAGCGGGCCGAAGCCTTCTTCGACAAGGAGGAGTATGCCGAGGCGTCCATCGAGCTGACGCACTTCATGGAGTTGCATCGAGCCCATGCCTTGGCGCCCTACGCTCAGTTTCGGCTTGGAGAGGCCTATCTCAAACAGGCCCGGACGATCGACCGGGACCCGGAGCCCGTGCAAAAGGCCATGGCCGCGTTCGAAAAGCTCCGAACCGATTATCCGTCCAGCGCCTATGACTCGCAGGCGGTCGCCCGAATTCATGATTGCAAGGATTGGCTCGCGCAGACCCACATGTTTGTCGGACAATTTTATTACCGCCGCGAGGCCTATCTGGCGGCCGCCCATCGCTTCGAGGCGATCCTGAAGGACTATCCGGAAATGAACGTCGCGCCGGACGCGCTCTATTATCTCGCACTGTCCTACAAGGAACTTGGCGCCACCGACTGGGCACGGGAACAACTGGCCTTGCTGTCCGACCGTTTCCCGACAAGCCCGATCCGCGCCCAAGGCGACAAGCTGCTCGCCAAACTGGGAGGCCCGCTCCCGGTGGCGGTCGCCAAGACCGACGTCGAGAAGCCTGCGCCCTCGGCTCAAGCCGAGCCTGTTTCTGCCGAGCTTTCGCTGGCCTCGCTCGTTCTGCCGGAACCCGAGCCGCAGCGCGCCACAATCCCGCAGATCACCCCTCCGACGGTCCCGGCTTCCGCTTCGGCTCTTCAACCCAATCTGACGTTATGCCGTCTCGGCGCCTGGTGTTGACGCACCGGCCTTTCCGTCACCGCCTCTTCGGATCCTGCTCGACGAATCTCCCAACTGGTTACGGCCTGGCGCGGAAGACGTGAGGAACCCAATGCGAGAGAGAGGCCTTGACCGAGCGTTTGGCCAAAGCGAGAAAGGTTTGGTAAGTCTCGTGCCCTTGAAGCACCCGATAGTAGAGCTGCACGAACTCCTGGTACCGATGGGCCAGCCGGTGACAGAGTCCCGGAAAAGAGTACAGAATGGAGGCCATGCGGGACGCGACCCGGAATTCCGGATAGATCTCCCGATAGACGGCCCGGCTGTATCCTTCCAGGCTCTGCGAGAGCCCGCGCACGACCTCCACCGCGCTGCGAGAGGCCAGTTGGCCTGATTTGACCGCGTAGTAGATGCCTTCACCAAACAGCGGGTCCACCAGGTGGGCGGCGTCCCCGATCAACATGATCCGTCCGTTCACCAGTTCCACCGCGTCAGGCTTTGATTCGTCGAGCACACAGGGGTTGAAGAGAGGGAGCGGATGGCCCTGAGGGGGAGGAATCGTCCAGCCCATGCTTCTGAGTCCCTGTTCCCCTTGCACGAAGCGACTGAAGACTCGCCTCGGGCTTGCCGAGGGTCCGCGAAACTCCGCGATCCCGACGGAGAGCCGCTCGTTCTTGGGGAAAATCCACCCATACCCGCAGGCCGGAGTTCCCAGTTCGATTCCCACGACACGCTCGCGCGGATAGACGGGCGACCGTCCGATGTCGATTTCGCTTTCCAGCGTCGGCATGCAGCGGCGTGGCCGTCGCGAAAACAACCGTTGCGCGACAACACTATTCGCCCCGTCGGCTCCGATCAGGACCTTGGCGCGATATCGCCCCTGGTCGGTGTCGATCTCCACCCCGTCCTGCACGGGCGTGAAGCGCTTCGCCGATTCTCCTTGGCGGATCTCGGTCCCGGCCCCGCGCGCCCGCTCGACCAGACAATGATCGAACCGGTCTCGCATGACCATGTAGGCGATGGGCGACGACGATTCAATGGTGAAGGGGTCGGCACCTGCGCAGGCGAAGCGCACACCGTAGATGATGTGCTCGATGACGCTCTGGAACGCGCTGCCGAGCAACTGGTCGATGCGGGCTGAGAGTCCGCCTCCGCAGACCTTGTACCGAGGGTGCACACCCTTGTCTAAGGCCAGAACCTTGAGCCCGGACCGGCTGCATTCGTACGCGGCGGCGGCTCCGGCTGGGCCGAGGCCGACCACGACCACGTCGAAGGACTGCAGGTCAGGCAGCAGAGGCATGGCTCGGACGCTACTGGCCGAGATACCACCCGATTCCGTATCGTTCGAGGAAACTCGTGATCAGCGTCAGCGAGTTGGCATAGACCAGGACCCCGACCACGACCAGGAGCACGCCGCTGACGGTCGACACCCCCCGCAAGTAGCCGCGAAATTCCTTGAAGTAGGCCAGAAACCGGTCCACGCCCAGCGCGGTGATGAACAAGGGCAGCCCCAGGCCTAGCGAGTAGAAGGCGAGCAACAGCACCCCTTGGGACAGTGCTTCGGTTGTGCTGGCGTAGAGGAGAATGGTGCCCAAGACCGGTCCGACGCAGGGTGTCCAGCCGGCGGCGAAGGCGACGCCGATGAGGAACGAGCCCAGATAGCCGGCGGGCCTGGTCCGGAAGTGCAGCCGCCGCTCCGTCCGGAACAGGCTCAGGTTCAGAAGGCCGAGCAGGTAGAGGCCGAACACGATGATCAGGATGCCGCCGATTTTCCGCAGGTGCTCCTGATAGGTCATCAGGGCCTGCCCGATCAGGCTGGCGGAGGCGCCGAACGCGATGAAGACGCTGGAAAACCCGGCGATGAAGATCAGCGCATTGACGACGATCTCCCGCCGATACCGGACCCGTTCCTCGGCATCCGCAAGCTGTTCGACGGACAGGCCGGTAATGTAACTGATGTAGGAGGGCACCAGCGGAAGCACGCAGGGAGACACAAAGGACAACAGGCCGGCGGTGAAGGCCGCAAACATCGAAATCTGTTGCACGCTATCCGTCATGACGGGTCTCTCCCACGAAATTCCGAATCAACCGCACGGCCTCCGGGGAGGCCCAGTCACGGGCTCCGAAGATCCGTTGCCGGAGAATCCCCTGGCGGTCCACAATAAAGGTCATCGGCAGGCTCCGCGCCCCATAGATGAGCCCGACTTGGTAGTCGGCATCGTGCAGGATCGGAAACGACAGGCCCATTTCCTGGCGGAAGGGTTTAGTCACGGCCGCGCCCTGAGGGTCCGTGGACACGGCCAGTATCTCAAAATCTCTTCTCGCAAAGGTTCGATAGAGGCTCTCCATCGCCGGCATTTCGACCCGGCAGGGACCGCACCAAGTCGCCCAAAAATTGACCATGACGACGGTGCCCCGATAACTCTCCAGCGAGACGGCATTCCCGCCGAGATCCCTCAACCTGAATGTTGGCGCGGGCTCCCCGATGGCGACCGTCACCGGCTGGACACGGCCCAGGCCTGATTCATTGGCGGAAGCGGACGGCGGCGACACCGGGTCCCCCCCGTCACAGCCCGACAGGACCGCGATCCCCATCACGAGAACGATGCTGCGACAGATCTGGCCCATGGTCGGCATGGTCGGAAGGTCTGGCGCTCAGGCGCCGGCTGGAGATGCGGTGACCGCTTGTGCCGACTTTACGGCTTTGAGCAACTGCGTAAGCACCTGGAGGTTGTCCTGCCTGGTCCAATCGCGAGGACCGATGACTTTCTCCCGCAGGATGCCGTCCTGGTCAATGATGTAGGTTTCCGGGACTCCCATCAGCTTATAGCGTTTGTCGGTCTGGCCCCAGGAATCCACCAACACGGGAAAGGTCAGATTCATGTTCTTCACGAACGGCGGGATATCTTTCTTGGTGGTGACCCGGTCGATGCTCACCGCCAGCATCACCAAGCCGTCCTTCTCGAAGTTCTTGTACAAGACCTCCATCGACGGCATTTCCTCCTGACAGGGTTTGCACCAGGTCGCCCAGAAGTTCAGAAACACCACCTTGCCCCGATAGTCGGACAGCCGGACGGTCTTGTCGGCGAGGTCGGGCAGCGCAAAATCCGGCGCCGGCTTGCCGACCGTGAGGGGCTCGTACTTGGCGCTCTGCATCCAGACGACCCCGAACACCACAGCCAGCACAGCCGCCGCTGTCAGCACGATGCCGACTTGGGAACGGGCCGGAGCCGGGGCATTCCTTCCCTGAGACGGCCCGGGGGACGGTGCGGCTGAAACCGTCTGAGCCATGGCCCTGTCCCGATCACGCATAAGCATGCAGACCCGAGAGCAGGAAGTTCACGCCCCAGAAGCAGAAGATCACCATCAAGAATCCAAAAATGGCGTAGATAGCGGCCCGGTGCCCTTCCCATCCCCGCGTCATGCGGGCATGGATATAGGCGCCGTAAATCAACCAGACGATCAGCGACCAGGTCTCTTTTGGGTCCCAGCTCCAATAGCCGCCCCAGGCATAGTTCGCCCACATGGCCCCGAGAATGATGCCGAAGGCCAGCAGCGGGAAGCCGATCATGATGGCCTTGTAGCCCAGCTCGTCGATGGTTTCCAAATCCGGAAAGGCCGCAGCGATTCCCCCGCTCTTGCCTTTCCGTTCCGCCCGTTCCTTGAACAGGTACATCACGCCCAATCCGCCGGCCATCGCAAAGGCGGCGTAGCTGGTGAGGGTGACGGACACGTGGATGTAAATCCAGTAGCTGTTGAGGGCCGGCACCAGCGGCTCGGCCGTCTGATAGCGATAGGGCAACAGCGACGCGGCGCCCATGGCGATGAACCCGATCCCGACGACGAACGCGCCGATCGCCTTGATGCGGTACCGCATCTCCAAGAGCACATAGCCCAGAATGATCGCCCAGGAGACATAGGCCATTGCTTCAAACTGATTCGACCAGGGGGCGAAGGTGCCGGAGAGCTGCATCCGCTCATAGGCCCGCATGAACAGCGCGCCGCTGTTCACGATCCATCCAAACACGGTGACCAGCGTCGCGACCTGTCCGAGCTGGCTGGCCCACCCTTCGTCCCGATCGTCATACGTCTCCACCGGATGGCCCGCCGGCGCAAACTGCATCACCGGCCGCCGGACGAAGAGATAGGCGATGTAGAGCGCCAAGGCCGCCAAATACAGCCAGAAGGTCATATCGAACAGGAATAGGGACTTGAGCATGATGGACCCTCCTAGAACTCTATGGCTCGCTGATCCTCGTGGAAGCTTAGCCCGATTTGGT
Organism: Nitrospira tepida; assembly: GCF_947241125.1. Classification (NCBI taxonomy): domain Bacteria; kingdom Pseudomonadati; phylum Nitrospirota; class Nitrospiria; order Nitrospirales; family Nitrospiraceae; genus Nitrospira; species Nitrospira tepida. The sequence goes on along the minus strand of NZ_OX365700.1, from coordinate 1,149,503 downwards.
TTCCACGTGCTGGATCAGGCGCTTGAATTCCCGCTGAAAATCGATCTGATTCTTGTGCGTGTTTCCGCCGATGTGCAGCACGACGCCGTCGTGCTGCGGCACGATCTTCGCCCACAGGCGCCGGTGATAGATGAACGACGACAGCGTGATTCCTACCACGATCATGGTCGAGCCGATCCAGACGATGTTCACGCCCGGATCGCGCGTGATCTGCAATCCCGTGAACTTCTTTGGTCGATAGCCGACCAGCTCGAAACTGTATTTCGACCCTTGGATCTCAAACAAGTCCGGATAATGATAGAACACCCAGGGGGTCGCCTCCAACGTTCCGCGCTCATTCATTGCCAATCGCAGGGCAGGATTGGCATGTTCCACCGTCTTGGAATAGACCTTTTTCTCGGATGAATTGAAGGCAAAGTCCGCTACGAAATCGGTGGCCGTGAGCTTAAGGCCGAGATTCTCGATCACCTTCTCCTTTTGCCATTCCAGATCGACTGTCGCAAGGACCTTGTCGGTTTCCTTGTCCTTGATGTTGAGGCGCGCCACCTCGATGCGATCCCAGGCGTCGCCATAGCTCGACTGATAGAACCAGATGTTCTTATAGACGAGCGGGTCGTTCACCGTGATGGTTTTCGTGAGCGCCGGGCTGCCCTGGTCGATCACCGTTAACGTACTATTGTACGACTTGACGGCCCCGTTCTCGTAGTAGTCGATCCAGAATTTATCGACGTGCAGGTCGAAGTTCCCACGGGGGATATGGTAGGTCTGCCCTTCCATGCAGACGCCGAAGTCCTGGAACCCCCAGAGACTCCCGATCAACCCGCCCAGCACGATCACCGTCGCGCTGAGATGGGCCATGTGCGCCCCCACGCGCCCCATGATGCCCTTCGTGGCGTAGAGCGACACGCCTGAGGCTTCGTTCTTGGCCAGCACCCGATAGCCTTTTTCCGCCAAAAACCGGACGAGCCGCTCGCCGATATACTCCTTCGTCCCCGCCGCCGAGATCTCGGCGGAATGTTTCATATTCTTGATGAACGGCAGCGAGACGTTCACCTTGTCCTGCTGCATCGAGCGCCAAACGGCGGGGAATCGCTTGTAGAAACAGGTCAGCGAATTGACGCAGAGCAGGCCGAGCAGGCTGGTAAACCACCAGGTGTGGTAGACATCGGTCAGACCGAGACGCGTGAACCAACGGTAGGCCTGTTCGCCATATTCCTTGATGTAGGTTTCGGGGCGCTCATTCTGTTGAATGACGGTGCCGATGGTGGCCGTGACCGCCAAGATCAAGAACAGGAACATGGCCAGCTTGATCGACGCGAAAAACTCCACGACCTCACGGGACACCTCGTCCCACCCGAACCCTTGGGCAGAGGCGCGGGGTTTCGGCGCGGGCGGTTGTTGAAGGGCGAGTTCCGGCTCTCCGTCCATAATCAAAAAAGACCCGTGTTAATCGAGGGTTCGGAGACACCCTGACCGTTGCCTGGAACCCGTTGAAATACCGACCGGCATCCTTGATCCGACCCAGGTGCTGGGAGTATTCGAGAAGCGTGCGGTTTCCTAGTTCTCGGCGAGTGTCTCAATCGGTTGACCATCTTACAAACCGCATAAAATCACTGTCAAGCAAAGGACCCGCACCGGGACCTCGCTCCAGCCCCTACCAAAGAAATGAGCCTTTCCATTTGACATTGCCCTACGGCTGGGGTACCACTCATACGTGCGTGCCCGTGGGAAGAGACTGTAGTCCCGACTGACCTCAACTGAGAACCCCTAGCAAGAGGTTTCGATGCGCAATAACTATCTGTTCACCTCCGAATCCGTCACCGAAGGCCACCCGGACAAGATCGCCGACCAAATCTCCGACGGCATTCTCGACGCGCTGCTCGCCCAGGATAAACATTCCCGCGTTGCCTGTGAAACCATCCTGACCACCGGCATTGCCTTCGTGGCCGGTGAGATTTCCACCAAAGCCTATGTCGAAATTCCCGACATCGTCCGCGAAGTGATCAAGAACGTCGGGTACGGGGACGCCACCTGGGGGTTCGATTACCAGACCTGCTCGGTCCTGACCTCCATCCACAACCAATCTTCCGACATCGCCATGGGCGTGGATTCCGGGGGCGCTGGGGACCAGGGCCTGATGTTCGGCTATGCCACCAATGAAACCGCCGAGCTGATGCCGATGCCGATCGTGCTGGCCCACCGCCTGACGCGCCGCCTGGCCGAAGTCCGGAAGAAGAACATTCTGGGATGGGTGCGGCCGGACGGCAAATCCCAGGTGACCATCGAATACCGGAACGGGAAACCCGTGCGGATCGATACCATCGTGGTATCCACGCAGCACAGCCCGGAGATCTCCAACAAGGTGATCGAACGGGAGATCATGGATAAAGTCATCCGGCCCGTCATGCCCAAAGGGCTCTACGATCCCACCAGCGTGAAGCACTACATCAATCCGACCGGCCGGTTCGTCGTCGGCGGCCCGATGGGGGATACCGGGTTGACCGGACGCAAGATCATCGTGGACACCTACGGGGGCCACGGGAGCCACGGGGGCGGGGCCTTCTCCGGCAAGGATCCGACGAAGGTCGATCGCTCCGCCTCCTATATGGCGCGATATATCGCCAAGAATATCGTGGCGGCCGGGCTCGCCGACCGTTGCGAAGTCCAGCTTGCCTATGCCATCGGCGTGGCCGACCCGGTCTCCGTCCTGATCGATACCAAGGGCACGGAGAAGGTGCAGACGGATAACCTTGAAAAAGTCGTGCGCAAGCATTTCCCGATGACGCCCCGCGGCATCATCGACCATCTGAAGCTTCGCCGTCCCATCTACCGGAAGACCGCCGCCTACGGCCACTTCGGCCGGAACGAACCGGAGTTTACCTGGGAGAAGACGGACAAGGCGAAGGTATTACGCAAAGAAGTCGGACTGTAATTCCCCCACACCGGCCATGAGTGAAGGGGACGGATGTCGCGATCCGTCCCCTTTTTCTTGACCAGAATCGACCATCGATAGAATCGACCATCTAGAAGGAGGACCCGTGGATTACGACGTGAAGGATCTCGGACTAGCAGACCAGGGCAATCTCAAAATCGAATGGGCGGAGCGCACGATGCCGGTCCTGCGCCTGATCAAGCAGCGATTCCAACGGGAAAAGCCGCTTCAGGGCATCCGGATCACCGCCTGCCTGCACGTCACCACGGAAACCGCCAACTTGGCCAAGACGCTCAAGGCCGGAGGGGCCGATGTCCGGCTCTGCGCCTCGAATCCCCTCAGCACACAGGACGACGTGGCCGCGGCCCTGGTGAAGCATGAAGGCATTCCGGTCTTCGCGATCAAAGGCGAGGACAACAAGACCTACTATGACCACATCGAATCGGCCATCGGTCATAAGCCGCACGTCTCGATGGACGACGGGGCCGACGTGGTCTCCCATCTCCATTCGAAGCGAAAGGAACTGCTCAAACACGTCATCGGAGGCACCGAGGAAACGACCACGGGTGTCATCCGGCTGCGGAGCATGGCGGAGAAAAAAGTGCTGCGCTTCCCGGTCATCTCGGTGAACGACGCCGATACCAAGCACATGTTCGACAACCGGTACGGCACCGGACAAAGCACCTTGGATGGCATCGTGCGCGCCACCAACCGCCTCGTGTGCGGGTCCACCGTCGTCGTGGCCGGCTACGGCTGGTGCGGGCGCGGCATCGCTATGCGGGCCAAGGGAATGGGCGCGGACGTGATCGTGACCGAAATCGATCCGATGAAGGGACTCGAAGCGGTGATGGACGGCTACCGGGTCATGCCGATGGAAAAGGCCGCGCCGATCGGGGATTTCTTCATCACCGTCACCGGCAACCTGAAAGTGATCCGCAAGGAACACTTTGCCGTTATGAAGGACGGGGCCATCGTCTGCAACTCCGGTCATTTCAATGTCGAGCTCGATATCCCGGCGTTGGAGAAGCTGAGCAAGAAGAAGCGGCAGATTCGTCCAGGCGTGGACGAGTACACGCTCAACGGCGGCCGCCGCGTGAGCCTGCTGGGCGAAGGGCGGCTGGTGAACCTCGCCACCGCGGAAGGCCATCCTTCCAGTGTCATGGACATGAGCTTCGCCAACCAAGCGCTTGGCGCCGAGTATATCGTGAAGAACCATAAGATGCTGGAGAAGAAGGTCTATCCGGTGCCGACCGTCATCGATAAGGAGATCGCCCGTCTGAAGCTCGCCGGCATGGGCATGGCGATCGACAAGCTGACGAAAGAGCAGGAGAAGTATTTGGCGTCGTGGGAGATGGGCACGTAAGGGTTTGGAGAGAGCACGGGTGCTTCCCGTGCTCGCAGAACCCACACGGTGAATGGGCGAGCGCGGCGGTCGGTCTGCCTTCTGTGCTCGCAGAACCCGCACTCCTCAGAAGGGTGCTCGTTCCATGCGCGCAGTTGAAGGCAGACCGAACCGCCGCTCGAAGAGGAGAAACAATATAGCCCAGCGGCACTCAGTGAACGCGCGCGATTGAGGGTATCCGCCCCTGCCCCAGCCAGAAAGAGCGATAAAACTGGAAGGCCGCCGTCTCCGGCGGCCTTTTCTTTTTCAGGTTAGTTGTTTCCCTCCTCAGACGCCGGGCGGGTCCCCGCCGCTCCGGCGGACCTTCGCTCGACCCTCGTGCCGTCCACCGCTTGACAGCCAAGAAAGTGAGTGTGTACGCCAAGGCCACTGCTGGAAGGTGGCCTTGGTCTATTTCTTATAACCATGAGCAACACATTTCAGAGGGTCTGAATCACATTGGGATAGTCGCTTCGATTCGTCGTTTGAGCTTCACAAATAGATCTCCTTCATCCTTCCAAACAATGTGATTGTACTGTCTCGTATCAAAATGAGTGCTCTCTAACTCATCTTCACGACATGTCCAGATCACAGGGATACCTAAGCCAAGAGCATACCCTGCCTCAAAATAGACTCCTCCCCGATGGCCAGTGAAATCGGCTATCAAGAATCGGCTCTTTCTGATTTCTGCTATGATCGCATCGCAGATCTTTTGGTTGTGCTCTTTCAAGTCCATCCGCAACGCCTTGTACCCAACGACATCGCAGGCGCTCGCAAAACCATTCTCCCAAGCCTTGTCGAGACTACTGTCAAACCACATCGCCACAAAAGTTTGCTTGGATTTCTCCCCCGCTATGGTACGTTCCAATTCAGCAATTCGCTCTAACCCCTTTGCTGTCAGTACGAGACCCATCTCCTTCAATATTGGGCCGGTTCTCACCCAACCGGCCTCCTTCAACGTCTCCATAATAAAATTGAAAGCGTCCTTATGTTCCGCAAATAGCACAGGACCATCCTGCTCAAGGTCCAGGCAGACCTCGTCCCCTGGGTGTTCTGAAAGTCTATGGAGGTTTTTTAGGGCACGAGAGGTCTTGTCAATAGGTGTGTAAATGGAATCAGGCGGCGACATCCTCGTGGGCGACAGTGGCCTGCTTCACTCCATCGACATAGCGAGTGCCGGCATATACAGTCGGTAGCAGCTCCGGCGCATTCAGGCGTCGGAACGTCTGTTCCGCGACTTGTAAGACTTTCCAGATCAACGCCGTCGCTGACTCGATGCGTTTAAACCGCTTGCCGGCCGCGGTCCGAAGCCGCACCGCGGCGAAGGGAGACTCGACCACGTTCGTCGTGCGCAGATGGCGCCAGTGTTCCTTGGGGAACTGGTAAAAGGTGATGAGCCGCTCCCAATCATGATGGAGCCGTTCGACCGCCTTCGGGGCCAGCGCGCGGTACCGGCGGCTAAATTGATCGCGTAACCGCTCACAGGCTGCCTGCGTCTCCGCATACGGCAGGGTCTTGAGCCAGGTGCTTGCCTCGGCCTGGTGGGGCTTCGGGATGGCATCCAACACATTGACAAGCCGATGGTTCCAACACCGCTGTTCGGCGGCCGTGGGCTGTTGCTCCGCCAGCGCCGCCCAAATCCCCAAATGGCCATCGGCAATGGTGCAGCGCCATGGTTTCAGCCCCCGCATCCGCAGATCCCGCAACACCGCGCCCCATGACTCCTTCGATTCGCGTTGCCCGCTCTCCACGGCCAAGACGACTTTGCGGCCATCCGTCAGCGCTCCGATCAGGATCAGCAGCGCCGCCTTGCTCGCCTCCAGCCCCGCCTTCACATACAACCCATCCGCCCACACGTACACGACCTCCAGGTCATCGAGTCGTCGCCGCGTCCAGGCTTCATACTCGACCTTCCACTGCGCCTTGAGTCGTTGGAGCGAGGCGGGGGACAAGGGGGCGCTCTCGCCCATTAGCCCACGCAACGCCAACTCGAAATCCCCGAGGGCCAAGCCGTGCAGATACAACTGGGGCAGCAGCTCGCCCACCTGCTTCGTGTGTCGCTTGAAGAGCGGCAGGATCCGACTGACGAAGCGCTCCGCGAGCCTCCGCACCCTCGGCCGCTGCAGGGTGATCGTGCCGCAGGTGAGCGTCACCTTCCGCGGCTTGCCATACCCGTTGCGATACCCGTCCGGCGCATCCACGTGAGTCCGCCGCGCCGACTTCGCCCGGCCAAGTCGCATCGTGACGTCTTCCACTAACAGCCGTTGGACGAACTGCTGGATGTGGCCGCGCACAAATTCCTCCAGATGGTCCCATAGACTCCTTGACTCGACGTCGGTCCCTGTGCTCTGCTCCTTCACGGCGGTGTCTCCTTTCTTGGCCGGGCCTCGGCCCGGTGGGTTTGATCACCCGAAAGGTTGCCACCGCCCTCTTCCTATTTCCACACCTTCTGGTTATACCTCGGGCACGATCAAGTCTCTCACTGATTGAAAGAGGAAAACCCTGTCTAATGATCTCTTCCGCTGTAGTTACAGGTGTATCGAATTTCTTGTTTGCCGGTAGCTGACTAAAAATTCTAATGCGCGGGTCACCGCGCAATGTCCTTTCCCTCAGATAGGCAGCCATCTTGGCCCTATCCTGCATGCTCATGCCAGGAGTCTGGAGGTGACTTGCAGCCTCACCGGCGATTGAATAATCGCCACATCGTGGGCAGTCACACTCCATGACATCCTTACCTGCAACTTGTCGAACATCCCTGCATTGAAATCTACAAATCGGGCAGGGAACAGAATTATTCATGGTCTCACCCTCATTATTCATGGCCTTACCCTTTGCATGACTGTCTCAATGCGCTGACTGTATCATAATGGCCTTCACCTAACGAGCAAGGACCATTCCTTGAGGCTGTCGTTCTTTCACTTGTAGGCGGACATCGTGCAGAGTACAGAACCTCGTCCCTGAGACTCATGGCTTCTATGCAATAGCTGTCGTTGACAAGCATGGCGGCAGGGGCCTAGGCTCACTCCACTTCCCTCATGGCCTCCACTCCGACATACGACCCTCAATTAGCGCGGACGCTTGTCTTGGATGAGCTGTTCGACCTGTCGCTGTACAAATCGTTGCGGGAGGTGTTTCCGCGGGATGCGGAGATGCGGCGGACGTTGGATGAATTGATCGCGGTCGAAGCCCACCACCTGGCCTTCTGGCAGAAGTTCTTCAACCTGAAGCTCGACCGGCTCGATCCAGGCCGGCGACTCAAGCTCTGGTTCATCACCTGGTTGTGCCGGCTGTTCGGCGCGACGGCGGTGCATCTTGTCCTGGAAGCGATCGAAGTCTATGGCGTGCGCAAATATCTGTCGCTCTGGAGAAGTTACCAGGGCCAGCCTTTGGGCGCCGCCCTCCAGAACATCCTGCAGGACGAGTTCAAGCACGAGGACGCGCTGGTCACGAGATTAACCGAGCGGAAGATCAATGCCGAGAAGATCCGCAATATCTTCCTGGGCTTGAACGACGGGTTGGTGGAAATCCTGGGCGCGGTCAGCGGCTTCTTCGGCGCGTTCGGCGACGCGGTGACGGTCCTGATGGCCGCCGCCACCACCGCTGTCGCAGGGGCTATTTCGATGGGAGCCGGGGCCTTTGGCGCGCTGAATTCCGAACAGGAGGTCCGGCGGACCGAGTCGGGCAAGCGCCTGTTCTTGGGGGAAACATCCGAGCAGGCCGAAATGGCGGAACAGCCCTTCCAATCGGCCCTGTTCGTGGGAGGAGCCTATTTCCTCGGCGCGCTGGTACCGGTGCTGCCGGTCGCCTTCGGCGCCCAGTCGGCCTGGCCGTCGATCGTGGCGGCGGGCGTCATGAGCGTATCGGTATCCACGGTGCTCGCCTTTCTCTCCGGCATGAATCTCCGCAAACGGATCGCGCTCAACCTGATCATCGTCATTGTGGCGGTCTCCGCCACCTACGGCATTGGGTTGGTCGCGAAGCGGCTTTGGGGAGTCTCGGTCTAAGAGGGGCTGGCAGGCGTAGAAGAGACGACTACGGAGCGGGCACCATCGGCAACTCTCTGGAACTTCCCGCCTCCTGTTGAATCCGGAGGCGCTCGGCCCTCGATTCCGTCAGGACCTTGTGCAGCATGTCGTCCGTCAGTTGCGTGAGCTGCGCCGCGGCGTCTTTCATGTCGGCATGCTCGACCGCGCGCGAGAGGACTTCCGCCTTGGTGGCGCCCTTTTTCTGTCCCAAGAAGGGCTTCATGATCAGATAGGCCACGTCGCGCACCGGCATGAACCGCAGGAACCGGCGGAGGAGCCTGTAGGTTTGGACGGGGTAGTGGAAGATCTTGTAGAGGAACAGCCGCCGCAGGCCCTCTTGGCGCACCCGGTTGATCACCTCGCCGGGCAAACAGGTCGGATCGATCTCCGAGCACTTGAAGTACTTGTACCAGTCGGTCGCCTCATTGACCAACCCCCGTTTCACATATTCCTGCCACAAGGGCGTACCGCGATAGACGCAGAGCCGATTGAAGCCGAACGTGTCCAGCGGCAGTTTGGAGGCGAAGTCGAAGGTCGCCTGCATGTCCTCGACCGTCTCATCGGGGTTCCCGACCGTAAAGAAGCCGTGCACGATTTCGATGCCGGCCCGCTTGGCGTTCTTGACCGCCGTCTTGACTTCGTCCAGTGTCTGCTCCTTCTGCAAGCGATCGAGGATTTTTTGACTTCCGCTCTCGATGCCGAACATGACCGTCCGGCAGTGGGCTTTAGCCATCGCCGGAAAGAGATGCTGCGCCACCGAATCCACGCGACCCTCAATGCCCCACTGGATCGCCAGCCGTTCTTGACCGATGCCGTGACAAATGGCGTCGATCCGCTTGGGTTGCAGCAGGAAGTGGTCGTCCACGAAATAGACGGAGCCGTAACCCAGTTCTTCCAGGTGCTTCAACTCGGCCACCACATGCTGCGGGCTTCTGGCCCGCCACTTCCCCTCGTTGAAAATCGGGATGTCGCAGAATACGCAGGGCCAGGGACAGCCCCGTGAGGTTTGCATGGTCGTGAACCGCTCCATGGACAGCACGGCGGGTACATCCAACGGCATTGATTCGACAAAGTCGAGGTCCAGGCTCTCCCGGTCCGGAAACGGCCACTGGTCCAGGTTCCGCTCCATGACGCGATTCGGATTCTGGACGACCTTGCCGTCTTTCGCCCAGGTCACCCCGGCCACCTCTACCGGATCATCGAGCCGTTCAATCAAGTCGAGAATGAGCTGCTCCCCGTCGCCGCGGCAGACAAAATCCACCTCCGGACATTGCAGTTTCACCAGCGACGCGTTCAAGCTCGCAAAGACTCCGCCGAACGCCAGCTTCACCCGGCTGTTGGCCGCACGGATTTGCCGGGCCAGAATCTTTGCATAGGGGTAGCTGGTCGTGCTCAGGAAGCTCAGTCCGACCAGCACGGGTTGGCGGTGGTTGATGGCCTCGATGATGACCTCGTTCGGCGTCTCCGGGTTGGCCTGATCGAACATCACGCAGTCATGGCCGGCCTGCTTCAGCACCGCCGAGAGCGACATGATTCCGATCGGAGGGAATCCCATCACCCGCAGCCGCCCGTTTTTGGCTCGGGTTTTGGCCGGCAAGGCATAGAATTGCGGGTCGCGAACGTGGACGAGAAAGATTAACACGCGGTGACGCCCCTTCTTTCAGTGAACGCCGCTCACGGTATGGGAGCGGTTTTGAAACGACGGTGACGCGGACGGACAGGATCAGGAAGACGGATCAGAGATGTGTCGGAAGATGATCAGACTCCTTGAAGTTGGAACCTAACACGAATCGAAGGAGAATGGGAAGAAAAAGCTTTGCCGGGCGTGGCGGATAGAATCCGGTCCGGATCACGTCGGACGCACACGCCCTTTCTTGCCGGTTGCCGGGTTCCGGTATCGGAAGGACTCACCGCCCGAGCGCGGTTTTCACGGTGGCGCCGATTTCGGCTGGATTCTTCACCACCCGCACGCCGGCTGCTTCAAGCGCTTTCATCTTTTCGGAGGCCGTCCCCTTGCCTCCGCTGATGATCGCCCCGGCATGGCCCATGCGGCGGCCCGGCGGCGCCGTGATGCCGGCAATGAAGCTGACCACCGGCTTCTTCACGTTTTTCTTGATGAACTCAGCCGCCTTTTCCTCGGCATCCCCGCCGATCTCGCCGATCATGACGATCGCCTGTGTCTCGGAATCGCTTTCGAACAGCGGTAGCACATCGACGAAACTGGTGCCGTTGACCGGGTCTCCGCCGATGCCGACGCAGGTGGTTTCGCCGAGCCCGAGCGTGGAGAGTTGGTGCACCGCCTCATAGGTGAGGGTGCCGCTGCGCGAGACCACCCCGACCACGCCTCGCTTATGGATGAACCCCGGCATGATGCCGATCTTGGCCTCATCCACCGTGATGATGCCAGGGCAGTTGGGACCGATCAGCCGGACATCGCGGCCCCGCAAGGCCCGTTTCGCCCGCACCATGTCATTCACCGGGATGCCTTCAGTGATGCAGATGATGAGCTTGATCCCGGCATCGGCTGCCTCCAGTATCGCATCGGCCGCAAACGGCGGAGGCACGAAAATCAGCGAGGTGTCGCACTGGGTATGTTTGACGGCTTCGCGTACCGTGTTGAAGACCGGAATCCCCTCGACCTGCTGGCCGGCCTTTCCCGGCGTCACACCGGCGACTACCTGCGTGCCGTAGGCCTTGCACTGCGTCGCGTGGAACGAGCCTTCCTTGCCCGTGATCCCCTGCACCACCACCCGCGTATTCTTGTTGACGAGAATGCTCATTTATCCCTCTTATCCCTAAAGACGAATGGGGTCTAGCTGCGCCTTCAAAACCATTCGAATTGCCGACCAGTCATTCCACTCGTAGCCTCCCGCTATCAGCAGAAATTCACCGCTAAAGTCTCCCAACCTCTTATCAATTTCTGGAGCAATGGTGTGTTGCGCAATGTTCAAGATCTCGGAAAGGAAGTTTCTTTCAGGGCAGTAAGTAATTAGGACTCTCAAGCGGCTATTAGTGGAGCAAAGCTTTTTTACTTCCGAAAGTATCGTGGTGTAATCATTCTCGTATTCGATCGCTATTGTCTCACCGGGCTTAGACCATGTTTGGTCAAATCGCTGGCCACCATGAGCCTTATGCTCTGTAACGACTTCATACCCAAGACTCCCGGCAAGTCTTCTCAAGAACTCCCGGAAGCCGTCAGTCCACTGAGAATCCGTGAGCTTTGTCTTGTTTTCTAAAGCCTGGATTTTTCCATCCTTGTAATAGGCCTTGTAGAATTCGCTATACCACTGCGAAGCCGTTACCATTTTCAACCTCGGCATGGCCTGACCTGCAGTCGCTACCTCCGCAGATGCTCGGGCTCTGCAGTCCTTGTACCTTTTCCCCTATCCCACTTTCCTGGCGGGACGGCGCAGGCTACCGCGAGCGACTTTGCCGGAGGAGCGGGGACCCACCGAGGCTCGGCCGAGAAGGAAAGCGGAAACTGACCGAGTCCGCGAGGGAATTTCGGAAGGCTTCCGCTCGGACGAGCCCGGAAGGGTCGCTCCGAGAGGTGTGAAAGCGAGCGGCGGCTTACGCCGTCCCCTACGCCGCCTTTCCGGTCATCCCCACGATCTTCTGCGCCGCCTCCCACAAATCGTCCGCCACGTCCAGCTTCAGACCGGACTCCACCAACAGCTTGCGGCCTTCTTCCGCATTGGTTCCTTGCAATCTCACCACCAGGGGCACCTTGAGCTTGACCTCTTTGGCCGCTTCGATCACCCCATGCGCAATCCGCTCGCAGCGGACGATTCCGCCGAAGATGTTGATGAAGATGCCCTTCACATTCTTGTCCTTGAGCAGGATGCGGAACCCCGCCGCCACGGTCTCTTTCGTGGCCCCGCCGCCGACATCCAAAAAATTGGCCGGTTCGCTGCCCGCCAGCTTGATGACGTCCATCGTCGCCATGGCCAGGCCGGCTCCGTTCACCATGCAGCCGATATTCCCGTCCAGCTTGACGTAGTTGAGGTTGTTCTTCCCGGCTTCGATCTCCAGCGGCTCCTCCTCGTGCAAATCGCGCATCTTCTGCACGTCCGCATGCTTGAAGAGCCCGTTGTCGTCAAAGGACACCTTGCCGTCCAGCGCGATGAGCGTCTTTTCCTTCGTGATGACCAGCGGGTTGATCTCCACCAGGGCGCAATTCTTCTCCATGAACAGCCGGTAGAGATTCCCCAGCATCTGGACGAAGGGATTGATGACGGCCGGCTCGATCTGCTGGAGCCCCAACGCAAAGGCGATGTTGCGGCCGTTGTACCCTTGATAACCGACGGCCGGATCGATCGCCTCCTTGATGATCTTCTCGGGCGTCTTGGCAGCTACCTCCTCGATCTCCATCCCGCCTTCCGTGCTGGCGATAAAGACTACCCAGCCCGTGTCGCGATCGACCAGAAGGCTGAGATACAATTCCTTGGCGATATTGGCTCCTTCCTCGACCAGCAAGCGCCTGACCTTGCGGCCCTTCGGCCCCGTCTGGTGCGTGACCAAGACCTTGCCCAACAGTTCCTTCGCGATCTCGGGGACCTGGCTCTGCTCCTTCACCAATTTGACGCCGCCGGCTTTGCCTCGCCCGCCTGCATGGATCTGCGCCTTCACGACATAGACCGGGGTGTTGAGTTTGGCGGCCCACTGACTTGCAGCCTTCGGAGTTTTGACTTCCTTGCCGCGCAAGACCGGCACCCCGAATTGTGCGAACAACTGCTTGGCTTGAAACTCGTGAACGTTCATGTCGCTCCTTCTATCTTCTCCCGCTTCAGGACAGAGTCGGGAGGGCTGGAGACTGAGCCTCGCCTAGACGACTTTCCTCGCGTATGCGGGCAGAATCATGGGGGACACAACCTCGCTCGACGGCACCCCGTGTTTCCTCGCCTCGTCGCGGAAGCGCCGCACATGATGCAAGGTGAGCTTCCCATACGACATCGATTGTGCGCGTGCAGCCGCGGTCAGCCCGGATCGTTTTCCGAAAACCATCAGATCCAGCAAGGAATTGCCCATCAGTCGATTGCGCCCGTGCAGTCCGCCAGAGGCTTCGCCAGCAACAAAAAGATTGGCGATCCCCGTTTCGGCATTGGTATCGATCTTCACGCCTCCGTTTTGATAGTGCAGCGTCGGATAGATCAACACGGGGTCCTTGCTGATATCGATGCCGAACCGTTCGAACTGCCTGACCATGGCGGGAAAATGCTTCTGCACCGTCCCAGGCCCATGTTCCACGTCCAGCAGCGGCGTGTCGAGCCATACCCCGACTCGCCCGGCCATGGTCCTGATGCCCCGTCCCTCCTCGCATTCCCTGATGATCGAAGACGAGACTACATCTCGCGTGTCGAGTTCGTTGACGAATCGATCGCCTTTGGCATTGACAAGGTGGCCGCCCTCCGAGCGGATCCCTTCCGTGACCAGCGCGCCGATGAGCTGTTCGGGATAGACGGCGCCGGAGGGATGGTACTGGAAGGTGTCGATGTGGACGAGCTTCGCGCCCATCCGATAGGCCAGGCACAAGCCGTCTCCCGTCGCGCCGAAATGATTGCTCGTCGGAAACCCTTGGATGTGCAGCCGGCCGATGCCGCCGGTGGCGAGAATCACCGCCTTGGCCGACACCACGACGAACCGCCCGTTGTCGAGGTCCTTGAATACCGCGCCCGTGCAACGGCCCTGATCGTCGCTCAGCAATTCGACCGCGGCGCAAAACTCCAGCAACTGAATCTTCTGATTCAGCACCTCGTCCTTGAGCACCCGCATGATTTCAAGGCCGGTGTAGTCGGAGCAGGTCAGCAGGCGGGGCTTGGAGCTGCCGCCGCCCTTCTTGACGTGCAGATTCCCGTCCTGGTCCCGGTCGAACAGCACGCCCAGCTTGATCAGCCAGTCGGCGATGGCGGGGCCCTCCTCGACCATCACCTTGAGCAACTGATGGTCGTTGTGCATCAGCCCGCCCTTGAGGGTGTCGAGGAAGTGCGTCACCGGCGAATCTTCAGGGGCCACGGAAATCTGCATGCCGCCCTGGGCCATGACGCTGTTCGAATCGCCGAGTCGCAGCTTCGTCGCCAGGATCACCTTGGCCCCGGCCGCATGGGCATGCAGCGCGGCCGCGCACCCGGCTCCCCCGCCGCCGACCACCAGCACGTCGGTCACATAGGAGGGCGTCAGGTCTAAATCGTCGGGCACCTGGCTCATCCCTTCGAGCAAGGCGGCCAGCTCGACGACGGTCTTGTCGCCGGCGTTCGGTCCGAATCGAATCGTCCGGTAGGCGTGCTCACGAAAATCCGGATGATACTTCTTGATCAGGGTGTCGCGTTCGGCGAGCGACAGCTTGGGGAGGGTCTGTTTGCGACGAGCGTCTCTCGTCTTATGCACGACCTGTTGTAAAACGTGAATGTCCATGGTGTCAGTCGCCGCCAATCGTCAATGGTCGTTCGTCAGGAGCGCACCCGCAAAGACCGGCCTCCGGCTTGATCATGAGCGAGTGATGGGGCACGAACGAGGCTGTCACTTCAGCGTCGCGCAGAGCTCCGTCAGTTCCTTCTGGCTCATCGCGAGGACGCGGTTCCACTCGTCGTCGTACTGGCCTTCCTTGATCTCCTGGATGCGGTGCGCCAGGCCTTGCGGTTTCTCGGTGAAATGGGCGCCTTGCGCCCGGCTGGCGTAGAGGGCCACGAGGTTCGGCGCGATGTCCGCGATACAGACCGGCGCGCACAGCCCGCACATGACGCAATCCATGAACATGTCGGCGACCCCTTTGAAATCGCCGAATGCGGCCTTCCAGACCCCTTCCCGCACGTTGATTTTCTGAGGGCAGGCTTCCGTGCAAGCGTTGCAATTCCGGCAGAGCGGGGCTTCCGGATAGAGATCGAATAGGTCCTGTTTGGGGTCTTTCAGCTCCTGGATCTGGTAGACGGCCTTCCTGGCCGGAAAGGGCGGCATCATCGTGAAGGACATGCCGTCCTGCACCGCCGTCTGACAAGCTAGGCAGGTTTTCACCTTGGGATCGTCCTTCACCCGATAATAGGTCGCGCAGGCGCCGCAGAATCCGCCGAGACAGCCGACGCCGCGGACCACATCCTGTCCGGTGTACCAGAGCGCCTTGATGACCGTAATGCCCTCTGGCACTTCGTACCGTTTCCCCGCGATCTCCACCGTGACCATGCGCGGGCGAAGCACCTCTTCCTGGTCGATTACGTTCTGGGTATCGAAAGTTTCGGTGGTCATGGTTCGCCGTGGACGTGAAATCCAGCGCCTGACGGCCGGGACAGGTCCCGACCATCAGCTCGATTCGTGAGATTTTTTGTGCGCATCAAAGGCGCCGGCCGTCCTTTACGCGATCGCGTCCACGATCGCGTTCAAGGTGGCGCTGGGACGCATCGCCTTCGACGCCTTCTCGTCGTTCGGATGATAATACCCGCCGATATCGACCGGCTTCCCTTGAGCGGCAAGCAGCTCGGCCGAAATCTTCGTTTCATTGTCCGCCAGATCCTTGGCGATCTTGGCAAAGCGCTCGGCCAATTTCTTATCCTGCGTCTGCTGGGCCAAGGCCTGCGCCCAATACAAGGCCAGATAGAAATGGCTGCCGCGATTGTCGATCTCGCCCACCTTGCGGGCCGGCGACTTGTTGCTCTCCAGGAACTTGGCGTTGGCCTGGTCGAGCGTGTCGGCTAAAATTTGCGCGGTCTGGTTGTTGGAGACCTTGGCCAGATGCTCCAAGGAAGCGGCCAGCGCCAGGAACTCGCCGAGCGAATCCCACCGCAGATAGCCTTCCTCCTGGAACTGCTGCACGTGTTTGGGCGCGGAACCTCCCGCCCCGGTCTCGAACAGGCCGCCGCCGTTCAACAGCGGCACGATCGAAAGCATCTTGGCGCTGGTGCCGATTTCCAGAATCGGGAACAGGTCGGTAAGGTAGTCGCGCAACACGTTGCCCGTGACGGAGATCGTATCTTTGCCCTCCTTCATCCGCTCCAGCGAGAAACGACAGGCCTCCGCCGGAGGCATGATGCGGATGTCGAGCCCCGTCGTATCGTGCTTCGGCAGGTACTGGTTGACCTTCTTGATCAGCTCCGCATCGTGAGCCCGGTCCTTGTTCAACCAGAAGACCGCGGGCACGCCCGTGGCCTTCGCGCGATTGACGGCGAGCTTCACCCAATCCTGAATCGGCGCATCCTTCACCTGGCACATGCGCCAGATGTCGCCTTCTTCGACCTGATGCTCGAGCAAGGTTTTTCCGGACGCATCGACGACGCGGATCGTGCCATTGCTTGGGGCCTTGAAGGTCTTGTCGTGCGAGCCGTATTCCTCGGCCGCTTGAGCCATCAACCCGACGTTGGGAATGCTCCCCATGGTTCGCGGATCAAAGGCGCCGTGTTTCTTACAGAACTCCACCACCTCATGGTAGACCGGCGCGTAGCTGGCATCGGGGATGACGCACTTCGTATCCGCCAGCTTGCCGTCCGGCCCCCACATCTTTCCGCCGTCGCGAATGACCGGCGGCATGGACGCATCGATAATGACGTCGCTGGGTACGTGGAGATTGGTGATGCCCTTGTCGGAGTTCACCATCGCCATCGGCGGACGCTTCTGATAGACGGCCTGAATATCCGCTTCGATGGCCTTGCGCTGATCGTCCGGCAGGGCCTTGATCTTGATGTACAAATCGCCGAGGCCGTTGTCCGGATCGACGCCGAGCTTCTGGAACGTGGCGGCGTGCTTCTCGAACACGTCCTTGTAATAGACGGACACGGCATGACCGAAGATCTTCGGGTCCGAGACCTTCATCATCGTGGCCTTCATATGGAGGGAGAACAACACGCCCTGCCGCTTGGCATCCTCGATCTGCTCTTCGAGGAACTGGCGTAAGGCACGCTTGCTCATGAACGTGGCATCGATGACTTCCCCGGCCTGGAGCGCGACCTTGGGCTTGAGCACCGTGGTCTTGCCGTCCTGTCCGACGAACTCGATGCGCGCCTCGGTGGCCGCCGGCACCGTCAGGGACTTTTCGTTGGACCGGAAATCCCCGCCCTTCATATGGGCCACGTGCGTCTTGGAATCCGGGCTCCAGGGCGCCATCTTGTGCGGATGTTTCTTGGCGTAGTTCTTCACCGACAACGGCGCGCGGCGGTCGGAGTTCCCCTCGCGCAGCACGGGATTCACGGCGCTGCCTTTAACCTTGTCGTACCGCGCCTTGATCTCCCTCTCCTTGTCGTCCTTCGGATCCTCTGGATAATCGGGAATCTTGTAGCCCTGGCTTTGCAATTCCTTGATGGCCGCCTTGATCTGCGGAATCGAGGCGCTGATGTTCGGCAGCTTGATGATGTTGGCTTCCGTCGTCTTGGCAAGCTCGCCGAGTTCGCTCAAGGCATCCGACTGCTTTTGTTCCGCCGTCAGATACTCGGGGAACACGGCGAGAATACGTCCCGCCAGGGAGATATCCCGCAATTCAACGGTCACGCCGGCCGCCTTGGTAAAGGCGTTGATGATCGGAAGAAACGAGTACGTCGCCAACATCGGCGCTTCATCGGTCTTGGTATAGATGATTTTGGATGCGTTGGTGGCCATGATTTATCCTCTTCTCTCCGCTGTTCTGATTTAGTTCAGCGCGTTCAACGCCGACCCTGCCTTGAACCATCCGATCTGCTGCTCTGTCATACTATGATTCGCCTGGAGCGTCCAGGTGGAGCCGTCGGCCCTGTGCACCGTCACGGTCACCGGCTTGCCCGGCGCGAGCCCGGCCAGCCCGCCCACGCTGAATCGATCCGTCTGCTCGATCTTGTCGTAATCCTTCGGATCAGCGAAGGTGAGCGGAAGGATGCCCTGTTTCTTCAGATTGGTTTCGTGGATGCGGGCGAAACTTTTCGTCAACACCACCCGCACGTTGAGAAAACGGGGCGACATCGCGGCATGCTCGCGGCTGCTGCCTTCGCCGTAATTCTCGTCGCCCACGACGAAGGAGCCGATGCCCTTGGCCTTGTACCGGCGGGCGATCTGGGCGATCGTCAATCCGGCTTCTCCGGTCAAGACGTCCGTCCCCTTGCCCGGCTCGGTCGAGAAGGCGTTGTTGGCCCCGAGAAACATGTTGTCACTGATCTTGTCGAGATGGCCACGGAACTTGAGCCACGGGCCGGCCGGAGAAATATGGTCGGTCGTGGTCTTTCCCTTCGTCTTGATCAGGAGTGGGAGCTTCTCGAAGTCCTTTCCATCCCACCGGGGGAAGGGTTGCAGCAACTGCAGCCGTTCGCTGGTCGGCGGGATATCGACCGTCAACCCTTCGCCGTTCTCCGCGGGGGGCACGAACCCCTCTTCGCCCTTGGCAAACCCCTTGGCCGGCAACTCCTCGCCTTTCGGCGGCTCCAGCTTGAATTCCTTCCCGTCGGCTCCTTTCAGCGTTTGGTTCACGGGATCAAACCCAAGATCGCCTGTCAGCGCGTAGGCCGTCACGACTTCCGGGCTGGCCAGAAACGACAGGGTCTCGTTGATGCCGTCGTTGCGGCCCGGGAAATTCCGGTTGAAGGAGCTGACGATGGAATCCGCCCGGCCCTTGACCCCGTCGGCCCGCTTCCACTGGCCGATACAGGGACCGCAGGAGTTCGACAGGACCGTGCCGCCGAGTTTCTCAAAGGTGTCCAGGAACCCGTCCCGCTTCATCGTGTGGTAGATCCGCTCGGAGCCGGGGGAAACGAGGAAGGCCGTCTTCGCCTTCAATCCCGCCTTCAATCCCTGCTGGGCGATGTGGGCGGACCGGCTGATGTCCTCATACGACGAATTCGTGCAGCTTCCGATGAGCGCCGCCTTGAGCTCGACCGGATAGCCCTTTTCCTTTGCCTCCGCCGCCAGTTTTGAAATCGGCCTGGCGAGGTCCGGCGTGTGGGGCCCCACCACGTGGGGCTCAAGCATCGACAAGTCGATCTCCACGATCTGATCGTAATACTTTTCCGGCGATTGATAAACCTCGGGATCGGCCACGAGGAGGTCCTTATGCGACTGGGCCAGGTTTGCCAACTCCGCCCGGTCCGTGATGTTCATGTAGGCGACCATCTTCTGATCAAAGGGGAACACGGAGGTGGTGGCGCCGAGTTCCGCGCCCATGTTGCAGATGGTGCCCTTGCCGGTCGCGCTGATCGTCTCCGCGCCTGGGCCGAAATACTCGACGATTTTATTCGTCCCGCCCTTCACGGTCAGGAGCCCGCAGAGGTAGAGGATCACATCCTTCGGCGAGGCCCAGCCACTGAGCTTGCCGGTGAGCCGGACGCCGATCAATTTCGGGTGCAGCACTTCCCAGGGAAGGCCCGCCATGACTTCGCCGGCGTCGGCCCCCCCGACGCCGATCGCGAGCATCCCGAGGCCGCCCCCGTTGGGCGTATGTGAATCGGTCCCGATGATCAGGCCGCAGGGGAAGGCATAGTTTTCCAGCACGACTTGGTGGATGATGCCCGCGCCCGGCTTCCAAAATCCGATTCCGTACTTCTTCGCGGCCGACGCGAGGAAGTTGTAGACTTCCTTGTTCTCGTCCATTGCGCGGAGCAGGTCCTTCTCGGACCCCATCTCGGCGCGAATCAGGTGGTCGCAGTGAATCGTGCTCGGCACGGCCACCTTCTTCTTGCCCGCCTGCATGAACTGCAACATGGCCATCTGGGCCGTCGCGTCCTGCATGGCGACGCGGTCAGGACGGAGCGACAACATCGCCTTGCCCCGCTCCCAGGTCTGCGTATCAAAGTTGTCCGCGTGAGCGACCAGAATTTTTTCGGCCAGCGTCAGGCCGCGGCCGAACTTCTTTCTGGCCTTGGCGAACACTTCCGGCATCTTGGCATACAGCTTCTTGGCAAGGTCTATCGACATGATAATCACTCCTTCAAGTTCTAAGTGCTGGGTGCTGAGTGCGGAGACAAGACCCCCAACTCAGGACTCAGCACTCGTTACCCGGCACTATTTGAGCGGCGGGACTTCCCGCAACTATTTCAACGGCGGGACTTCCCGCCGCTTGGGCGCGGCATAGTTCACCAGGTAATCGAACAGCCGTATCAACCGACTCTCCTGCCGTCTCTGGTCAGTCCAGTGGCCGATCAACCCGATGGTCCGCGACAGGATAAAGAACCCATTCAAACTATCGACCGGGAACCCGATATCGACGAGCACCGCGGCCATGGTGCCGTCCACGTTCAGAATCAAATTATCCTTCTTGGCCGCCGTCACTTTTTCGACTTCGAGCGCGAAGTCGAGGTGCGGCGTCTTGATACCCAGGCTTTTCACGTACCCGACCAATTCCTTGACGCGCTTGTCCGGATTGCGGAGGCTCTTCACGCGGTGACCGATGCCGGGCACCGGTCCGACGTTCTTCTTCATGTATGCCAGGAACTCGTCCACCGACATCTTGTTTTCCACGGCATACTTGAAATACCGGCCCGCGTCGGTGACGGCGCCGCCGAAGCGAGGGCCGATCATGATCAACCCAGCCGCGACGGCCTGCGACATCCCAATTCCGGCGCAGGCGGCGATGATCGTGGTCAAGGCGCCGCTGACGCAGGGACCGTGATCGGCCGAGAGCATCATGATCCGCTTGATGATCTCCGCTTCCTGCTTGGAGATCAGGCGCTTGTCCCAGAGCAATCCGATCACGTGGGGGATGTCGTAGCCCTTGTTGATCAGTTCGGAGGCGGGATAGCCGTCGTAACAGGGTTCGTCGCCTCGGTCGTCGCTGATCGTCGTCTTGATCAGCGGCACGACCTGCACGTCTCCGGTCTTCATGGCCTCATCGACGCTCTTCGGAAGCTTTGGCAGTTCTTCAGGCCGCAGGTCCGCCACCGGAACGATGGCCCCGCTCTTCACCAACTCATCATAGGTTTGCTTGATGGCCGGTCCCAGGGCGCCGAATGTCGGAGGGACGATGGCTCCCGCCTTCTTGAGCGCTTCCGATTTGGAACGGGCCGAGCCTTCGCCCTTCATGCCTTCCTTGGCGCCGGCATGGCCGAACTTCATCCCTTTCGGCAGGCTTTCCTGGCAGAAGCCGGATACCACGCCGATGAGCTTGATCCGGCGCTTCTTGGCCCCGTACCATTCGGCCGCCCGCTCTTCGAGGTCTCCGCCCATCTCGCCGACGATGACGACCGCCTTCGTTTGAGGGTCCTGTTCGAATTTTTCGAGGTAGCTCACGTAATCGGTCCCGGGATAGGCGTCGCCGCCGATGCCGATCGCGGTGGTGATGCCGTCCGCGAACTGCGAACAGAGCCAGATGATCTCGTTGGACAAACCGCCCGATTTGGTGATCACGCCGAACGAGCCCTCGCGATACAGCTTGCACGCCACCAAGTTGTCGTACGCGCCACCGATCACACCGAGCCGGCAGGACCCGGCTGAAATCACGCCGATCGACGAGGGGCCGTTAAAGGTCTTGCCCAGCTTGATGGCATGCCGACTCAGCAGCTTGGCGTCCTTTTCCGGCACGCCCTCAGTGATCATCGACACGACTTGAATCTTGGGATCGTTCAGGGCTTCCATTCCGCCCGCGCAGGCGCGATCCGCTCCGATGTAGACCAGGCTGGTGTTGATCTGGGGATGGTGCGCGGTCGCTTCGGCAATGCTCTTGTAGACGGGAATCTGCATCAGGCTGCCGCCGTAGGGAATCTCGTTGGTCTTGCCGGCGTCGGGCGGATAGACGAAGGCGAGCACATTCAGCGGGCGCTTGATCAGATAGCAGAACTCCGCCATCCGGCGCGCCGCGTTCACGCCAGCCGCGCCGCCCTGGATGACGACATAGGTGTCTTTATTGGCAACAATACTCATCGGGATCCCCTCTCCGTCGTTCCCATCGCGCTGCTTAGCAGGATGTTGAAAAAGTCCGCCAGCTTTCTTCTCGTGTCACTCAGAGGCTCAACGTACGGAAAAGAGTACACTTCGCCTCCTCGCTCGCTGCGGCCGCGCTGGACGACCTTTCTGAACATCCTGCGGCCTATTCTATGTTCGTCAGTACCTACTCGCTGCTTCGTTTTCGCCCTACAAAACTAGTTCGTCATCGCGCTGCTTAGTTGGCCTGAAGTGCTTTGTCGACGATATCGGTCAGCGGCGTGTTGCGGTCGAACACGTGGATGTCAAACCCCTCGTCCTTGAGCGCCCGCATCGCCTCGAGTCCTTCTTTTTCGCGCGGACCGCCGCGCCGCACCCAAATTTTGACGCCGTTCAACTTCCCTTCTGATTTGGCTTTCCGGAAGCCGGCGATGATACCCCCGAAGGTCTTCTTCACGTCCGTAAAGTTGGCGATCGCGCCCCCGACGATGATGTGCTTGATGTCCGGCAGCGAACAGACCTTGTCGGTCAGCACCTCCACGGCCCAATCCGGAGGATCGCCGGAATACTCGGCATAATTGGCGAGCTTGCCGCCTCGTGCGACGACGGCGTCGCAATAGTAGACGCTGGCTCCGCCGCCGGCCGGCAGCATCGCAATCTGCCCGCCGGGAATTTCGATGAGTTTCACCGAGCCTTTGATCTTCGCATCGACCGCCTGCACCTCAAGCTCGCTCTTGGTATAGGCCCGTCCGAACTCCGCGGCAAAGGGGAAATTCCAGTCCGGGTGGCGGAACTTGGCGTCGCCGTCCAGCAGAGTCACCGCATCGAGCGCCACCAATTGCCCATCCCCTTCCCTCGCCACGACGGGATTCACTTCCAGATATTGCGCATCCTCGTTGTCGTAGCAGGCGAACATTTTCCCCGCGAAGTCCGCCATCTGCGCGACCAGATTCCCCGTGAAGCCCGCGTCCTTTGCCAACTTTTCAAGCGCCTCGCGGGTCGGCGCAGCCCCGACCTCGACCGGCAGCTTCTTGACCCGATCCCAATTGGACTCGACCTCAATCCCGCCGCAGTTGGCGACGATGATCTCCGCTCCCTCCCGAGTCGATTTGACCGCGCAATAGTATTCTTCCTTATGCGGCACCATCTCCGAGACGATGACCTGCGACACCGTGATGGAGCCGACTTGGCGTCCCAGCATCTCTTTCGCCGCAGCTTCGGCGCCCTTATGGTCGAGGCCCACCTTGACAAGGCCGAGCTTGAACCGGGAACCAAGCGCCTCATGGGCCTTGACCACCAGCTTGGACTGCTTGAGCCAGTCGTTGGCCGCCGCCAGCTTGCTGAACTCCTCGAGCGACGTCACCACGAGATAGTTCGGAACAGTGATGCCCCATTTTTTCATCAGTCCCATCCCGGGACCTTCCAGCACCTTGGCCATGACAGGCACTCCTTCTGGTGGATTCAGGGAAACGATTGCGATTAAGGGAGCGAAAGATTAGCGGATTCCGGCAAGGACCTCAAGGCCCCAAAGGGCCTAACGATTTTGAGCAGAAGTCCTAACGGAAGGCGGGAATTGGAAGTCCCCCACAGGCGAAAAACATAACCAATTGATTTTAAGAGTATTACGATCCTGGACTCGCAGAGCCTCCCGCTCGCGTTACCGGCTCTGACACAGGGGGCAGTAAAAAGATGTGCGTTCCCCTTTTCTGGTCCGAATGGAACCTCCACAGGCACGCGGACATGGTTCGCCTTCCCGACCATACACCCGATGATCGTGTCTGTAGAGTCCCGGTCTTCCGTCCGGCGCCACAAAGTCCCTTATGCTGGAGCCGCCTTGGGCAATCGCCTGCCCGAGCACGGCCTGCATGGCTTGATAGAGCACCTGCGCCCGCGCTTTCGAGATACGGTTCGCCGGTTGATGGGGATGAAGTCTGGCCGCAAACAGGATCTCGTTCGCGTAGATATTGCCGATGCCTGCGATGACTTGCTGGTGCATGAGCAGCGCCTTGAGGCGGCCGCGGCGGCCATGCAGGATCTGCCAAAAGGACTCCCAGTCCACCGCTAGGGGGTCGCATCCGAAGCGGCGGCTGGTAAATCCGAGCAATCCGGCCTGATCGAGCAGATACAGTCGGCCGAATCGCCGGGCATTCCAGTAGTACAGGCTCGGCTCGCGCCCTCCTTCGAAACAGAGCTTGACGTGGGTGTGCTTGGTTCGGGAGACCACCGCCTCCTCGAACAGTAACAGGCCGGTCATTCCCAGTTCAGCGACGAGGTATCGGTTGTGCTCTTTCCCCGAAAAGGCCAGAACCACGCTCTTCCCCCATCGCTCAACCGATTCCAACGTGGCGCCCCGGTACCAGGGAAAGCTGTTCAGCCCTTCCCGAACGATGTCGTCGCGCAGAACTCGGTAATCGGCCAGTCGTGCTCCGAGCAATCGGTCACGGATGTGCCTGGCGACCACCTCCGCCTCTGGCAGTTCCGGCATGAGCGTAGAACTCCTCGACTCAACAGGTGCTCCACCTTAGTCGATGTGCCAGTCTGAAGGAAAGAGCCACGGATCGACGACAGATAGGACTGGGCCGCGCCACCTCGCCGGGTCAGCAAGCAGGAACAGCAGAGGGTTGCAACTGCTCGGAGGACCGATGAGACGACCAACCATGGGGGATAACCACAGGAGGCGGCGGAAAAGAGCCGTTGGGAGATGGGATGGGGCCGTCAGGCGATCTTCTTGTGCGTTCGGGCCGGTCTGCCGCCCGGCCTGTCCGGGGAATTCGCTTCGTGGGCCAGCGCCGCCTGCTCGGCGCGCAGTTGCTTAACGAGCGCGATGGTTTCCTCCAGAGACGGCAAGGGGAGCGCACCAGGCCGTCTGGCGCTCACCAGCTTGAGCGCTTCGCCGTAGCTCATCCCCTCCACGCAACAGAGGTACGCGATGATGATCGAGGCTGACCGTCCCATGCCCGCCCGGCAACAGACCAGCACCCGGTTGCTGCCGATCTTCCGCTCGATCCATTCGACCGCTTCACGGACCTGTTGCGGGTCAGCCGCCGTGAATTCTTTGAGAGGAATCTTGGCATAATCCACCCAGGATGGCGGCGTGACGTCATATTCTTGCGCCACGAGCAGGAGGGCACCGATCGCCGGATGGACCTCTCGCGCCGCTTCGATGTTGCCGACCAGCAGTTGTTTGGAGATCATGTGCATAGTGTCAGTATAGGGAGGGACCGACAGGGGTCAAGAAAAAACTCTGAGCCCGTGAACAGTCTGCGCGCGAATTGGCCGCAGGCATGGTCGGGGGAATCGCTGGAGCCGATTCGGCGCGTTAGCAATCGGCCTTGTGCACCCTTCGATCCAGCCGGTATACTGTCCTGCACCGGATCATTCATTCATTGTTGTGAACGTGAAACGCGTATGACGCTCCCGGCGGTCGAAACAGTTGAGGCTCGGCTCTCATCGGTTCGCTGCGCCATCTGTAAAGCCAATACGTTTGCCATCGACCGCCGCAGACTCCACGCCGACGGGGAATGGAAAGGGCTGTGCATGAAGTGCCGCTACACCTTCCCGGTCCATGTCGACATGGAGTTTTACCAGCGCACCCAGCCGGATGTGCCCTATTTTCTCCGCTCCGTGCCGTGCCCGAAATGTGCCGCGCGCGGGGTCGCTCTCGACTTCCGGGCAACCCTCTCCGTTCGAGAGGCCTATTATTTCGTCACGTGCCAAACCTGCAAACATTCATTCCCTGAACGAAGCTCATTCGAGGCGTTTGAATAGCCGAACCCAAGCCCTTACGCAACAACGACCATGACCGAACACAAGCCACCGACCCCACCTTCTCCGCCTTCACCACCTTCGTCGGAGGACCAACCGAAGCCGAAGAAGCTGTTGCCGATGGTTTCGGTTCCCGATGATGCCGAGGTCATGGCCGAAGAAATGCAGGAACTGTTCGACGAGGACCGGGTCACGCATCAACACGGCGGAACGGAACCGGAGGCCGACTGACCGGTCGACCGCTATCCCGTCGGTCGCTCGATTGTGATAAGGTCCGAGGTTCGGACACGCAGGACCCGCCCCATTCCCGTTGTGAGCGCGTCGTCGTCGGCCTGTCTCCATCGCATGATCGCGCCGCGCTCGGCTTGATCGAACTCCGCATTGCTCCCCGACCGTTCGCGATCCAGGCGCCCGACTTCCAGGCGGCCCGCCCCGCTGCAGGTCCAGACCCGCGTCTCGCCCTTGAACTCGCGGCGCTCGCTGACGATCCGCAAAAGCTGGCGATCGCGCCGGACGACCGTCCTGCCGTCTTTTCGGAGAATCAAGTAGGAAAACTTCAGCGAGTCTTTGATGAACCCCACCTGCCGGTCCAACCGGCTGATCTCCGCCGGCGGCGACCAGGCGCGTTCTTCATGGCACCAGTCCTCCGGGTGGTGGAGCGCCGGACAGGCATCTTCATGGAGACAGGGGCTATAGATGGTGCAAGCGCTTGTCTTGAGCAAGAGGTCTCGCAACCGGTGCAGGGCCCGCGTGGGATCGCGAAGCGCCGGCTCCATGATGATCAACGATCCGTCCGGACGAAGCACCTCCAGCAGCCGCTGGATCATCTGACAGCGGCGTTCAACGGGGTCTCGCGCATCGTTGAACAGCTCATTAAGGCTGTTGGCCAGGCACACCAGGTGAAAGCGACCCGATTTGCCGGAACAGAGGGCGCGTAGCTCCGCCGTCCGTTCCAGGTTCATCCTCCGGGCGGCCAAACGGGCCGCCCGGACCTGTTGGTGTCGCACATACAGATCCCAGACTGTTCTGGCCTCGGAGAGTGCCGCGGAAGAGTGGTCACAGGCCACCGTCTCCACCTCGACAGCCTCAGCCTTCCTCTCGACAAGCCAATCCAACAAAGCGAGGGACGCGGTGCCGGGACCGGACCCGATATCCAGGAGTCTCAACGGAGCCGCTTCTTGATCCGTCAGAGCATCCCCCGGAAGCTCATCCAGCAGGGACTGCACTTTGGCCAAATTGACCGGCAGATAGTACCTGAGATACGCGGGGAGCAGATCCGGCTGATCGAGATACCGCTGTCCGCAGAGTCGGGGAGCTTTTGTGAAACCTTGGGATAAGGCTGTCACCCCTGCGGCCAGGAGCGCCCTATCCGAGTCCGGCCGTTGGCCGAAAGCCGTCTCGATAGCCCAAAGAACGGCGGTGGAAACGGTCCGCGTCATAGTCCGGCATCACCACGTGTTGACGCTCATTGCTCCCCGGTGTAAGGTGACACAGCGAGTGGAGGAGACCGCCATGACCAACGCCATCATGCAAGCCTATCTGGACGTCGAACAGGCGATGGAGCGCTATAACAAGCTGCTCGTCGAGTACGTGGATTTCCTCCAATCATCCGAAGGGGCCGACGCGGCCAATTTGGAACGGATGACGCATGGAGCCCGAGCCATGCGGGACAGCAGCATCATCTACCTGTCCTATGCCAAGTTCATCGCGTCCGGGATGCCCGAAAGCGAGGAGCTGATTCGCGACGACGTGCAGGGTTGACGGCCGTTCAACGTGAATCGTTAACCGTCAATCCTCCGGAGGCCCCGTCTTCCGTTTAACGAGCAACGACTAACGGCGCTGCAAAAGAAAAGGGCCTGATCCCAGGTTGGGATCAGGCCCTTTCATTTAGGAGCCAGCCGCTCAGATACTGCGCATGAAGTGGGCCATGGCGGAGGGGTCCGTCTCCGCATTGCCCATGACCTGAGACAGCGGCACATTGGTGGACTTCTTACCGGTCAACCCGGACTCGACCTCATCCACAATCAACTCGACCGGCATGGATTGGCCGCCATAGACGTGCGGACCTGCAATGATCTTGGCCTTCGAATGGCCATAGATCGACGCCGCGACATCCTTGGCCAGCCAGCCCACGTAGTTGAACTCCGGGATCACGATCAACTTGGCCTTGGCACAAAGTTTCCTGAGCTCCATCGTGGGGAACGGCCGGAGGGACCGGATCTTAATCAGCCCGACCTTGATGCCTTTCTCCGCGCAGAGACGGATGGCTTCGCGCGACTGGGCCGCAGCGCTGCCGGACGCGACCAGAATCGCGTCTGCATCTTCGACTCCCTCGGCCGTGCACAAGCCGCCCATGTACTTATCAATATACTTCCGCGACCGTTCAACAGCGGCCCACACCTCCTGTTGCCAGACCGCATGGATGTTGTAGGCCATGAAGTTGGACTTCTGAACCGGGGCGTCCCGGGACAACCGGGCCGGCGGGTTTTCCGCATCCAGCACCGGCACGGCCCCGCGCCAAGCCTCCCGAGGAGGAAGTTTGAGACCCCGATCCTGCATGGACACATAGCCTCGGGCGTGGGTCACAAAGAAGCCGTCGCAGCAGACCGCTACCGGGAGGGTCACATCGTTTTTCTCGCTGATGGTAAAGCCCTTCATGATGAAATCGAAGACGTCTTGCTGGTTCTCGGCATGGAAGACGACCATGCCGCAATTTAAGAGATACGCGATCTCGATGTTGTCAGGCTGAATCGCCAAGGGAGCATTCACGACGCGGCAGGTGAAAAAGGCCACAGCGGGCAACCGGTGACCCGGCCATGACGCAATGCCTTCCAAGCCACGGAGCGTTCCCGGCCCAGCCGTGGCGGTAAAGCAACGCACCCCGGCCCGCGACCCGCCGGCAATGGCCGCCATCACTCCGACTTCCTCTTCGCCGCGATAATACTCCTTGACGTAGCCTTCACCGTAGAGCACGCCGACCAATTGCATCGTTTCGCTTTGCGGTGTGATCGGATAGGCAATGGCCAGATCGACGTTGCTGCGCCGAACGGCCTCCTTGGCCGCCTCGCTGCCGGTGATGAATTCCCGCACCCGCGGCGCCTCCAGGAACATGTGCTCGGGCGTCACCACGCGCTGCTTTTTCGCCTCCGCGTGCGGGTCCTTCTTCATCTCCCCCGCCGGTTTCGGAGCCGCCACGCTGGTGATCGGATCGCCCTGCGGGTTGGTCTTGACCTCTGTGTCCAGCGCTTCGCTCATAACATCACCTCTCCGGGTTTATCGGTCCGGCCTGGAGTCACGCCCTCAGGCTTCTTTTTGCATTTGCTCCGGTTTGTGACCAAACGCAGCGGCGCTTGAGAGCCCCGCCGCGGTGGGAACAAAATCGAGCGGATTGGTGTGAGTTTTCCCGCCGTGCACCCGCGACTGCGTTCCCGTAAACCGAACGTTCCGACCGTCAGCCGGCAACTTGATACCCATGCTCTCCCTGACGCGCTTGAAGATTTGGGCGACTTTCTTGATCTTGGCGGTGTCCGAATCGCGAATCGTCAGCATCGCATCCTCATGCCCCTGCTCCGCACAGACCGCCATGGTGCAGCAATTCGTCCCCGCGCGGATCATCTTGAGGGTCAGGTTGGCATAGTGGCAATGCACGCCGATGAAGATGCAGGCCTCGATCCGATTCCCCCAAATGGTCAGATTGGGGTGGTTCGGATTGATGACTTCCTCGTGATCGATCTTGGGATATTTCGGCCGGTAATCGGGCATGGGGATGATCATGACGTCCGGAATCTGCGCTGCGATCTCCAGCGTGGCCTTCGCCTTCTCAATCGCGTGTTCGTTCCACGCCCAGAGAATCATGGGGCCGGGGAAGAGGGTCGGGTTCGGGCTCGTTAACATGACGCGAGCCATTTCCTCGATCACCTTGTCTTCTTCTTCGTCGTTCCCGTACCAGAGTCCGTGCCCCGGATCCGGCAACGCAACGCCCAACTGAGCGGCCGAGGGAGGATGAAAACCCGCCGGGCCCGGAACGATGATCTTTTCTCTTACCTGCGCTGTGGTCGCCACTCGTGCCGTCTCCTTCGCCTCAACCGACCGTCGGACTGGTCAAGACCGCCGTCGTTGACTTCTCGCCATAGGTCACATTGTCGGTCAGCGCCGCCTGGGGGAGCTGATCGATCATGATCATCTTGATGGCGTTGTTCTTCGCCATGTTGTCGCACACCCACACGCATTGCGCGCAGCCCTTACAGCGATCGACCGCCACATAGGCCGACCCATACTTGTACCCCTTGTCCTTGCCCATCTCCTCGCTATAGAGAATGGTGTTGGCTTCCGGGCAATACTGCGTGCAAAGCTTGCAGCTCTTCTGCGCACAAATGTTCACGTCGATATCGGCAACAAGATACATCGTTTACCTCTCTTGAATCAGGCCTTGGCCGCGGCGGCAGCCGCTTCCGCCTTCTTGGCGGCCTTGCTGATTTCATCCCACCCGTTCTTGGCCGCGAAGTCCCACCCGGCCTTGATGACCGCGACATTCTTTTCGATGAGCTCCTGCTTCTTCTTGAACTTCCGCTCGACCACGCTATCCAACGCCGCGGTGCCGCCCGACACCACGAACCCTTTGCCGAGGAACCGGTCCTTCACCGCCTGTTCTAGCGCTTCAATCGTCGTCAGGCCGGTGATGCAGCCGATGGCTCCCATCAAGGCCATGTTCGTGGCGAGGTCCATGCCCGAGACTTCGAGTGAAATCTTGGTGGCCGGCAAGTAATAGAGTTTGGCGCGCCGCTCTTCCAATTCACGGGCTTGATCCTTGTGAAGCCGCATCGGCCCGTCATGGTTGATGAGCGCCACCCCGTCTTCCTTGAGGCCGAAATAGAAGGGCATGGTGTAGGACTTGCCGTGGGTGATCACCTGCGGATGGAAGATGATGATGATGTGAGGAAAGGTGATCTCGCCGATCTCATAGATCGGCTCGTCCGACACGCGGACGTAGCTTTCAACCGGCGCCATCCGCTTTTCCGATCCGTAGAACGGCACGATGGTGCTTTCTCCGCCGGCGTTGATCACCGCGGTGCTCAAGATGTGCGACGCGGTCACCACGCCTTGCCCGCCGACGCCCGCCATTCGAATGTTAAAGCGCTTTGACATGGTTTGATCTCCTCGCTCGGCGGGCCCCAACCCGCCACGTTCACGACCTGCTGCTCGGGTGCTCGGACCAGAGACGGTCAGCCCTTGGGAATTGCCGCCGCCGGCTTCTGCGCGAACTCCTTATAGCCGTAGCGCTCGGTCAGGTATTGCTTGGCTTCGTCGGAGACGAACTCGGAGAACGCATACCGGTCGTTCTCGACATTCTTGGCATCTTCCATGACCTTGTCGGTCGGAATGGCATATTCGATGTTGCAGGAGGTATACGCCTGGATGTAAGTGGGGCCGACTTCGCGCGCGATCAGCACGGCTTTCTTGATCACGCTTTCGACGCGACGTGGATTGTTCGGCACCACCGTGGCCACATAGGAGCAACCGGCCACTTTCGCCATTTGGACCATATCCATCTTCTCGAACTTCTTTCCGAGCGGGGCCATTTTCAAGACGGCCCCCCGGTTGGTCATGCCGCTCTCCTGACCGCCGGTATTCCCATACACTTCATTGTCCAGCATGATGGTCGTGAACTTCTCCTTCCGGAACCAGGAATGGAGGACTGCGGAGAACCCGATATCCGCGGTGCCGCCGTCTCCGGCCATCACGACCACATCCTTCGGCTTGTCACCGAACCGCAGGCGAAGCCCGCGCGACAACCCGCTCGCCACGCCATTCTGGTCCCCGTAGTTGCCGTACACAAAGGGGATCGCGGCCTGAGAGATGGCGAGGCGGCCGCACCCGGCCGTTCCGACGGTAATCGTGTCTTCCGGATTGGGAAAAGAAATCATGGCCAGGCGGATGAACAACGTCATGGCACAACCGGCGCACATGGGATGCTCTTCAAGCACTTCCTTGAAGCTTCCCATCTGGGAAACCGACACCTTCTTGCCAAAGGGGCCATGTTCCACCATGTCCCGATATTCTTTCGGCATGAACTTGTCGAAGCCGCTTGTAAACTTGACGTAATCAAGGCTCATCGGTCACCCTCCTCTGAATATTTTGACAGCACCTGCGGCGCTGTTCGCTGACGGTCATGAAAAAGCCGCAATGAGCGGCCTGCAGATTCAAACCTGAAACGATTCTTCGCTGAGCAAAGGGCGGCTATTGTCTTGATTTTTCGACTGAAGTCTAACAAAGCCGGAAAAAAACTGTCAACGGCAATGTTCCCGATCCCACCACTGCCACCCGGTGCAGACGAAGTCTAGTCTTTCCCGCTCCTCCATTGCAATCTTTCAGAAGCCCCACCCACCACGAAAGAAGGCCTAGGCCGTTCCGGTGCCCTAGGCCATTGGTCCTACCGGCGACGACGAGCCCGCATTCGAGCTGATTCGTCGTTCACGGCTTCCACTCCACTGTATGGATTTCCTTCCGCCAGACCGGGTTCCTCGCAGCCATGGAAACGATCTGAAATTGCCGTTTGTCTCCTCCTCGGTATAGACTAGGCCCCATGCCATTACGCGTCTTGATCCCCGGCGAAGAAGAGGGCGGCCAATATACGGGCGGCGTGCACAACCGCCCTCCCGTGCCCGATGGAACGGCCAAGGCCGAATGCCCCAAGTTTATGAGCCATGGTCCTTGCGGCGGAGTCCGCAAAGGCGGGTTCTGCGAGGTCTACCCGGAGATGAAATGTCCCTGGGTCGCCCTGTATTTTAAACTTGAAGAGACCGGACAGGTTGAGTGGATGACCCAACTATGAAACGCACCAAGACCGCCATGAAGACTTCCTTGGGCTATAGCGAGGACCACGCCAAGAGCGGCCTCTCCACCACCCTGCCGGAATTGGAAACCTGGCCGAATCAATACAAGGGATACGAGATCACCATCGACATTCCGGAATATACGGCGATTTGCCCCAAGACGGGCCTGCCCGATTTTGGAACCATTCGGATCCACTACATGCCGGACCAACATTGCGTGGAACTGAAGTCGCTCAAGCTTTATATCCATGCCTATCGCAATGTCGGCATCTTCTACGAGAATGCCGTCAATCGCATTCTTCAGGACTTCGTCAAGGCCTGCCGCCCCGTCCGCGCAACCGTCACCGGGGAATTCACCGCGCGCGGCGGCCTGCGCAGCCTCATCGAAGCCAGATATCCGTAAGTCGCCCTCCGCCCTCTTGGTTGCTTGCGCTCCGTCCCGCCCGTTCCTGCCGCAGGAGTATCGACGATGGCTGCTGCCTGGCTGACGCCGATCGATCGCCAGCTCCAAACACTCATGCTGGTTGTATCGGGCGCCGCCTTGTTGCTGATGGGAATCCTTCTGGTCTGCCTCGATCTATATCTCGCCAAAGAAGGCGCCACCAGAGAACTGTCTCGACAGGCGGACCTCGTGGCCATCCTGAGCAGGGAGGCGGTGCTGGCTCAAGATCGGGCAGCGGGGGAATGGGCGCTGAGCACACTTCGTCTCTCTCCCATCGTGACGACCGCCATCCTGTACGATGATCAGGGGCGGGAACTGGCGCGATATGACCGGCCCGGTCCCGGGCCGATTCACTCTGCTGCAAATCGAACCTTGCGAGCCGCCATCGGAGCCGATGCGGTGGCGCTTCGCCGGCCCGTCCCAATTGGGACCGGCGCCTCCGGGATGATCCTGCTCCAAGCCGACCTGTCTCCGATTTACGAGCGCGCCCGGCGCTATGCCGCGCTGGTCTTGGCCATCCTCGTCTGTGGGTTGACGGTGGCCTGGCTCTTGGGAAGCCGCTTCCAACGTCTGATCACCGGCCCGATTCTCGACCTCATCGCCCTGACCGGGACGGCTCTCGCAGAACGGGATTATTCCCTCCGCATCCAGAAGCCGGGAGAGGGCGACCTCGGCATCCTGTCCGAACGATTCAATGCGTTACTGCATCAGATTCAAGACCAACAACGGGCCCTGGCCGAGCAACGAGGTCAATTCGAGAAGGAATGGCGCCGCCGGGAAGATGAATCGGCGCTCGCCCATGCCGCGTTGCATGATGCCCTCGCCGAGCGGACGCAGGCTGAAGATCAGCGTGAACAGACGGCGGCCGAACCGGAGGCGAACCGCCAGGAATCACAGCCCACATCTCATCCCGTGCAGGATTCCGCCGCGCTTCAGCTTCAATTCCGGTCCCACCTCAGTCATGAAATCCGGACACCCATGAATAGTCTCCTGGGCAAGATCGACCACTTGCTGCATGGACCCCTGACCGAACAACAACGGCGCCACGCGACCAACGCGCTTGCGTCCGGCAAGGCGCTCCTATCCCGCTTGAACGACCTGGCGGCGCTTTCCGACCTCGAAACCGGGTCGTTGGCGCTCCACCCGATGGAATTCGATCTTCGGGACACGGTGGAAGAAGTCCTCGATCTCGTCCGCGGCCAGGCGCAAGCCAAGGGACTCCGCCTCACGAGCACGATTCTCTCGACCTGTCCAGACCTGCTGGTCGGCGACCCCTACTGGCTCCGGAAAATCCTCGGCCACCTGCTCGGCAACGCGGTTCAGTTCACCCAGCAGGGAGAGATCGAACTCCGCGTCTCTGCCGCTCCGCTCGACGAGGGTCTGGTAGAAGTCCAGTTTGACATCACAGATACGGGTATCGGCATCGCGCAGGAGGACCGGGCCTACCTGGTCGCTCCCTCCCCGCCAAGCCGCAGATCGCCGTCAGGGACATTCAGAGGAACGGGGCTCGGCCTTCCCGTTGTTATCCGCCTGGTCCGGCTCATGGGAGGAACGGTCGGCTTGGACAGCGAGGTCGGTCGCGGTTCCACCTTTTGGGTAAAGCTCCCGCTGTCGATCGGATCGGCGACGCCACAGTTCCTTGGTGAACCCTCGGCAACCGTTCCGCCGAGAATCTTGATCGTCGAAAGCCACGCCGCCAGCCGACAGGTCCTGAAGCACACGCTCAAGGGATGGGGCTTCCATCCGGAGGAAGCCTCCGCCGGAGCGAAGGCGTTGGAGCTCGTCAGACAGGCTGCATCCTCCGAGGCTCCCTTCGCCCTCCTGATCTTGGATCTGGCCTTGGAGGACGCGGATGGACTGTCTCTGATCAAGACCCTCAAGAGCGAAGCGGGCGGACCGTCACTTGCCGTGATCTTGCTCGCGCCGCCCGAGTTCGACCGCGAAATCGCGCGAGAGGCCGGCGCGGACCTGGTCCTGACGAAGCCGGTCCGCTATCAAGCCCTCTATCGAGCCTTGGCCAGGCGGCTGAATCGTCTCACACCGTCGTCGTCCCCCTCTATAATTCCGTCTACTTCACCAGCCGGCATGATCAATCCAGGCGCCATCCCTCCACAGTTCACCGGCTGCATCCTCGTGGTGGAGGACAACAGCGTGAATCAGGAGGTGGCCCGCACGATGTTGGAGCAACTCGGCTGTTCGGTCGAGGTCGCCGGGAACGGAAGGGAGGCGCTCGAAGCGACCGGCCGGGCTCGATACGATCTGGTCTTGATGGATTGTCAGATGCCGGAGATGGACGGGTTCGAAGCCACGCGCCGCATTCGGGCCCGCGAGGCCGTATCCACGACAGGAACACCCCGCCTCCCGATCGTCGCCCTGACGGCCCATGTGCTTGAAAGCGATCGTCAGGCTTGCCTCGCGGCCGGCATGGACGACTACCTGTCTAAGCCCTTCACGCGCCTGCAACTTGAGCGCTTGCTCACCCGTTGGCTGCCGCGCCCCGAGCGGCCGTTGCGTAGCGGGACGTGACGCCATCGCTCCTTCTCGGCTCAGCTTCCGTCAAACCTCATATTCGTTGACTGTACCGGGGCGCCTGCTACCTTTGACTCGAACCCGAAGACGGCGCCATCGGTGCGCATCCGTCTCAACGGGCGCATGGACCAGCCACCATGGGCTCGATCCGGCCCTGACCGGGCCCCAGTCCCTGACGAACAGCCATGTCCGTGTCATCGCTCTTCTCCCGAATATCGATCCGGGCCAAGCTCCTGACCGCCCTGCTGGTCTTGGCCCTCGTCCCGCTGATCGTGGTCGGCATCATCGTCTATGAAACCAGCCAGGACATCCTCAAGCAGAATGCAAGTGAGAAATTGGAGGAATTGGCCGCCCAAACCATGGGCAAGATCGACCGGGTGCTCTTCGCCAGCACGCAGGACCTCCAAGCCTGGGCCTCGATGGAAGCGATGCAGGATGTGGCCGCCGACGATCCGCGTGGCCGCATCACGTTGAGCCTGCTGCGCCTGTGGAGCCAATACGGACACTACTCCTCCATTTATTGCGTCAACGCCCAGGGCACGATCGTCTCCTCCAGCGAAGTTTCCTTGATCGGCCACGTCGTCTCGAACGAGCCCTGGTTCCGCGCCGCAATGCAGAGCGCGACCGTGACCACCACCGATTTGGCCGACGACCCCCTCACGAAATCGATCAGCCTCCGCATCATGACGCCGATCACTAGGCCGAACGGCGGGCGCAAGCCGATCGGCTATCTCGTCGCCCACTTGCCGCAGAGCGAACTCCAGGAGATCACGGCCCAGGTCAAGGTCCAAGGGGAGAGCGGAGAACGGCAGGGTTCTGTGCTGCTGGCCAATGTGGCTGGGGGAGTCCTGGCAGGCCCCCCGTCCTTGCTAAGCCGGTCGGAGACCCGGTCGTTTCCCGCGGCCACCCTCTCGCAGCTCGGCTACCGGCTGCCGGAGTCATCGCGTGCTCGGGATCGCGGATCGTTTCTGGCCGATCACGACGAACTGTTGATCGGTTTCGCGAAGTCCACTGGCTTCCGCACGTTCGAGGGACTGGGATGGACGATCCTCGTGGCCCAGGATCGGGAAGACGCCTTCGGTCAGGTCAAGACGCTCCGGCGCGTGTTTCTCGGACTGCTGGTCATCACGACCCTGCTTGTGCTCGCGGTGGCCTACCTGCTCTCCCGCCACATTTCCATTCCTATCCAATCCTTGACCCACCTGGCCGACCGCATCGCCGCCGGGGACCTCTCCCAAACCATCGGCGTCATGGGCACCGACGAGGTGGGGACCTTGGCCCGTTCCTTCAACCGGATGACGGAGGATCTCCGCCGCTCGCGCGACGAATTGGTGCGGGCGAATGAGGCGATGGAGTCGGCCCGCGACCGAGCCCTCGAAGTCAGCCGTTTGAAATCCCAGTTCGTGGCGAACATGAGCCATGAGATTCGCACGCCCATGAACGGCGTGCTGGGCATGACCGAATTGTTGCTGACAACCGCGCTCACGGACCGGCAACGGCATTTCGTCGACACCATCCACCGTTCGGCCACGGCGCTGCTCCACACCATCAACGACATTCTGGACTTCTCGAAGATCGAGGCGGGCAAGCTCGAACTGGAGACGGTGTCCTTCGATGTCGGAGAAACGGTCGAGGATGTGGTCGAGCTGGTCGCGGAGCGGGCCCAGCGCAAGGGGTTGGAACTCCTCTGCTCCATTCCGCGCACGGTCCCGTCCACGCTCGAAGGCGATCCGGGGAGGCTCCGCCAAATCCTGATCAACCTGCTCGGCAACGCGATCAAGTTCACCGAGCGCGGCGAAGTCGGTCTCTCCGTCTCCGTGCTGGAGGATCACTCGTCAACCGTCAAGCTTCGCGTGGAGATCACCGATACCGGGATCGGCATCTCGCCGGAGGCGCAGCGGCAGATCTTCGAGCCGTTTTGCCAGGCCGACAACTCGTCCACCAGAAAGTACGGCGGCACCGGCCTCGGCCTCTCCATCGCCAAACAACTCGTAGAGCTGATGCAAGGAGAGATCGGCGTCGAGAGCACAGAAGGGCGAGGCACCACCTTCTGGTTCACCTCCCGGTTTGCCAAGCCGGAAACCAGGGAGCCCGCGTCCGCCTTCGACCAATCGGAATTGCCGGATTTGACCGGCCGCCGTATTCTGGTCGTGGATGACAACCGGTCCAACCGTGAGATCTTGCAGGACCGGATCGCCGAGTGGAACCTCTCCCCGTCCGGCGCCTCAACCGGCGAGGAGGCCTTCGCGGTCCTCAAGGAAGCGGCTCAGTCGGGCAGACCATTTCACGTGGCGCTGCTTGACCATCCGATGCCCGAATCGGACGGCGTTGAGTTGGCCCGGCGTATAAAGGCAGATCCGGAACTGGCCGGCACCGGCCTGATCCTGTTGGCGTCCGTCACGGGACTTGGCGACCACCAACCGGTCATGGAAACCGGAGTTGAAGCGGTCCTGGTCAAGCCGGTTCGTCGATCGTTATTGATCCGGGCTCTGTTGAACCTACTGCGGCGTCCCGGCGCTGATGGGCCGGATTCCCGCCGGACGGCCGGCGCGCCGGTCTCGGAGGCCGGGACGTCGCCTCCGTCCGAGACGTTCCCCCTCAAGGTCCTCGTGGCGGAGGATAACTCGGTCAACCAGGAAGTGGCCCGGCTGATGCTGGAGGACCTCGGCTGCTCGGTCGAGATCGTCCAGAACGGGGTCGAGGCGCTCGAAGCGGCGACCCGCTCCCGCCACGACCTGATCTTCATGGACTGTCAGATGCCCGACATGGACGGCTTTGCCGCCACCCGCGCTATTCGACTGCGCGAAGACAGTCAAAGGTCAATGGTCAACCGTCAATCGTCTGAGAAGGCGGGACCCACCGGTCCTTCGTCACCCATGACCCATGACCGATCACCCATGACTCCTCCTCGCGTGCCGATCATCGCCCTCACGGCTCATGCCATTCAGGGGGACCGCGAGCGCTGCCTCGCCGCCGGCATGGACGACTACCTGGCCAAGCCCTTCACCCGCCGCCAACTCGCCGAGGTGATGCGACGCTGGCACCGGCCGCAGATCACGGCCGCTGCGGGAGCGTCTGAGTCTGAGGCCGCGGTCATTCAGGAGCCGCTCACAGAGGCGGCGCCGCCGGCATCTGCCGCGCCAGCCTCCCCGGCGGCTGAGGAGCCCCCCGTCGTCCAAGAAGAAGCGGCGATCGATCAAAAAGTGTGGAAAGACATCCTGGCATTGCAGCGGCCGGGCCGGCCCGACGTGCTCGTCTCGATGCTCTCGATGTTTCTCACGGATTCGGATCAGATTGTGGAGCAACTCCGGGCCGCGGTCCAGGGCAACACGGCCGATCGCCTCTTTTCGCTCGCGCACGGGTTCAAATCACGTTGCGGCGTGTTGGGCGCGTTCAAGCTGGCCGCCTTGAGCAAGGACCTCGAGCAATGCGGGCGGACCAAGCAACTCTCGGAGGCGGCAGCGATCTTCTCCTGCTTCGAACGGGAGTATCAGGCCGTAAAGTCCTCCTTCCGGATCGAAATCGATCGGCGGCGCGCCGCATGACTGGAGCGCCGCCGGTGAAACGCCCGCTCGTGCTGGTGGTGGACGACGAGCCGGGCATCCAATCGTTGATCGGCGAGACCCTCTCACAGGCCGGCTTCGAGGTCGAAGCGGTCTCGACCGGCCAGGAGGCGGTCACCCGCTTCCCTTTGCTCAAGCCCGATCTGGTCCTGATGGACGTGCTCTTGCCCGGCATGAACGGGTTTGCCGCCTGTTCGCTGTTGAGACGGCTCCCCCAGGCCGCCCATGTGCCCATCGTGTTCATGACGTCATTTGAGGATACGGAGTCCGTCGAGCGCGCCTACGAAGCCGGCGCGACGGATTTCATGTCCAAGCCGTTCAATCCGCTCATCCTGGGCCATCGCGTCCGGTACCTCCTCCGGGCCGGCGCCGCCCTGCGCGAGCTGTCCCGCAGCAAGGAACACCTGGCCCATGCGCAGCATCTGGCTCAGGTGGGCAGTTGGGAATGGGATCTCGCGAAGCGCCAATTGCGGGTCTCCGAGCGGGCGGCGATCATTCTCGGACTGTCCATCCGGGAGTTCTCCGGCTCGCTGGACGAGTTCCTGTCGCTCGCCCCCGCGGCGGTCGGCGGGCTGTTCAAGAGCGTGCTGGAGGGCAGCTTCGTTCCACATCATCCTTCGCGCCAGGACCATACGCTGACGATGCCGGACGGAGAGCAACGGACGGTCAGCCTTCAAGCCCGCGCGTTGCCAGCCGAGGACGGCCGCACGGTCGTCAGCTTGACGGGGACGGTGCAAGACATTACGGAGCGCCGCCGGATCGAAGAGCACATCCATCATCTGGCCTACTACGACAGCCTGACCGGGCTGCCCAACCGATTGCTGTTCCGGGATCGGGCCCAGCAGGCCTTGGCCGCCGCGAAGCGGCACGAGGCCATGTTGGGGATTCTGTTTCTGGATATCGACCGGTTCAAGTTCATCAACGACTCGCTGGGCCATTCGGCCGGCGATGCCCTCCTGAAACAGGTCGCCGAGCGGATCATGGAAGCGATCCGGGCCTCGGATTCGGTCGTCCGGCCCGGCACTTCGGAGACAGCCGGCGCGGTGGCACGGCTGGGCGGGGACGAGTTCACGATTCTGCTCCCGGACCTGCGCCAGCCCGACCATGCGAGCGGGATCGCGCGCCGCATCCTGAGCGCGATCGCCAACCCGTTCCTGGTGGAAGGGCGGGAGGTCTTCATCACAGGCAGCATCGGGATCTCACTCCATCCGAGCGACGGCGAGAATCTGGAAGAGTTGCTGAAGAACGCCGACACGGCGATGTATCAGGCTAAGAACGAAGGCCGCAACAACTACCAGTTCTATTCCCGATCGATGAACGAGATGGCGGCCGATCGGCTGGCGCTGGAGAACGATCTGCGGCGGGCCATCGAACGCCATGAGCTGCGCCTCCATTATCAGCCGCTGGTGGACATTCACACGGGACTGGTCATCGGCGTCGAAGCCCTGTTGCGCTGGGCCCACCCGACCAGGGGCCTGCTTCCGCCGGGGCGGTTTGTCGACCTCGTCGAGGAGATCGGCCTGGGACAGGCCGTGGGCGAGTGGGTCCTGGAGACGGCCTGCCGGGAAACCGCGCCCTGGCAGTCCGCGGACGGACGCCCACTCATCGTGGCGGTGAATGTGTCCAACGCGCAGTTCAGCGACCGGGGGCTGGTCACACGGCTTTCCCGCCTGCTGCGCGAGACCGGGTTCGCCTCCTCGCGGCTCGAGTTGGAACTCACCGAAACGATCATGATGCCCCAGCCGGAGGAAGCGGCGGCGGTTCTGCAACAGTTGAAAGGCATGGGCCTGCGCCTGGCTCTGGACGATTTTGGAACCGGCTACTCGTCGATCGGCCACCTGCGCACGCTGCCGTTCGATACGGTCAAGATCGACCGCTCCTTCATCACGGAGGTGGCGACGAACGCCACGGACGCCACGATCGCCGAGGCCATGATCACCATGGCCCACGCGCGCGACCTGCGGGTGCTGGCCGAGGGCATCGAGACCGTCCCCCAACTGTCGCTGCTTCGGCAATTGGGTTGCGACGAAGTCCAGGGATACCTCTTCAGCCCGCCGGTGCCGGCTGATTCTATCCCTCCGCTCTTGACAGGGCCGATCGTCCCGCGAGGATGATCACGCAGGCCCGACGGCCCAACATGCGGATTCAGAGGAGGTTCGCCCTCAATGAATGATGAGCACCCCACCCGTCAGGCGATCGCCCTGATCGTGGACGATGATCCCACGATGCGGATGTTGGCCCGCCAGGTGCTCGAACAGATCGGGCTGGAGGTGGAAGAGGCGGGCGACGGACAGGAAGCCGTCCGGCTTTTCAAGCAGGTTCGCCCGGCCATCGTGCTGCTGGATGTCCTGATGCCCGTGATGGACGGCTTTGAAGCCTGCCATGCGATCCGACACCTGCCGGGCGGCAGCCACACGCCCATCTTGATCATGACCGGCCTGGACGACATCGAGTCCATCGAAAAGGCCTACGAGGTCGGCGCGACCGACTTCATCGCCAAGCCCTGGCAGATTCTGATCCTGAGTCATCGGGTCCGGTACATGTTGCGGACCGGCCGCGTGTTGGAGGCCTTGCGCGAGAGCCAGGCCGGCCTGGCCCGCGCCCAGCAACTGGCCCACCTCGGCAGTTGGACCTGGACGCTCAGAACCAACCAGTTCACCGTGTCCGACGAGGTGGTCCGAATTCTCGGGCTCTCGTCCGATCAGTTCGACCGGACCCCCGAGGCCTATCTCCGGAACGTCCATCCCGACGACCAGGAACTGGTCCGCCAATCGTTGGAGGAGGCCCTGGCGCTGCGGCGGGATTATGAAGTGGATTACCGGGTCATCCGTCCCGATGGAGAAGAGCGGATCGTGACCGAACGGGGGGCGCCCGCTTGCGACGAGCAGGGGCGCGTGGTGACGGTCACGGGCACCATCCAGGACATCACGGTCAGGCGCAACGCGGAAGCACAGATGTTCCTCTCCACGTTTTACGATCGGCTCACCAATTTGCCGAACCGCGTCCTGTTCGAAGAACGGCTCCGACAGGCCCTGGAGTCGGCGCAGCAGACCGGCGAGACCGGGGCGGTCCTGATGCTCAACCTGGATCACTTTCGCCGGATCAACGAGACGATGGGACTGATGGCCGGGGACGAGGTGCTCCATGCCGTGGCGGACCGCCTCCAAGATTGTGTCCGCAAGGACGACGTTCGTACCGGACCCACCCACCACCCGTCCCCTTACACCCTGGCCCGTCTGGTCGCCGATACCTTTTCCATCCTGATGCCCCACCTTCGGACAACGCGCGACGCAGCCAAGATGGCCCGCCGATTGCTTGCGGCGATCCAACAGCCGTTTTCGATTGCGCAGAAAGATATCACCCTCTCCGCCAGCATCGGCATCACGCTCTTTCCCTCCAATGCCGCAGACGTCCCGACCCTGCTCCAGCAGGCCGATGCCGCGCTCCAGAGCGCCAAGGCCAAAGGAGGCACCCGCTTCGTCTATTTCGCCCAAGCGCTGAGCGCCAACCAGACCGAGCGGCTGGCGCTCGAAGCCGACTTGCGCCGCGCGATCCAACAGAACGAATTCGTGCTGCACTATCAACCGCAGGTGGACGTCAGACGGTGGGCGATCAGAGGGGTCGAGGCCTTTCTGCGGTGGCGCCATCCCACGCGCGGGCTGCTGGGGCCGGGCCAGTTTCTTTCTTGCGCCGAAGAGGCCGGATTGACGGTGGCGATCGGCGAATGGGTGATCGGGGCCGCCTGCCGTCAACAGAAGGCCTGGCATGAGGCCGGCCTGCCTCCCGTCCGAGTGGCCGTCAATCTGTCGCCGGCCCATTTCCGGCATCAGGGGCTGGTCGAAACGATCAGCCTGGCCGTGCAGGACATGGGACGCAGCTCGGAACATCTGGAGTTGGAGGTGACGGAGAGCATGATCATGCGGGACCTCGACCATTCACTGAAGGTCCTGAAGCACCTCAAGGCGCTGGGCGTCCGCATCGCCCTGGACGATTTCGGCACCGGCTTCACCTCGCTCCGAGAACTGCGCCTGCTGCCGATGGATGCCGTGAAGATCGATGCGTCGTTTATCCAGGAGGCGGGCGCCATGGAAGGATCGCCCGGCTTCACCGCGGCATTGATCACGCTGGCCCATAGTTTGAAGTGCCGCGCCATTGCGGAAGGGGTCGAAACGCAGGCGCAGCTCGAGGCCCTGCAGCGGGCCGGCTGCGAGGAGGTGCAGGGCTTTCTCTACAGTCCCCCGAGGACGGCGGAGGAGACGACGCAACTTC
The DNA here is from genome assembly GCF_947241125.1 of Nitrospira tepida. Taxonomy (NCBI): domain Bacteria; kingdom Pseudomonadati; phylum Nitrospirota; class Nitrospiria; order Nitrospirales; family Nitrospiraceae; genus Nitrospira; species Nitrospira tepida. Next base: position 1,105,973 of record NZ_OX365700.1, on the reverse strand, counting down.
TCACCAAGAAACCCGATCCGCAAGCCCGCAATCGACCCGCAGCCTAACCCGCATTATTCATGAACGCTTCTGCTGCTTTGGCCCATTGCAACAGACAAGCAATGGGCACCCCGATTCGCCGCTGCGACAGAGCCAAAATATGCGAAGTCGAAGGCAAAGTACTTCTCCGCCGCGAGATGATCGAACGCGGCGGCTCAAGCGAAGCTTGGTATGGCGGGCGTGCTCGCCGCTTAGTCCTCGACGTACTGTTTCAAGTACGCCTTCGCGGCTGTGCTTGGGGGTACCTATTGCTCTTTTTCATTGCAATGGGTGCAACGCGTGGCGACTCCCGGGTACCCGTTGCTCTTCGCGATGCAACGGGTGTAACGCGACGAACCGTCATGAATAATGGGGGCTGATGTGCAGCGGCCGGCAATCGGGGTAATTCCTGCTCAGTTCCGCTCCGGTTCCACAACCTTGTAAAATCGCGCGGGTGACGTTAGGCTCGGGCGCTTCTCGTTCAACCAAGGACTCATGGCTATTTACGCCTTCGGAGACATTCAAGGTTGCTATACGGCCCTGCGGCAACTCGTCGCCGACCTCCCATGGAGCCCGGAAACGGACCGGCTCTGGTTCGTCGGGGACCTCGTCAATCGCGGCTCGGAGTCCTTGGCCGTCCTCCGGTACGTCAAGCAGCTCGGCGACCGGGCCGTGGTCGTGCTGGGCAACCACGACCTCTATTTGCTGGCGGTGGCCGAGGGGATTCTCCCGCTTCGCCCCCGAGACACGTTCAAGGATGTCCTCACCGCGCCGGATCGCGAGGAACTGCTCCATTGGCTGCGGCACCGGCCGTTGCTGCATCAAGAACAGCACCATGTCCTCGTTCACGCGGGTCTGCTACCGCAGTGGACGATCACGGAAGCTGCGGCGCTGGCCCGAGAGGTTGAGGAAGCTCTACGCGGTCCCGCCTATCGATCGGTGCTCCACGGCCTCTTCATGCAGGAACGACGCCCCTGGTCGGACAACTTGGCAGGGCAGGTCCGCATGAAGACCATCACGGACGCCTTGACCCGATTGAGGATCTGCACCCCTGCCGGCGAGATCCACTACACCTTCAAGGGAGAAGTGAAGGACATCCCCCCCGGGTACAAACCCTGGTTTGAGCTCGAACAGCGGAAGCAGGACGAAGCGACCTTGGTCTGCGGCCATTGGTCGGCGTTGGGGCTGCACCTCACCCCGCGATTCCTCGGGCTCGACAGTGGATGCGTCTGGGGCCGATCCCTCACCGCCCTGCGCCTGGATGATCGGACGGTTTTTCAAGTCCGGTGCGATGCAACCGGAATGCCGGTTACCCCCTCGACATAGTCAGCCCCAACCCTACAACGGCCTTTTCTTCGACGCCCGAATGATCGTGATGATGTTTCCCGCGAAGGAATTGCTTCTCGCGCAGACATGACCGTCCGTCGCTTTGCCGCGATTCGTTGACACTCGATTCCCTTCTGTTAGGTTTAACCGGAAGCCCTAGCCAGCCCTGGACTACCGCTGGAGGAGATCCGATATGAAGAAGCAAGCGGTGACCTGTCCCTCCGTCGCAGGCCTCTGCGCCATGACGATCCTGTTCGTGCTCGCGGCGACCGCCTTCCTCTTGTACTACCAGGATCAGGCGCTTGTCTCCGGTCTACAACAACGAGGGGAGGGCTTTGCACAACAGCTCGCAGCCACGGGCGCGCTGATGCAGGAAGATCCTGCAACCCTTCAGCAAGTCTTGGATCGGCTCGTGCCCGCCCCGCACCTGGCGTCGGCGGAAGTCGCCGATGCCACGGGCCGCATCATCGCCGCCACCGATCGGGGCGCGATCGGACGTCCGTTCGACGGACCGGAGTGGAACGGCGCCAAAGCAAGCCAATCCCCCTCCGTATTTTCGGCTTCCGGCGAGCAGGGTGAACTCATGGCGACGCTGTTCTCACCGATCTCCGACGGGCCACACCTTGTCGGATGGAGCCGGATGACGCTGGTCATGCCTTTCAAGGAACGGCTGGAACCGGCCATTCGCACCGCGGGCGCCATGCTCGTCCTCCTGGTCATGCTGCTGGTCTCGATCGTCCGGCACCACGCCAGAATGAAAGCCGCGGTGGACGATATTCAGGAGCAAGTTCGGACGATTGTCCAGCAGGTCACGGGCGTGAAAGACGAAGCGGCGTGATGGTCCCGCCCGGTTCAGATACTCACCAAAGCTGTTCAAAGTGCATCAGGGAATCGTGAGGGAGCACTCCGCTAGGCCCGGTGAGTGGCCGCACTCAAAAAGACGGCCTGCTCCCCTACTGCCTCGTCGCCAGCAGGCTTCTCCGAAAAGCACAATGTCACCTTAAATTCCCCCATGGCGGTCGTGGACGGACGCATCTCCTCCATGAAACTCGTTTGCGCGACAGTTCCCCCCGCGATGTCGGGTTCGTTCCTGCTAGTGTCCCGATTCTGAAGTTCGCAGAATAATTGCTGCCCATTATGCTACTGATTTCTCTGAGGTTGATATGTCGAATTTCGTCACGGGATTTCAGACTCAGGACACTAGAACCTATCTCAAAATTGTTGACAAGCTGAACATACCTAGGCATAAACACGCTCATGCTTCGCTTGAGCGACGACCAGTGGGAACGGATTCGCAGCCATTTCCCCGAAGAGCACCTGCCAGAGGGCCGGCGTGGGCGCAAACCGATCCCGACTCGCGCGGTGCTGGAGGTCGTTCTGTGGATTCTCAACACGGGCGCCCAGTGGCACATGCTGCCGCAGTGTTACCCCAACGACAACACCGTCCACCGTCGGTTTCAGCACTGGTGTCACCAGGAAGTCCTGCGCGCCGTGCTGACCGACCTGGCCAATACGCTGCGGGAGGACGGGGCGCTGGATGAGGCGGAATGCTTTATCGATGCGACGTTTGCGTCCGCCAAGGGCGGCGGGGAGCAGATCGGCCCCACGAAGCGAGGAAAAGGCGTGAAGATCTTGGCGATTGTGGACCGCCACGGGCTGCCCCTGTCGGTGAGCACACATGCGGCGAACCATCATGAAGTGACGTTGGTGCAACTGAGCTTCGACTTTTACATGATCGAAGCCAAGCCCGAACACCTGATTGGCGATCGCGCGTACGACAGCGACAAGCTCGATGACGCCCTGAAGCAACAAGGCGTGGAGATGATCGCGCCCCACCGCGCGAATCGGAGAAAGCGCAAAACCCAGGATGGCCGGCGGCTTCGCCGCGACGAACGCCGCTGGCTGGTGGAACGGTTCTTCGCCTGGATGCAATGGCGACGTCGGCTCCTGGTGCGCTGGGAATACTACGCCACCAATTTCCTGGGCTTCGTCCAACTGGCGGTCATGGTTATCCTGCTCAGGCAATTTTGAGATAGGTTCTAGCGGCCGCGCGCCTTTCCGGCTTTACGGCGCGACTTGCGGGAAGGAGCGCGCTGTCTGGGGGTGACCTTCCGTCCGGGTATCGCGGAGATTAACTTCGTTGCGATGTCGCTAAACGCCTCATCGTTGGGATGAATCTCGTCATACCAGCGTCCATCCGTCATGCCTCGTAAGTCCACGTAAATCATTCCGGTGCTAGAGCATGTGCGGGAATACGTTTCGTTGGCCCGATCAATTATCAATGTCGCAATCTGCCGGCGGAGGGGGCCGTTGTTCGGTACTCCGACCATGTCCATTTGCGGGCCAACCCAGGCGCCAAATGGCCCCGAAGTTTTCGGCTCGAACCAATCGTAACAATGCGTAATGATGGGTAGCTTCGGCCGCTTGCTTCGAATATCACTAGAAGTTATTTCAAAACCTTATGACCGTGCTTCGACAAGCTCAGCACGAACGGACAACTATCGATGTTTGCGAGAGAATTTCCGTTCGCCCTGAGCCCGTCGAAGGGGGAACAGAGGGTTTTGAAACAACTTCTAGCAAACTCGCCTAAGGAAGGTCTGATTTATTCACGGTTTCGTTCAGAATTCTGTTTTTGGGCTGGCCACCAGGGTGAATTCGGTGGACATCTGCTGGTCCGAGCCCCTATTTCTGGGGGCCTTTCACCGTCTGATGGCCCACGGTCAGCCTCCAGGCACATCTGTTCTACGTGCCCGCCAACAGCCGCCGACGCACCATGTACAGATTCGCCAAGCCGCAGCTGATCTGGAGCCAGTGGGTGTTCTTCGCCAGTCCGCGATAACGGACTTTGGCCCACCCGAAGATCCGCTTGATCACCAAGAACGCATGTTCGACCTTCGCCCGGACCTTCGACTTCGTCCGATTCTTGGTCCGCTCCTCTTCACTCAGCGGTCGATGCCGATGCGCTTTGGTCTGGATGAAACTCTTGGCCTTCGGCGCGTGCTGCCGGATCACGGCGTGTTGTCCGCTGTAGGCGGCATCGCCCCACACCCGCGTCTCCTGGCCATGCAGTCATTTCGGTAACACCTGACTGTCATGCACATTGGCTGCGGTGGCCGCCACGGAATGAATCACTTTGCTCTGGCTATCCACGCCAATATGGGCCTTCATGCCGAAGTACCACTGGTTGCCCTTCTTCGTCTGATGCATCTCGGGATCCCGCTCCTTCGTCTGATTCTTCGTCGAACTGGGCGCACTGATGATGGTCGCATCCACAATCGTCCCCCGGTTCACCTGCAGCCCCTGCTTCGTCAAATACTCCCCAATTCGGGCAAAGAGTTGCGGCCCCAGTTGGTGGGCTTCCAACAGATGCCGAAACTTGCAGATGGTCGTCTCATCAGGCACAGGCTCACGGCCCAGATCAATCCCCACGAACTGCCGCAGGGCGCGGGAGTCGTACAACGCTTCCTCCACAGCTGGATCTGACAGATTGAACCACTGTTGCAGACACAGCACCCGCAGCATGCGTTCAATCCCGACCGGCGGGCGGCCCGGTCCGTCAGCCTTGGGATACACCGGCTCGATGACCGTCACCAATTCCGCCCACGGCACCACACGGTTCATCTCGTGGAGGAACCGCTCACGGCGGGTAGTCTTGCGATACTGCTCGAAGCTCGCTTCCGCAAAGGTCTGCTGCATGGATGTGCCTCCCATTCGGTGCTGCGTTTCTCATAGCACATCAGACGAGAGGAATAAATCAGACCTTCCCTTATTCTGCGCATCGCCAAACGCTCACAACCAGATGGTCACCGCGCTTCCTCATAGGATTCAGTAACATGTTACGCGAGAATGTGCTAACCTATTGTTGGGAGACAACGGAAAGGGAAGCTCTATGGCCTCTGAGACATTCCTGACCCCAAAGGAAAAGCAGAGCCGCTACCGGCGCCGGTTGCGCCGCAAAGGCCTGCGTCCCGTGCAGATCTGGGTCCCTGATACGCGCGCAACCGGGTTTTCGGCTGAATGCCGCCGCCAGGCGCGCCTCGCGGCCCGTTCTCCGCAGGAGAAGCGCGTTCTTAACTTCATCTCGGAGATCGCTGCTTGGGACAACGGATGAAACGCGGCGACATTGTCGCCGTGGCCGCCAAGGGCCATTATAGCGGGAAGCCGCGGCCCGCCCTGATCCTGCAATCCGATCTCTTCTCTGCTCTTGGGAGCGTTACTATCTGCCTGCTGACGACCGAAATCATTGATGCGCCCCTTTTCCGCATTTCCGTTGAGCCCTCACCGGAGAGCGGCCTCAAGCAGCCCTCGCAGATCATGATTGACAAAATCGTTACGGTTCCCCGTGACGCGATTGGCGCCCGCATCGGCTCGCTCGATCACGATGTGATGGTCCGCGTTGGCCGTTCCCTTGCCGTCTTTCTCGGGGTCGTCTGACCTTCGTTCCCTGCGCCGTTGTTCAAGCGCTCTCATCACACCATCAGGATCAAGGCATCGGAGCGATCCTCTTGGAGGATCGGCTCCAGCCCCTCGTACCTTGCCGAGAAGTTTAGGGTTAGATCTTGCCTGGTGCATTTCCCATCATCCGCCTCTATCTGGCCTTGCTTCTCTTCCAACAGGCTCAACTTTACCCTCCTGCCGACTTGAAGAGGCGAAGGGATCGCACTTGTTGGTCAGCGGCAGGCTTTCGTCGCTCGCAAGCTCGTCCATCAAATAAGTCAATACGCATGCCAGACCCCACATCGGAAGACCAGTCAATACGCATGCCAGACCCCACATCGGAAGACCCCACATCGGATGGAACCAGATTCCTTTCCCTGGACGATTGACGGATGACGCTTGACGATTGGCGACAGCCGGGAATGACGCAACCACCCGCCTGGCGGATACCCGGCTTACGGGCAGCTAATGGTAGCTTTCTTGATCGGTGGGAAACCGCCCCTGCTCGACTTCTTCCTTATACTGCTTGAGGGCGCGCAAGGCGTCGGTTTTGAGGTGTGCGTAGGGCTTCACGAACTTCGGCACGAAGGCGTCGAAGAGGCCCAGCAGATCATAGAGGACCAAGACCTGACCGTCGCATGACGCCCCGGCGCCGATCCCGATCGTGGGGATCGCCAGCTCGTGGGTGATGCGGGCCGCCAACTCGGACGGCATGGCTTCGAGGACGACGGCAAAGGCTCCGGCCTCCTGCAAGGCCTTGGCATCCTCGACCAGCCGATTGGCCTGCTCCGCCCCCTTCCCCTGCACCTTGTACCCGCCATAGGAGCGGACCGACTGCGGCGTCATCCCCACATGCCCCATGACCGGGATGCCGAAGCTGGTCATCGCCTGGACCCTCTCAACCACATTGGCTCCGCCTTCCAGCTTGACCGCCGCGGCGCCGGCCTGGATCAGCCGGCCGGCGTTCCGCACCGCTTCTTCGTTGCTGACCTGATAGGACAGGAAGGGCATGTCGGCCACAACGAGCGCCCGTTCCGCCGCCCCGGCCACCATGCGCGTGTGGTAGAGCATGTCCTCCATCGTCACGGTCAGGGTATCGTGCTTTCCCTGCACCACCACGCCCAACGAATCGCCGACGAGAATGACCTCGATCCCCGCCTGCTCGATGATGCGGGCAAACAGGGCGTCGTACCCGGTCACGACGACGATCTTCTTCCCTTCGCGCTTCGCGCGCTGGAAGTCGGGAATTTTCATCAGCCAAGAGCGGCGTTGGTGAGGATCTGCGGGAGGCGGTCGGTGGCCTTGATGGCCATGATGTGGACGCCGTCGCAATGCGGACGGACGGCCTTGATCGTGCGGACGGCGATCTCCACGCCGGCCTCGATGGCATGTTTGTCGCCGGCGGCCCTGAGCTCATCGATCATCTCCTGCGGCACCGAGACGCCGGGGATGTTTGCGTTCATGAACTCGGCCATTTTCGCATTGCGCAACAGCAGGATGCCGGCCAGCACCTTCACCTTGAACTTGCGCACCGCCTGCATGAAGCTCGCAAACTGCTCGGGGTGGTAGATGGCTTGGGTTTGAAAGAACTGGGCGCCGGCTTTGACCTTCGTTTCGAACTTCGCCAGCATCGGCCCCAGCGGATCGGCTTCCGGCGTGACCGCTCCGCCGGCGGTGAAATCGGTCGGGCCGTCCAGCTTGTTGCCGGCCCAGTCCCGCCCGTTATTGAGCCCCTGGACGATCTGCATGATCTGGACGGAGTCCAGGTCATAGACGGGCTTTGCATCCTTGTGGTCTCCCACCGTGGGATAATCGCCGGTCAGGCAGAGAATGTTCCGGATGCCCAGCAAGTGGCCGCCCAAGAGATCGGCCTGGATCGCGATCCGGTTGCGGTCGCGGCAGGTCATCTGCATGACCGGATCGTGGCCCAACTCGTAGAGAATCCGGCAGACCGAGAGCGAACTGGCCCGCATGATCGCTGCCGTGCAGTCCGTGACGTTCACGCCGTGCACACGCCCCACCAGGCCCTTGGCACTCTCGACCAAACCGCTGATGTTGGTGCCCTTCGGCGGGTTGTACTCGATCGTGACGGCAAACTGCCCTTGGTCGAGGACTTCCTTCAGCCGTCGTGGTTCGCGCATCATGTCGTCAGGTGTCTCGCGAGGTCGGTGTTACGCCAGCCCGGCCGCCCGCTTGGCCGACTCCAAGGTATTGTCGAGCAACATGGCGATCGTCATCGGCCCCACCCCGCCCGGAACCGGGCTGATCCATCCGGCCTTCCGGCTCACCGGCTCGTAGTCCACGTCGCCGACCACTTTCCCTTCAGCCGTGCGGTTGGTCCCGACGTCTATGACCATGGCGCCCTCGCGAACCATGTCGGCGGTCACGAACTTGGCCTTGCCGATGGCCACGACCAGAATCTCCGCCTCCCGGCAGACGGCCGGCAGGTCCTTGGTCTTGCTGTGACAGATCGTGACCGTCGCGTGGCGATGCAGCAGCATGAGCGCCGCGGGCTTGCCGACGATGTTGCTGCGGCCCAGGACGACGGCCCGCTTGCCCTCGATGGTGACGCCGGTGGATTCGATCATCTTGATCACGCCTTTGGGCGTGCAGGCCTCGAAGATCGGGTTCCCTTCGACCAGCCGGCCGAAATTGTAGGGATGGAATCCGTCCGCATCCTTGAGGGGAGACACCGAATCCAGAATGACCTTGCTGTCGATGTGCTTCGGCAGCGGAAGCTGGACCAGAATACCATGAATCTTGGGATCGGCATTCACTTTTTCAATTAGCCGCAACAGCTCCGCTTGGGTCGTGGAGGCCGGCAGCTTGTTCTCGTCCACGTAGATTCCGGCCGCGTCGCAGGCCTTCTGTTTGTTGCGCACATAGATATGCGAGGCGGGATCGTCCCCCACCAGGATCGCCGCCAAACCAGGGCGCACGCCCTTCTGGGCGACCAGGTCCACGACGTCCTTGGCGATCCGTTCCCGAATCTGCTGCGCGAGCGCTTTGCCGTCGATGATCTGAGCTGCCACGTTCTTCTCCTCCCTGAACGAAAGTACGCCGCGATGGGCGCGCCACGCCCCCTCTGGAGATCGTCTCCGTCGAACGCAGGCGCGCAAAATCGATATCAAAATGCGACCATAACAGGGGTTTCCGCGGCAAGTCAACGCGCGCAGGGACGCGTAGGCACTGATGCTCCCGCCCCGGTTCCTTGACACCTGATTTGACCGTCCGATACGATGCGGGACGGTTCCATCACACACCACTGTGCGCAACCACCGTCCGTCCTGATGCGTCAACGATTCCATAGGCCCACATCGTCCCGGCAGGGGACCTCCCGCCGTAGGCTGGTCCTGTGTGCCGTCACGCTGGCGGCATGGCTCTGTTTCGGCGCGGTCCCGGCCTTCCCCTTGCAGATTTTGGAACTCAACGGGCCGTACAGTTTCGTCGTCGATCCGGTCACCAAGGAATACTTCATCTCCAGCATCAACGGCGACGAGAGCGCGCGGGACAACAACGGCTTCATCACCAAGCTGGACGAGTCCGGGAAGGTCGTCGGGCTCAAGTTCATCGAAGGGGGCCGCGACGGCGTCATCCTGCACGCGCCCAGAGGACTCGCGATCGTCGGGCAGACCCTGTATGTGGCGGATCTGGACCAGGTGCGCGGCTTCGACAAATCCACGGGCAAGCTGCTCCTGACGCTCCCGCTGGGGTCCGGCGCGATCCCGCAGGCCGGCTACTCAAGCCAGCTCATGGACATTGCCTATGACGGCAAGAGTCTGTTGTATGTGTCCGACCGGACCGGGCAGGCCATCTTCCGCATCGATGTGCCGCACGATCATCAGATTTCGACTTTGGTGCGGGATCCGCAACTGAGCGGCCCGGCGGGATTGGCCGTCCATCCGAAGGGAGATCGGCTGATCGTGGTCAGTTGGGACAAGGGCAACATTGTCGAAGTGCGGCTGGACGGCACCCTCACGGAATTGATGTCGAACGGATTCTTCTCCGCACGGTTCGGCAATCTGTCCGGGGTGGATTTTGACCGGTGGGGCAACATGTATGTCTCGGACTTCACCAGGGGGAAGATCTGGCGCATGGCGCCGGATCGGAAACTCCAGGTCATCGCCGAATACCTGCCTTCGCCCGCGGACATCGCCATCGACCGGACAAACCACGTGATTCTGGTTCCCTACCACTATGGAGACGCCGCCGAAGTGAACGGCCTGGAATCGCCCGTGAAATCGGCCGACAAGCGACGGACGCTGGCCGACTACGGCTTCAGCGGGCCGCCGAAGGAGGGGCCGCCCAAAGAGGCGCCGCCCAAGTGAGCAAGTGTCTCTATTGCCATCAGCGCAAGGGCAAGCGGAGCTGCCCCGCCCTGGGCGGATTGATTTGCCCCCACTGTTGCGGAGAATCGCGGATCGCTCGGATCGCCTGCCCGTCCGACTGTTCCTATTTGCATGCCGGCATGGATTACCAGCAGAAACGGTTGGGCGAACAGTTGGCCCCGTTACGCCGCGAGTTCTATGGCCAGCTTGCCGAGCTGGGCGGAGACAAGGCCGTGGCCCTGTTCAATCTGGTCGAAGTGGTCGCCTTCGGGTACTTCCAGGACCGGCGGGACGGGCAGGATGCGGAAGTCGTCGCGGGGCTCCAGGCTCTGCGCCGCAGCCTGAGCCCCCTGCATGTGCCGGGCGCGCCGCTTCCCGTCTTCGCCGAGCACCTGAAAAAGGAGTACGAGACGTTCAAGAAGCAGCAGCCGCAGGAGATGGTCGAATTGCAAAGCGCACCGGAGGTGCTCGACCGGGCGGTGAAGTTTGTGTCGGAGTTTTCCGGCGACGCGTTTCAATCGCAGCGGTTTCTCCAGGCGCTCATCGGGTACGTGCGCACCGCCCATCCGGAGATCGCCGAGCACCTGGCCCGTCATGGCGACCGCAAGAGCATCATTATCCCCGGACAATTCACGCCGCCTCCCGGCGGTTCCACCCCGCACGTCCATGGTCCCGGCTGCGAACATCATCACCATTGATCCGGATCTTTCGATGACCGTCATCCGCGATCGATTCTGCTGAGGACCGCTTGAACAACGGGGGGGGGGACTTCAGTACGGTGAGGGCATGATCGCCGGCATCGGCATGATACGCGGAAGAATCCGATTCCTTCTCACGGCCGCGATGGCGGCCTGGATCGCGGGGCCCTTGGCCGTGCCCCGGCCGGCCCTCAGCCAGAGTCTTGAGGACACGTCCCAATTCCTCACGGACTTCACCAGTGCGCAGGCTGTCGTCCGGGCGCTCGGTTGTAAAGACGAGGACGTCGGCAAGTTGCCGTTGGTCACCAGGATTTACGCCGTCATTCCGACCGGCGCCAATGCGGGGCTGATCGAATTGAACCACGGCTCCTGGAGCGCCCGCACCGGCTCGACGCGATTCGACTTGCACGATGTGGAACGCATCGACTCCACCGGCGAGAAAACGCTGGCCGATGGCCGGGTTTACCACGCCGTCCGTTTCGCCTGCAGCGGGAAGGCGCGCTGCGTGGAAAAAGTTGTGTTGTGCCAAGGCAAGGTGAATGAGCGCCGCGCCCAGTTTGCCGAAGAGATCCTCCTGTTCCAGGGCGCCTCCTCCGCCGAGCGGACCACCAAGGCCTTTCAACATCTCCTTCAATTGATCCAGGCCAAACAGGGCACCTCGCCGTTCTGACAGGGGGCGGAAGCGTCCCGACGGAACCGGGCTATTCCAGGATCGTCACGGTGATTTCCACCCGTTCGATCGGATTGTCCCTGGCGTCGCGCGGCAGGTTCACGATCTTGTCGGCCACTCCGATGCCCTTCGTCACCTCTCCGAAGACGGAATACTGCCGGTCGAGAAAGCGGGAATCCTCCACGACGATGAAGAACTGCGACCCGGCGGTGTCGGGACTGTCGCCCCGGCGCGCCATCGAGACGATCCCGCGCTTGTGCGGCACCTCGCTGAACTCCGCCTTGAGATAGACGGGGTTGCCCTTGTCATCCTTGGGTCCGCCCATGCCGTAGGTGTCCTTCCTGGCGAGATCCTTCGTATTGGGGTCTCCGCCTTGAATCATGAATCCGGGAATGACCCGATGAAAGATGGTGCCGTTATAAAACCCGGACTTCGCCAGCTTGACGAAATTCTCCACGTGCTTCGGCGCCACGTCGGGATACAACTTGATCTCGATCTCTCCGTATTTGGTTTTGATGAGCGCCCGCGGAGCCTGTTTCGAAGCATCCGCCGCCGCGGCGTCCTGCCGCGCGTCGATTCCTCCCATGACCAGTCCCGCCGCCATGACCGCGATGCAGAGTCCTTTGATGATCGTCGCCATCATATCCTCCCTGATTGTTGAGGCCGTGAGTCCGCTTCATTCTCCTTCGCCAGCCGGAATGTCCCCGCTTTCGATGCGGCCCAAGGCCTCCCGGGCGGCCTCTTGCTCGGCCGCTTTCTTGGTATGGCCGCGCCCGACCCCATAGGCCCGCCCGCCGATGGTGAGTTCTACCTCGAAGACCTTCCGGTGGTCGGGGCCCGATTCGCCGGTCACGGTATACTGCGGCAGGACATCGAGCCGGCTCTGGCAATATTCCTGAAGCCGCGTCTTGAAATCCTCCTGGTCCGGATGGCCTCCGGCCCGATCGAGCGCCAGCAGGTCCGTGTCTAGCACGCGTAACGCGAACGCCCGGGCCTCGTCAAGTCCGCCGTCCCGATAAATCGCGGCCAGCACCGCTTCGAAGGCGTCGGCCAGCACCGACTGCTTCTCGCGGCCCTGCGTGACCTCTTCTCCCCGGCCCAGCTTCAGAAACCGCCCCAGCTCCAGTCGCTGCGCCGCCCTGGCCAGGACCTGGGCGCTGACCAGGCGGGCCTTGAGCTTCGAGAGGCGGCCCTCGTCGAGCTGCGGAAACCGCTCAGTGAGGTAATCGGTGACGACCAGGGCCAGCACCGCGTCGCCCAGCAGTTCAAGCCGCTCGTTGTGCCGCCCCGATTTCAGCCGCTGTTCGTTGAGAAACGACTTGTGGGTCAGGGCCTCGTCGAGCCAAGCCGGCCGGCGGAACACGTAGCCCAGCGCGGCCTCAATGCCGTTCCGCCTATCCATGTCGTCATGTCCGGGTTGAAAGGAGGGGGATACGGCGTCTCATGCATCCATGCGCCGGAACAGGACGCAGGCGTTGACCCCGCCGAACCCGAACGAATTCGACAAGGCCACGGACGGCGACGCGGACCGGACCTGGTTCGGCACGTAGTCCAGATCACAGGCCGGATCGGGATGTTCCAGATTGATCGTGGGAGGCAACAGGCCATGATGAATCGCCAGGATGGAGAAAATGGCCTCAATCCCTCCCGCGGCGCCGAGCAGATGACCCGTCATCGACTTGGTCGAGCTGACCGGAATCCGGTAGGCCTGTTCGCCGAACACCTGTTTGATCGCCTTGGTTTCAATGGCGTCCGCCATCGTGGAGGTGCCGTGGGCGTTGATGTATCCGACCTGGTCCTTGGCGACGCCGGCGTCCTTGAGCGCCAGCTCCATGCAGCGCACCGCCCCTTCCCCCTCTTCGGGCGGCGCCGTGATGTGGTAGGCGTCGCTGTTCATCGCGTAGCCGATGACCTCGGCGTAGATCCGGGCCCCTCGCCGGCGCGCATGGTCCAATTCCTCCAGCACCAGCACCCCGGCTCCCTCGCCCAGCACGAACCCGTCGCGATCCCGGTCGAACGGCCGGCTGGCTCTGGTCGGCTCGTCGTTTCGAAACGACAGGGCTTTCGCCGACGCGAATCCGGCCACGCCGAGCGGCGTGATGGCTGCCTCGGTCCCGCCCGCCACCATGACGTCAGCTTCATCCCGCTGGATGAGGCGGAAGGCGTCGCCGATGCAATGGTTGCCGGTCGCGCAGGCCGTGACCGCGCAGGAATTCGGGCCCTTGGCCCCCATGCGGATCGCCACCTGACCCGACGCCAGGTTGATGATGGTCATGGGGATGAAGAAGGGCGAGACCCGCCCCGGCCCCTTCTCCTGCAAAATCTTATGGTAGTACTCGATGGACCCCAGGCCGCCGATTCCCGAGCCGATATAGACCCCGACGCGGGTCGCCTCTTCCGGAGCGATCTTGTATCCGGCGTCATCCACCGCCATCTGGGCGGCGCCCACGGCATAGTGGATGAAGGCGTCCATTTTCTTGATCTCTTTTTTCTCGATGAACTGCGCGGGATCGAAGTCCTTGACCTCGCCGGCGATCTGCGCGTCGTATCCGGCCGGGTCGAAGCGCGTGATTCGCGCGATGCCCGATTGCCCGGCACAAATGGCGTTCCAGGTCTTCTCCACGCCGGTGCCCAACGGGGTCACCGCCCCCAACCCGGTCACCACCACGCGCCGTCTTGGTCCTTGCACGTTCATAGGAGTGCCAACGAATCGGCTCGGCCTGCTCAGACCTTCTCTTTAATATAATCGAGCGCCTTGCCCACCGTCAGGATTTTTTCGGCGTCCTCGTCGGGGATTTCGATCTCGAATTCCTCTTCCAGCGCCATCACCAATTCGACCGTGTCGAGCGAATCGGCGCCGAGATCCTCGACGAACGACGCTTCCGGAGTCACTTCATCTTCCTCGACTCCGAGCTGCTCCGCAATGATTTTCTTGACCCGCTCGTCCACCGTCGTCGCTTTGCGTCCTTCGTCCGCCATAACGTCTCCCTCCTGTTGCTCCGACTCATCCGCGCCAACGAGATCGCTGCCGCGCAAGATTGTGCGTGACTCTCTCTGCGAATTACACCATCAACATGCCGCCGTTGACGTGCAGCACCTGACCGGTGATGTACCCGGCCCCATCCGATACCAGGAATCGGACCGCTTCTGCAATATCCGCCGGTTGTCCCAGCCGCCCGAGCGGAATCTGCTTTTGCAACTGGTCCTTGACCTCCGGCGACAGGCCCTGCGTCATCGGCGTGTCGATGAAGCCCGGCGCGACCGCGTTGACCGTCACATTGCGGCTCGCGTATTCCCGGGCGGCGGTTTTCGTGAAGCCGATCACCGCGCCCTTCGAGGCCGCGTAATTGGCCTGGCCCACGTTGCCCATCACCCCGACGATCGAGGCGATATTGACGATCCGGCCGTACCGTTGTTTCGTCATCGGCATCAGCACGGCTTTGGTGCAGTAAAACGTCCCGGTGAGGTTCACCTGGAGGACCAGGTTCCAATCCTCTTCGCGCATGCGCAGCAGCAACCCGTCCCGCGTGATCCCGGCGTTGTTGACCAGGATATCCACCTTGCCCCAGTCCGTCACGACCCGGTCGGCCATGCCCTTGACCTCATCCCAGTTCGCGACGTTCACCTTGACCGCCAGGGCCCTCCGCCCCAGGTGGGTGACGGCCGCGGCGGTTTCTTCCGCCCGGCCCGGGTCCATATCGGCCACCACGATATCCGCCCCTTGACGGGCGAGCGTTTCTGCGATGGCGCGGCCGATCCCTTGAGCGGCTCCTGTGACGATGGCGACTTTCCCTGTTAAAGACGACATGCAGCTCTTCCTTTGTCAACAAACATGCAACCCCTAAGACTGAGTCGTGAATGGCCGTCGCGTGTGCGATCGGGCAGCCTCACCCGGAGGATCGGGCCTCCAGCGCGGCGCGGGTGGCGTCCAGTGAAGCCGGGTCCTGGACATTGAAGGTGGCGGCATTCGGGACGATGCGCTTGATCAAGCCCGTGAGCACCGTGCCGGGCCCCACTTCGACGAAGGTGGTCACGCCCATGGAAACCATCTTCCGGACCGACTCTTCCCACCGCACCGGCGACGGCAATTGCTTCACCAGCGACGGCCGGATGTCCGCAGCCGAGCGGATCACGGCCGCCTCCGCGTTGTTCACCAGCGGGATCCGGAGATCGGTCCAGCGGGCTTCCGCCAGATCCTTCGACAAACGATCCGCCGCCTGTTTCATCAACGGCGTATGGACCGGCACACTCACGGGAAGCGGCAGGGCCCGCTTGGCTCCCTTGGCCTTGGCCAATTCAATGGCCCGTTCCACCGCCGCCTTTTCCCCGGCAATGACGATCTGCCCGGGACAGTTGAAATTGGCCGGAGCCACCAGGCCGACCGACGAGGCCTCCTGACAGGCAGCCTGCGTCAGTTCCGACGACAGGCCCAACAGGGCCGCCACCAATCCGGTCCCGGCGGGGACCGATTCGGCCATGTAGCGGCCGCGTTTCTGCACCAACGACACGCCTTCGCGAAAGGACAGGGCGCCGGCCGCGACCAGCGCCGTATATTCTCCCAGACTGTGGCCGGCCACCGCGACCGCCTGGATGCCGTCAAAGGCGCAGGCGCGCCAGGCCGCGATGCTCGCGGTCAGCAGGGCCGGTTGCGTGAACTCCGTCAGGTTGAGCCGCTCGGCCGGTCCCTCGAAACAGAGGGCGGCCGCGTCGTATCCGAGCACGGCGGACGCTTCCTCGTACGTTCGGCGGGCGGCTTCAGATGCCTCGTAAAAAAGGCGTCCCATGCCGACCGATTGGGACCCCTGCCCGGGAAACACGAATCCGATTCCTGCACTCATGGCGCGCTAGCCCACCCTACTCATGGCAGTTCGTGACGAAACCGCCAAGACGCCGACGAGACAGGCACGCGGAGCCCCCGAGAGGCCGAGCAACTGTCTTGAATGTCAAGCTCTCCGTGCAGCGGCCGGTTGCCATGGAGTCCCATGATGTACCATCGCATTGAGAATGGTCAGCAGCTTGCGCATCGCGGCGACCAGCGCGACCTTGGATGCTTTGCCGGCGGTACGCAGTCGCTGGTAGAACTGCCGGATGACGGGGTTCCAGCGCGTCGCCACCAAGGTCGCCATGTACAGCGCGGTGCGGACGGGGGCCCGCCCACCCCAGATGGTGCGTCGGCCGCGCAGCCGCCCACTGTCCCGATTGAAGGGCGCGACGCCCACCAAGGCCGCAATTTGCTTGCGATTCAGCAAGCCCAACTCCGGCAGCTCGGCCAAGACCGTGCGACTCATTACCGGTCCGATGCCGGGCACGCTCTGCAACAAATCTTCGCGTGCACGCCAGATGGGGCTCTCTTCAATCATGTCATCGAGGTCCTCGTCGAGCCGGGCCAGTTCGGTGCGCAACCAGCGCAGATGGGCTTCAATCCGCTTCCGCACGCGGGCTGGAGCTCGGTCCAACCGGTTCTGCTCGGCCCGCTGCATCGCCAGCACTTGGCGGCGTCGCGCCAACAGGGCCGCCAGTTCCGCGGTCTGCGGATCGGGGAGCGCCCGCACTTCCGGTTGGATGACCTCTGCGAAGCGGGCCAACACCTGCGCGTCCAGCGTATCGGTCTTCGCCAACCGGCCCGTCGCTTTGGCAAAGTCCCGGACCTGGCGCGGATTGACCGCGATCACGGGCAAGGCGGCGTCCACCAGCGCCCGCAGCAACGGCCGTTCCAAGCCCCCGGTGGCTTCCACGACAATCCGTATCGGCGATACCTGGCTCAGCCGTGCGATCACCGTGCTGATTCCCTGGGCATCATACGGGACGCTCAGCGGCGTGCCAGCCGGCCGCATGGCGACGTCCAGCTGCGCTTTCGAGATATCAATTCCGACACACACCGACGATGTCTGCATCGCCTCCTCCTTGGTGAAGCCCGTCCTTGTCTTGATGCGGGCTCGGTGGCCCAGGCAACTGTGCGGGCTTATGGAATAGGGAATGTGACGACCCGGCTCGGCCGCGGTCTCTTCGGACCGGAGGCGTATCGATCTGTCACATTCCGTATGTCTCATGTACCACAATTCCAAGATACAAGGCGTACTTGAACCAGCACGTCGAGGCCACGAGGGGCGAGCCTGCCTGTCAGCATGTTTTCGAAGTCGCATGCTGGCTTGTCGCAGCGGCGTATCGGCGGTTGCAGTAGAAGGGCTCATGAATAATGTGGGCTAAGATATGGTGGAAAGGCCGGTCCTTGTCAACGAGAAAAACTGCCGGTTCGGGCCGGCGTCGCTTGCATGGGCGCCGGCGGAAGCGTAATGACCCTGCGCCGCATTGCCATCGTCGAACTAGTCACCATCGAATCAACGCGGAGGCCCAGGTGAGGCCCGCTCCGAACGCCCCCAGCAGCACCAGACTCCCCGCCTGAATCCGCCCTCCTCGCACCGCTTCATCGAGCGCGATCGGGATCGAGGCGGCCGAGGTATTTCCGTAGCGATCCACGTTCATCATGATCTTGTGGGCCGGCAGCCCCAACCGCTCCGCCACGGCCTTGAGGATCCTGGCATTGGCCTGGTGCGGCACATAGAGATCGATCTGCTCGACCGACACGTGATGGTGCGCGAGGGTTTCGCGGGCCACCTCCTCGAGGGTCCGCACCGCGACCTTGAAGGTCTCGTTGCCCTTCATCTTGATGTACTGTTGGCGCGCCTCCAGCATCTTTTCGGAGGGCGGGATGCGGGAGCCGCCGCCCGGCACATGGATCAAGTCCCAGAGGGAACCATCCGAATGGAGGTGCGTGGACAGCACCCCGCGGGCTTCCTCTGTCGCGCTCAGGACCACAGCCCCGGCGCCGTCTCCGAAGAGGACGCAGGTATTGCGGTCGGTCCAATCGGTGATCGCGGACATCACCTCCGACCCAATGACCAGCACGTGGCGAAACCCGGTCTTGATATACGCGTTGGCAACCCCAAGCGCATAGACGAACCCACAGCAGGCCGCGGAAATATCAAACGCCGCCGCGCGAGTCGCTCTCAAGCGGTGCTGGATCAGACAGGCTGTGGCGGGCAACAGCGAATCGGGGGTGCAGGTCGCGACGAGGATGAGGTCCAGATCGCCGGCGGACAGGCCGGACGCCTTGAGCGCCTGCTCCGCCGCCTGCAGCCCCAAATCGGAGCAGGCTTCGCCGGTCGCCGCAATGCGGCGTTCGCGAATGCCGGTTCGCTCGCTGATCCAGTGATCCGAGGTGGCGACCATCTGCTCCAGATGAGCATTGGTCATGACCCGGGCTGGGACGTAGGATCCGGTGCCGGTGATGCGGGCGTTCATGCGCTGGCTTCGTGCTGCGCCTCCTGCCGATGGCGGCCGAGGCTTTCTTCAATATCTTGGCGGATCAGATCCGTCATCCGGCTTTCCGCCAGGGATTTCGCCCGGCGAATGGCGTTCTTGATCGCTTTGGCCGAGGACCGTCCATGGCAAATCATACAGATGCCGTTCACGCCCAGCAACGGCGCCCCGCCGAACTCCGCATAATCGATCTTGCGCTTGAGCTTGAGCAGGGGGGCCGCGATGAGCGGATAGGCCAGCCGCCCGAGGAACGACCCGCCGATCTCCTTGAGCAACAGCTTCTTGATCGTGTCCGCCACCCCTTCGGAGATCTTGAGCGCCACGTTGCCGATGAAGCCGTCGCATACGACCACGTCGGCCTCGCCGCTGTAGACGTCGCGGCCCTCCACGTTGCCGATGAAGTTGATCGGGCTCGCCTTGAGCAGCTTGAAAGCTTCTTTCGTGACCTCGTTCCCCTTGGAATCCTCTTCCCCGATGCTCAACAGGCCGACGCGCGGGTTGACCTTGCCGAGCACGTGCTTGGCGTACTCGTTGCCCATCAAGGCGAATTGTTCGAGATGGTTGGCGGTGCAATCGACATTGGCGCCCACGTCGAGCATCACGGCATGGCCGGTGAGCGTCGGCAGCATCGTGGCGATAGCCGGACGTTCGACCCCCTTGGTCAGCTCCAGCACGAAAAAGGCGGCGACCATCGCCGCGCCGGTATTGCCGGCGCTGATGACCGCCTCGGCCTCTCCGGCCTTGACCAGCTCCGTGGCGATCCAGACGGAGGATTGGCGCTTTTTTCGCGCCACCTGGGCGGGAGATTCGTGCATCTCCACCACTTGCGGCGCGTGGCGGATGGTGATGCGGGGATCGCGGCAGCCCATACGCTGAAGCTGCGCCTGAAGCCGGGCTTCATCCCCGACCAGGACGACCGCGACGTTCAACTCGGCCGCAGCCTGGATGGCACCTTCGACGTTGGGGGCAGGACCATGGTCCCCCCCCATCGCATCAACAGCAATCTTCATGGGATCGACGGAAGGCCTGCGCTCGTCCCCGGCATAAGGGGCGCGTGAGGGCCGGACGATGACCGTCAGCGGCGCTTTGTCGCCTCACGCGCGAGTCGCCCCTTCTGGAGACAGACGTTCAGTACGACGTTCCGACTACGATTCTTCGACGGCGATGATCGCCTTGCCCTTATAGGTCCCGCAGTTGAGGCACACGCGGTGGGGCAATTTGAGCTCGTGGCACTGCGGGCAGAGGGAGAAGCCCGGCGGAACGATCTTTACCTTGGCCGTTCGCCGTTGATCCCGCCGCGCACGCGAATGTTTGTGTTTTGGATTTGGCATGGTGGTCTCGCTTCAGCTTTCTTGTCCGTTCTTCACCCGTTCACGATCGGTCCGGCTTTCCGCATGGCAATGACGGCGGAAGCCGGAGGCCGCGCTACGATCGTTTCAGCGATCGCTGCGCCGATCGAATCTTCTCGGCCAGATTCCCTTCGCCCGGTTCTTTGCAGCCGCAAGGGGCCAGGTTCCGGTCCCGCCCGCAGACCGGGCAGAGTCCGAGGCAGTCCTCGCGGCAGAGCGGATGCATCGGTTCCGCCAGGATCACCTGCTCGCGCAGCATAGGGACCAGGTCGATCTCATCGCCCGCATATTCATAGGCGTCTTCCATGGCATCACCGGCGGCCTCCGGTTCGGACGCGCCCCCGGATGCCTGGCGCGTCGGTTTCCGGCCCTTGGCCTGCTTCTTGACATAATCGGCCGAGAAGCGCACGGCCAGGGTGTCGACGAATTCCTTGAGGCAACGGACGCACTGGCGGGTCGCTCCGCCGGTGATCGAGCCCTGCACCGACACATGGGCGTCGTCGCGAGAAAGATCCATCCGAAGGTGCAACGCCCCCGTGATCGGCGTGTCGCCCTGGCTCAAATCGAGGTCCGTCCCCGCGAGCGTCTCGTCCACATGCAGACCCTCCGCCAGAATCTCGGAGACCGTATAGGTCAGATCGTTGCGCTCCATGGTCGCGGCACCCTGACAGTCCAGCACCGGCATCACACTCAGCGTTCCTCGGCGAAGGACACGAGCGCGATGTGGCGGGCGCGCTTCACCGCGGTGGTCAATTCCCGCTGATGGCGCAGGCAGTTGCCCGACATCCGCCGGGGCACGATCCGGCCGCGCTCCGTCAAGAAGCTCTTCATCATCGGCACGTCCTTGAAATCGATCGGCACCTTCTCCACACAAAACCGGCAATTCTTGCGACGAAGTAACCGTCCGCCTCGCTCCATGCTCGCGTCCTCCTGACCTTACAATTGTTCTTCGTATTCGTAGGCCGGCGCATCGTCCGGCGCGCCCGGTTCGTGGCCGCCTCCGCCGCCGTCCTGCCGCTTGGGGAGGAAGGTCACGGATTGGGCCACGACTTCGTGCTTGCTCCGCTTCTGGCCGTCTTCCGTCTCCCAGCGGCGCTGCTGGAGCCGGCCTTCGACGATCACGCCGCTCCCCTTGCTGAGGTACTGCCCGCAGTGCTCCGCCTGCTTGCCGAACACCACGATGTCGATGTAACAGACCTCGTCCTTCAGCTCCTCGCCCTGCCGGAACCGGCGGTTCACCGCCAGCGCGAAACTCGCCACCGGCGTCCCGCTCGGCGTATAGCGCAGCTCGGGGTTGCGCGTCAGATTTCCGATCAGAATGACCTTATTAAACCCGTTCACTGTGGCTCTCCTGCGGCTGGCTCGGCGCCGGCGCCGCAAGTTCCTTTTCCAGTCGCACACTCAAGAACTTCAGGATCGAATCTTCCAGGCGATAGGCCCGTTCCAACTCGCCGACGACCGGCCCCGGTCCTTTGAAATAGAAATAGGCGTAGGTGCCCTTGCGCTCGCGCTTTACTTCATAGGCGAGCTTCCGGCGGCCCCAGTTTTCGACTTTCTGAAAGGTGGCGCCGGCCCGCTCCGCCACGCCCTTCATCTTCTCGATGAGCGCGGTGGTTTCCTCGTCGGTCAGCGACGGACGAATAATAAACAGAGACTCGTAGAGCTCCATGCAGTCATCCTCCTGGACAAATGGCCCCACTTCATGGAGTGGAGCGAGGGATAGGGATCGGCTATGTCAAAAAATCATGCGACGGTAGCACAGGCCTCCGCGGGCTGTCAAACAAGCGGCGGCGGCCCCGCTCGCTCATTTCTCTCTCCCGCATCTTGATGGGACACAGTCTTTTTTTATAGGGTGGCCCGATGGGGAAAAAGCCCTCGTCCAGCCAACCGCGCACAGCGCACATCTCTGAAGAGGAGGCGCGTCCCCTGCGCCCCCGCCCCGGTTCCGAATCGTCCCCGCTGCTCGCCGCGTGTCGCGCCTTATCGGCCAACGACATCTATACGATGGCCCCGAAGGACGTCGTCCTCCGAGGCTACGGGTATTACGAGCGGCAACGGCTTCAACAGTATCGATGGAGCCCGGATCGAGCCACGTTGACGGCTGAAGTGCTGGGAACCCGTCTCTATGAAGTCATCTTTTCCCTGGACGACGGGTTTCTCGCCCCCTCCTGCGATTGCCCGGCCTGGAGTCCCGAGTGGCTCTGCAAACATGTCCTGTGCGCCTGCTTCACGACCAAGAACCTCCTCTCGCCGGACACATTCAGGCTGGCGACCTGGCAGCAAACCCGCTTGCCCTTGCTCCGGGACGAGCTGCTTGGCGACGATGCTGAGACGACCGAGCCGGTTAATCCACACCTAGTCGGCCCTGCCGCCAAAAAACCTGCCTGCAAGCGTCCCTCCTACGAGATCGTCATCGACATGCGACAGGCCTATCCGGAACTTCTGATCCGCCGGAACGGTACGCCGCTCACCGGAGGATGGGTCCCCGCCCTTCCGCCCGAACTGGTTCCCCTTCTGAATACATCGTGGTTTTCGTCCGGCTTCGGCGAAGATCCCTTGCTGCGCTATCTGAGGCGCGAGCGCCAGCCCTACCCGATCGTTCTGGAGTCGGGCCGAAAATCGATCCCGCTCCAATGGACCCCGTCGGTCACATGCCGAACCAAGACGGAGATGGACCTGGTCGATGGCAAGGTATGGATTCGCGCCCTCTGTCTCGCCGACGGAGCGGCGCTCGAACGGATCGTGCGCTTCAGAACCTTCGTCATCGATCCGAGCGGCGGCCGGCTGCTCTATCTGGAGGACGAACGAGGGTGGGCTTCGTTCCGTTCGCTCCACCAACGATTCAACGAAATCGATCCGTTCCTCGATCCCTATGATGATTTCGGGGAGGAAACCCGCGCGGTCACGTTGCCGGACGGCTCCGGATACGGCGGATGGCATGGCACCGGCCAGGAGACGGAGTTCACCGTCCCGTTGGATACGTTCCGGTCCGTACAGATCGATCTGATTCAAAAGCGAGCCGACGGGACCTTGGACGACCTCCTGCTGAAGGTGGGAGGAAAACAGGGACCGGTTCAAGGCCTCGAATCTTCCCCGGAAGGAGAGGCGTGCCCGTACCGCCTGATCCTCACGCCTCCTCCCGGCCCAATGGACTCACCCGATGCGGTCTGGACCCTTCAGGCGGAATGCCGGCACGGAAACCTTCGATTCGCCCCCAGCGCTTCGACCTTTGCGTTCATCTCCGCGCTGAATCAAGGCTTCGACGTCTCGAGTCCGTTGCGCGCGCAGAAACGAAAAGCCGTGCTCTACGCCATGTTCTTCGCACTCCTCTCGGTGCGCGAGGTCAAGGAGCGGAACCAACGTATCAGGACGGCCCTCGCGCGGGAGTGTTGGGCGCGGACCGTCACCGACGAAGCCGCGCGATGGTTGAAACACCGGCTGTCCGTCTATGCCAGGCCGGATGTACGTCTCCAGGTCACCGGGGAGGCTTGGGCGCTCATGCCGATCGACAAGGCCCGCGAAGCCTTGTTGTACCGGATCCCGTTCGAGGTCTTCGGCCCGGACGCGTTTCGCCAGATGCGGGACTACGACCGGATGGCGATCCCCGGCGGACTGCTCTTCCAGCGATTGCCGGACCTCTTGGAGAAGCTGACGGCGGCCGGGATCGAGATGTTGTACGACGACAAGCCGCTCACCTCTTCTCGATGGGACTGTTCCGTCCAGGTGGAACAGAGCGATCGAGACGGAACGGGCATCGATTGGTTCGAAATTCGGCCGGAGATCCGCTGCGACGGTCTGGCGCTGAATGAGGCGGAATGGCTGACGGCCCTGAGACAAGGCGGACTGGTCAAGACCGCGCGCGGTCTGAAGGTCCTGGATGGCGACACATTGGAGCGGCTGCGCGCGATCGTCGGCCTCACGGGGGAGGTGCCGTCGGATCGGAACCGGGCGCGGATCGTACGCGTGCCCCGACTCCACGTGCTCGACTGGCTGGCCCTGCGCGAGCAGGGGATCACGGTCTCGCTTCCCGCCGAGGACGAGGCCCTGCTCGGCCGGCTCATGGGGTTCACACGAATCACGACGCCGCCCCTGCCAACAGACTTGCATGCGGTCTTGCGCCCGTATCAGCGGGACGGCTATGCCTGGCTGGCGTTTCTCTACGAACACCGATTCGGCGCCTGCCTCGCCGACGACATGGGACTGGGCAAAACCCTCCAGGCCATCTGCCTGCTGGCCGCCATCCAGGGAGGGCGCGTCAAGCCATCCGTCCATGTCGAACCAGGCGAGCAGGCTGAGCGAACCCAACCCGCCGAGCGAGCGCGGGGGCCCCACCTGGTTGTCGTGCCGACGAGCCTGCTGTTCAACTGGGAGCAGGAACTCGCGCGGTTCGCCCCTGGATTGAAGGTCCAGGTCTACAGTGGAAGCGAGCGGACGCTCGACGCCATGGACGGCGACGTGGTGCTCACGACCTATGGATTGGTCCGCCGGGACATCGACACTCTGGAACGCACGGCGTTTCACGTCATCGTCTTCGATGAGGCGCAGGCGGTGAAGAATATTCTATCGGACACGACCGGCGCGGTCCGACGGCTCAAGGGACGCTTCAAGCTCGCGCTGACCGGAACTCCGCTGGAGAATCACCTGGGCGAGTACTTCTCGGTGATCGATCTCTGTCTGCCCGGCCTCCTCGGGGAATACGATCGGTTCAAGCGGGAGATCAAACGTGTCGAGGAACGTACGCTGACCCGCCTGCTTCACCGGACGAGGCCTTTCATTCTGCGGCGGACGAAGGCCCAGATCCTCCACGACTTGCCGCCCAAGACGGAAAGCGAAGTCTTTCTCGACCTCACCGAACGGCAAAAGGCGCTCTATCAGCACACGGTCGCCCAAGTCCGCTCCACGATCGACGACGCCTACCGGACCAAAACCTCCGGCCAGGCGCAGTTCATCGCGCTGACGGCGATCCTCAAGTTGCGCCAGGTCTGTTTGTCGCCTCGCCTGCTGACGCACCGCGCCGACGAACCCTCGCCCAAGCTCAATTTTCTGATGGAGCGGCTGCAGGTCTTGCTGGACGAGGCCCACAGCGCGCTCGTGTTTTCACAGTTCACCGGCTTTCTCGATCTCGTACAGGAAGCCTGCGTCCGGCACGAACTGCCGTACCACCGGCTCGATGGGTCCACCGCGGCAGCCGCACGCAAGGGCCGCGTGAAGGCCTTTCAAACCGGCGAGCGGCCGGGGGTGTTTCTGCTCAGCCTCAAGGCGGGAGGACAGGGCTTGAACCTGACCAAAGCGACCTACGTCTTTCATCTGGACCCCTGGTGGAATCCGGCGGTCGAGAACCAAGCCTCGGACCGCGCGCACCGGATCGGGCAACAGCGCGCCGTGTCAGTCGTGCGGATTCTGATGCGCCACAGCATCGAGGAAAAGATGATGGCGCTCAAACAACGCAAGCTGGAGCTCTACGACGCGGTCATGGGCGGCGCGGTCCGCCGCGCCGGGCAGGGCGTGCTGACGAAGGCCGACTTCGACTATCTTCTCGCGCCAAGCGGCTGGTGAGGGGAACCACAGATGGAGCCAGGCGCGAAGCCCCGTAGTTGAGAAGGAAGCTGATATCGGAGAGCCAGGGGTCAGAATATCGAGGTGGAGAATGACCTGTGGACGGCGTTCGCTTCCTCGAAGTGTGCTTGCAAGACCAGACCCCTAGTTACTAACCTCTAGTTACACGGTGGTCGTCAAGGCTTCGTCGCACGATGCCGTTGGCGAGCAGATCGTATAGTCCGGCCAGGGCACGACGGCCGGTCGCGGGGCCGGCCCGTCGAGCCACCTGACGACCATCAGGCTGCCCCGTTCTGCCCGTCAACCGCCTTCCTGCTCCGATTGTTGGCCGTCGGTGGATACGTCGTGTAGAGGACGCTGCGACTCTACGGCAACCGACCTGGCGATTCGGCTGGTGCGTCGAGGAGGAATCTTCTGGCGCTGCTCGGGCTCGCGCAAGCGCGCCAGGATGGCTCCGTCTTCCATCGCCAGTCGCAACGTTTGGTTGACGCCCCATCCCCTGGCGAGGTAGCCGTCGTCGCGCGCATTGAACTTGAGAATGTCGCGGCTGTCGCTGAGATACGCGAACACGTGTGGAAAGACGTTCACGTTCGTTCGGATGTCGATGGCATGCTGCGGCGAGCCATTATCCGGCCACCGGATCGCCAGCAGCGCCCCGAGATGGTCCAGAGTCAGCAGTTCATCGGGGACATCATCGAGGATGTCCTCCTTCGTGTAATTGAAGTTGCCGTAGCCCCACCCGCCATGGTCGGCATTCACGATAATCAGCGAGTTCGGATCATGCGTCAGGATCTGCTCAACAAAGTTCACGATTTCGTCATTGGCGAGTCGGACCCGTTCGGGAAACTCGTCGCGGAAACCCGCCAACTGCTCCGCCGTTTGTTCGCCCGCGACGCTGTGGCCCGGCCTGCTCCCGTGAATATAGGTGAAGTGAGGCGTCTCCTCCCGTGACATTGCCTCGATGTGCGCTCGAACCCTGTCTAGAAAGGCCGGGCGCGTCTGCTTGAGATCCTCGAGACTCTCTCCGATCCGGCCTGTTCCGGCTGATGGCGCCGCACCCCCAAACACCGGCAAGAGATTCAGGCTGGGTGCGAGCAGAATATCCCTGAACTCCCCCCAGCCCCCGCTGGGAACGCACGAGTCGACCAAACACCCATTCCAAAACAGGTAGTCCGTCTCATGGACATAATGGACCTGGTATCCATTGTTCCGAAAGATCTTCACGACGGGATTCTGCTCGCTTACGATAAATTGCCTGGCGTTCAGGAACTCAAAGTTGCCGATGCCCCCGCGATAATAATGGTGGTCCATGCCCAAGATGGAACTCATCGAGGCGAGGGTCGACATATAGTTGCTCAAAGCAGAGGGATAGATCGCAAACCCTTGTGCCTTCAGCCGCTCGTAGAACTCGCCCGGGTCAAGGCCGAATACCGTTTTCAGCCCTTCGGCATTGGGATAGGCATCCGGCACGATGTAATACACATTGGGCGTCCGGGCGAACCTGACTTTGGCATACAGGGCCTGACGTTCCCCGCTGTCCTCTTGATCGAACAGCACCATCGGGCCGGATTTCGAGGCGATCACCGAGTTGACGCCCATCACGACGTGCACCAGAACCATGGCCGCCAGCATTACGTTCAAACGCGCAAGCTGCACCCTCGGAGCCAACCACCCCACGGCCGATGCCATGAAGAACACCCCAATAAGAAAAACGGCCGCATTGTTTCCCGCCATCGGCATGAGCGTTCGTCTGAGCAGGTACGCCATCATCACCACCGCCAGAAAGACCAGACTCCTCAGGGCCGTGTGCGGCCTTTCACGATCATCGCCGCTGCAAACGACACGGGCGACCACGAGGTACCACAGGCTCAACGACAGGCCGCAGAGCGCGGAGACCGCCATGACGATGAGCGGAATCTTCGACGTCTCGACCATGAACCAGTTGTTGCTCACATAGAACACGATCGGCCAGAGGCCGGCCAATAGGGCAAACAGGTAGGGGCTTTCCAAGATCGTTCGGCGGTCCGGGAGCCACGCTCTCGGCATCGGAGGGCGAAAGCCCTCCCCTACGGATCGGCCCGGCCAACGTTCCCGACCTTGCGCGGCCTCCGCGCACGCGGTCCCGACGAGCCCTGAGAATCTCCCTTCGCTTGGCATGTAGGCGACGATCCTCAGCAGGGAGAAGAGGCTGTTGAAGGTCCAATACAGAAGAAGACCGGACGGGGCGGGGTACAGCAAGACGAGAAACACTGCCGCGAGCACCAGCGGCTGGATTTGTTCCACACGGTTGAGGGTTTTAGTATAGGCGAACGCGGCCGCCACATTCAGCCCCGTCATGACGAAGGGAAGCAGGTTCGCGCCCCACAGCAGACGGTCCGGCTCGCCCAGATCGTCCAGGATCAGGAAGGAGGCGCCCTGCAGCGGCTCATACCGACTCAGGAGTTGATAGGCGGCGATCCAGAAGGGCAACTGAAGGAAGAGGCCGATGCTGCTGCGCATCGCATAGATGGGGTGATAGTCCATCTGCCGATACAACGTCTGGATCATCGCGTGCCGTTCCGCGCCCGAAAAAGCCTGGCGAAACTCCTTCAATTTTGGCTTGAGAACCCTCTGGGCCTGGCGTTCAGCCTCCTGCCAGCGTTCGGCTAGCTGAAACAGCGGGAGAAGACTCACGTTGATGAGCAGACTGAGAAGGAAAATCGCAAGGCCATAGCTGCCGGTCGCGGCATAGAGCCATGACAGAATGACCTCCATGGCGCTTTCAATGGGGAGGATGAGTAGGTGGTACAGGACGTCCATGCCGCTTTCAAGTTGCGTCGGTTGCTCCAGGGGGAGGGACCGCGGGTGCCCGTAATCTTTCCATCTTGTCAAGACCGAATCATCCAGAGTCCGCCGTTGGGCTTCCGGCTCACCCCGGGGAAATCACACTCGTGTAACTGCGCCAGAGCAGGTGGTAGATGCTCACCCCTTCCGAACGTGGCGCTCTCAGAACGCAAGCTGCGGCTGTCCAGCGCAAAGCGCTGAACCTCGTCTTCCCCCCTACCAGGCGGGGACCTCTCACTGGAGTAGAATCACCACGCGCACGGGGCAATTCTTGCGTGTCGATCTGACCCGGAATATCTTCCTGGGTTCGGCAAGAATATCACTCTCGACGAATACGCAGGCTGGGGAAATCCCTGGTTGAATGAGACCGAGGTGCTCAGCGCGTTCGACATCGGGCGAGTGGACGCGCGCATCCAGGACCAGCTCGCTGGGTCAACCGAGAGCGGAGAATATGGCGGCTGAAGGGGGGAACTGAAGGTGCGGCGGTCCTGGCCGTCTCAACTTCCACAAGGAAACGGACACGCGGCTCTGTGGCGGCAGTGACTGCTGTTGACGACCTGAGGAAACGGGAACAGGTCAGACGGCCGATTGGGTAGGTTTGATTGGCCGTCAGGCCCTGTCACCTGCCGAGGCTCGGGAGGTGATCGAGGCATCGGAAGCGGACTATCCCCGCCGCCGGCCGATACCCGGTCACATGGCCCACTCGCTATTTGATCCTCGTCCAATTCTCCGGAGCAAAGATGCTATCCCGTACTTCAAAAATCGCCTTGATGTCATATTGTTTTTGTTTTCTGATAAACCCCCGGGGCCAACTCGCATAGGTGAAATAGAGCTTCCTCGGTCCCACGCTGTTGGCAATGGGATCGGGGCCTATGTCTCGGCATCCCTGTTCGGCGCCACAGACTATTGCTGGCACGTCGGCATTGGAAAGGAAGGTATCCGCCCGACGGAAATCCCCCTTCGCGTCAAAATCCTTCACGAGCAGGAGAGGCTGCACATGGCCGGGCACGTAGGCAAAGAATCCATCCAATTGCGGGAACACTTTCTCAAACCCAGGCGCAAACATGGGATTATCGATATGCCACCCGTGGTCGGACACCACCACAATCTTGGTCACGTCGTATATGCCGACTTCTCTCATCCAGGTTAAGAGCGCACCCACCGCTTTCAGAGCGCAGACCGATTCGGTGAGCATGGTGGCCGTTTCCGGCCTCAATTTACACTCGTGATTCAAGGCGTTCGGCCCATGAGGCAGATTCAACTGAATAAACTTAAAGGTTTTCGATGTGCTGTCGGCATGGCTCTCGCGGGCGAGCATGCGCAGAAAGCCCCAGCCCTCCATCACCTTGGTCGTATTCAAGATCGCACTCTTTTGTGCCAACGCATTGGCGCCAAGATAGTTCTCATTGTCGTAGATCCGGGATTTCAGAATAAACGGAGAAGCCTTGAGCAGGCTCACCATCGCGAGAAGAATCGGCACATGGGAGTCTCCTTGCAACAGAGGGGCCTCCGGCTCTTCCTTATCGCGGTAATAAACCCCGTAAGGCAGAGTCGAATCAATGCAATGGATCCGCTTGTCCGCTCCCTCACACTTATAAAAAGCCGGATTCACATAGGTGACCTGATAGCCCTTGGGGGCAAACGCGTCGACGTAGACGCCGTACGCCTCATTGATCGCGCTTCCCACGGTCTCATAATTCCGACTGTTTATTTCCTGGGCGCTATACTTCGGCCCTCCAGCCAAGACCGCGATCCCGGTCATGGTCTCAAAACCCGCTGACAACGTATTGGGATACCATGTGAATCCCTGAAACTCCCTCAATACATCCGGCACTTCGGCCATGATGGTCTTCAGCAGTCCGCCCGGAAATCCGTCGAGCATGAGAATTAAGACATTTCGCTCACGTGAAAACCCGATGATATCGGCGTGATCGGCGGGGAAGGCTTTGGCCGCGGCGGCGTTGTTCTCCGCGCCGTGCATATCCACCGCAGTGACTGCCAGGGAAGTCGCCAGCATCGCGCCGACCACATACGTCACTTCCTGTCGATATCGTATCGTCGCGTAGCTGGCCGCGCCAAACAGCACGAGCAAAGCGGCTATCTCGGCGACGATTTCATAGCTTGCCAGCACCAATCCTTCGGGGATATGCAGAATGAAATGGGTCATGAGTCCGGCACGCTTCAGCCCTATCGACGAGTAGACCATCACACTGACCGCTGAAAAGACGGACAACAGCGTCAGCCCGTTTCTCGCCGGCTTGTCCAGGAGCAGGTACAGAGCTGTGAGCGCGAGGAAGGCGGCCCCAAACAAGGCGAGCAAGGTACCGGCGACCTTGTAGACGCCGCCGACGAAATCCTCGTTTGACGACACGTAGAGACCTATCGGGTTGGCAATAAACACGACAAAGGCGCTCAGCGACGTACTGATGAGGTACAGCCAATGGCTTTCCGGCATGTTTCTCACGGCCGGCATGGCGCCACATAGCGGGGAAGCGAACAGCAAGAACGGGAGCAGCAGGAAAATGCCCCCGAGCGTCTTCGCCGGGTGCAAATTCGGATAGGCGTGGGAAAGCCACGCGCCATCAACAAGGACAATGGCTGCAAACGACAGCCAGACCAATGCCACGTTGAATGGTTGTCGCAAATCTCGCTTCGGCGCAGGACGGGTGTTCAGCGAGAATGCCAAGCAGAGATAGGCAAGAAGGACGATACTCGCGCCGATGCCCAGGATGATGGCCGGCCGGGTTCCATCATCGGACGCGAACCAGCCTGACAGCATGCCCGCATGAAGAGCGACGATAACAAGAAAGAGCACGAGGCTGTGCCCCAATGGGAGGTCAAGAAAGTGGATCCCCTTTCGACCGTGGTCGTCTGCTATTCGTCCGAGGCCGGATTGGCTCGTACTGTCGAGTTGATCCGTTCCGCCAACCTGGTTCACAACGAAGCCTGCTTGTGCTGAGGATAGCTTCCGTGATGGTGGGATAATCGGATCTGCTGGCGGGCGATCCTTTGTTGCGCGCGGCTGAGCCACGCAATACGGAGGAGAGAGAACAAACTATTGAACGTCCAATAGAGGAGAAGGCCGGCGGGGGAGCCATACAACAACACGAGAAACAGCACGGCGAGCAGCACGGGCTGGATCTGATCGGCTCGACTGAGGCTCTTCGTGTACACGAAAGCGGCAGCCAGGTTCAGCGCGGTCATGATGAACGGAAGCACATTCTCGCCCCAGAGCAGACCATCCGGTTTGCCGAGGTTGTCGAAGGCCAGGAAAGAGGCGCCATTCAATGGTTGATAGTGTGAAAGCAGTTGATACGCGGCGATCCAAAAGGGCAGTTGCAGGAACAGCCCGACGCTGCTTCGCATCGCATACATCGGGTGATAGCCCACCTGCCGGTACAGCGTCTGAACCATCGCGTGCCGCTCGGCCCCCGAAAAGGCCTCCCGAAACTCCCTCAGCTTGGGCTTGAGAAACTTCTGGACCTGGCGTTCGGCTTCCTGCCAACGTTCAGCCAGATGGAACAAGGGAAGCAGGCTTGCGTTGATGAGCAGACTGAGCAGAAAGATCGAAAGGCCGTAGCTGCCGGTCGCCGCATAGCTCGACGACAGGATCATGTGCATCACGGCTTCGATCGGGAGGATGAAAATCTGATACAGAATGTCCATGCCGCTACTGAATCGCTTCGGGCAAGAGAGCGCCCGCCATGCTGCGCCTAGCCTTTTGCCTTTGTCAACGACAGCATCGTCCAAAGCCCGTCGTTGGCCACGCCGCCCTTTTGGAGTTTGTACAGCCAGCGTCCCATCAGCGATGGTTCGTGGTCGAGACAGATGGAGGATTCAATGCCGTGGGCGAGCAAGGCGGCGGATGCCAGGTCGAACTGAGGCGCGGCCGCCGCCAGACAGTCGAGGAAGGAGTCAAACGCCGCGAGCGGAGTCCGCAGCCAGATCACGAGCTGCCCGCCCGGCTTCAGCACGCGGCCGGAATCGGCCAAGATCTTCATGTAGAGATTCGCCGGTCTCATAATCCCCGACTCAAACGTGTCGCTGGCAATCTGACGGTCCTCTTGAACGACCATCCATGGAGGCAGGACGAGCACGAGATCGTAACTCGTATCCGGCACCTTGGCCAACACATCCTGCACCTGCCATTCATCGCATTTCCGATACAACGGATGCCGTTGAATGCCGTCGATATGGGAATTGATGTCGGTAAAGAGGACCTTCTTGGCCTTCCTGGTAATGGCGCACAGACCGATCACGCCGCTGCCGCAGCCGAGATCAACGACGCTCTTGCCGGCCACGTCGATCGTTTCGGACAGCACCAGGTCCACGAGCTTATGCCCGACGATGCTCCCGATCGGATTGAAGACATGCTCATTGACCGTAAACGCGAACTGTTTCTTGCCTCGCCACAACAGGTCGAGCACGACCGTCTTGGAACTCATCACCTTATGTTTCTGGACGTAGTCCGACAGCACAGGCGCATGATCTTGATTTCTGCTGATCATTGAGACCGGCGGCTTGGACCAGGCCATGACTGAGTCCTCTTCCATGCTGAGGGGCCGACCACATCGAGAAGCGGATCATGCCCCGATGACGATCAGACTAGGCGACCGCTCGACTTCTGAAGTCGCTTCGAATACGCAGCAATTCGTTGACCGCGTCTTTGGCCGCGGAGCCGAAGTTGACCACCGACTCCTCGCGCAGGCGACGAATGGCCGGGCCTCGTTCCTTGTTCCCTACCTCCTGTTCGATGAGCGCCGGCAATCGCTGTACGTCGTCCGCGTCGATCCGCACCCCGACCCGATCGAGCACCGTCAGTTCCCAGGAGTCCCAGGGGAAATCGGAGGCCTCCTGCCCGACCTTGTTCACCTCGTACTTCAGCGTGATCACCGGTTTTTCGAACAGGAAGGCGAAATCGAACACGATTCCGGAGAGATCCGAGATCAGCACGTCGGCGGCGGCCATGGACTGGGTAGGGTCGGGATCGTCATCCCAGAGCAGGTTGGGACGATTCCTCACTTCCTCCCGGATGCTGTCGAGCAGGTCTTTTTCAGAAAGAAAGGTTTGTGGGTGAGGCCGCAGAATAATGGTCCATTGTTTGTCCAGGAGAGGCGCAAGGACCCGCGTTCCCAACCTTTTCAGGAGCCCGTTCTGCCCCCACGTCGGCGCCACGAGCACGGTGGTCCGGGTTTCGCTCCGTGGGACCGGGTCGAGCTCCCGCAACTGTCGTTGCATGTCGTCATAATAGAGACAGCCGACTTTACGGAGATCCTTCCGCGGGGTCCCTCGCAATTCTTCCAGTTTCCTGAGCGACCGGATCTGATGCTCTCCGCTCACGAACACCGAGTCGAAGTAGTCGAACGAATATTGTTTGTAGGTGCCGACATCGGTGGGCGCATGAATGAGATATACATAGTGCTTCACGCCCTTGGACCGCTTGATCTGCAAGACGTCGAGGCCCGGGGTGGTCATGGCGCAGACAGCGGCTTCCAGCATCGCCAGGTGTGCGTAGGCCTTGGTGCCGGCGCCGATATATTTGGCATGAACCAGTTCCGACGAGTACAAGAGTCCCGGATCTTGTTCATCGGAAGTCAAATACAAGCAGGATTCATTTCGCCCGACAAGTTCGTCGATGAGCGGGCGGAACGTGTTCCAGTACTGTCGCCCTTCCGAGTAGAACACGAGCCCCTGCCCGGCGGTCGCCTCTTGAACCGGCTTGCCGACCTTGTGAAAGAAACCTCGCAGGCCCTTGTAATACAGACCCTTCAAGAAAAACAGCAGGCTCGACAACAAGCCCACCAATCCCGCCACCAGCATGCTGCCGGATCCGGGATCCAGATAGGCCAGGACCGGAGTTGAAAGCACCGTGAGCAGAAACAGACCGGCCAGCATGATGACTCGCATGGACCAGCTCCTTGCGCTGTTATGAAGATGAACGGGATCAACGGCGTCCGGGAATCTGTAAGGAACCTGAATGAGTTTGTCAATCGCCCCTACGCGGGGGGAAGCCCTGAACAATTGGAGTATTTACCCCGTTGCGGGCCGCATGAGGTGCCTGCGCTGATCGAATTGAACCGCTTTTTTAGTCAACCGAGGAGTCTGAGAATTGCTGCGGATAGCGGGGTTTTCAGAAAAACCTCGGGCGGTCGAACCGGAGCACTTGATTAAGGAAAGCCGAGGCTTCCCAAGTAAAGAACCCCGCCCTTCCGGGCGGGGCTTTTCAGAAGAGGTCCAATTGCTCAACGCGGTGTCGTTTCGCCTCATGAAACCGAATGTACTTCTTGATCACCTCCGCCGTCACCTTATCCCCCACCGTCCGGACGAAATAGCCATCTTCCCAAAACTCCCCCCCCCACAGCTGCTTGCGCGCCTCAGGATATTCCCCCCGAATCTCCTTCGCACTGACCGCCTTGAACAGCCCTCCACTTTCCCAATCGAGTACCTCGGAGGGAAACTCAGAAACAGATGCACATGATCTTTGTCTACCTCGTCTACCTCCAATTCCTCAATCTCAAAACCATGATGCGCAGCGATCTCCTGAAACAAGTCTTTCACCCGTTGCCGAATCGCCCCCTGCAGGACCCACTTGCGATACTTCGGTGCCCATACCAGATGGTATCGGGTATCATACACACAGTGGCTGGCTCGCTTGACCGCCATGCCCTCCTGTAGCGAATCGGTGCTGCCTCCGGCAGCACGCATTTTTCATCCCCGCCCTACCGGGCGGGGCACTCAAATGCGATTTTTCGTAGACCAGCGCCTCGTTTACCACAACATTGGGCATCTGCACTCCGAAGACAGCCGGGCGGTGGCGCAAGCCTGGCAACAATTGGCGGCCAGCATCGTGACCGAACTACGCGAGAAGGATGAAGAACGGTTTCACCATGGATGACGTGATTTTCCTTTGGCCCCTGGGGCAAGATTTCCAATGAAGTTTGAGCCTTACACTGACGTGGCGCTGACGTGCGATTTGCCGAAGCATCGGCTCAAACGCGGCGATATCGTCAAACTGGTGGACCGTCACATTGCCGCGGATGGAACAGAAAGCTATTCTATCGAAGTCTTCAATGCTGTGGGCGACACCATCGCCGTCACCATCGTTCCAGCCTCCGCCCTCGAAGCCCTCCGCGAAGACGAAGTGTTCTGCGCCAGACCATTGAATCTGGCGTAATCTCCTTGCCTGCTCGCCGCCGCCTAGCGGCTGAAAAGATTCCCGGTTTCTTCTCTCCTATTCGAGCAACAGATGATAGGGATCGTTCATCAGACAATACCATGACAGAGCGAACCAATCCGTGTGATCGTGTGGCTCGGAATCGTCTCCCACGCCCCGCGATCTTGGTCGTCTCGCACGATGCGTTGTCGGACATTGCCTCAACTCGTGACAGGAGAGTGGCGCCGTGGATCTCGAGGCAGAGCGGACGGGCTATGGGGCAGGAATCTCGCCGGGCTAGTGTTTGATTGCAAGACCCGGCCCATAATCCGGAATCGCGATTGTTATGCCGCTCCGGATCTGGGCGACGACCCGTTGCGCACGAGCACGATCTTGCCTGTTATGCCTCCTATCCCGAGCAACTCGTGGGCCTGTCTCGCTTCGGCAAGAGGAAGTCGCTGCGCGATGAGCGGCTTGATCTTTCGCTGTTGAAGGAGATCGAACAGGGCGATCAAATCCTGTCGAAACAATGCCGGTCTGAGCCGTTTGAGCCACTGAATGCTGTAAGGCACCACCCGTTTCCGGCCCGGGAGAAGCCAGCCGCCCGCAATGTACAGCCCGAAGATGGCGATTGCACGAAATCGATGACGATGCCCGGAACGCCCTGAAGCCAAGCGGCCCCCACATAGCGAACCGGTCAGACCATAGGCCACGACCCTCCCGCCAGGGCGGAGAGCCTTGCGGGAACGCCAGATATGGGTGCCACCGATGCTATCAAAGACAACGTCCACGCCCTCGCTCGTGAGACGGTGAATTTCTTTCACGAAGTCGAGATGCTGGTAGTCAATCGGGATACCCCCGAGGTCGGAAACGACCGACCCTCCTTGCAATGAACAGGTCCCATATAGCTCCAGCCCGGCGAGGCGCCCAAGCTGCAAGAGTGCCGAGCCAACCCCGCCTGCCGCACCGTGAATCAACACGCGCTGGCCCGCTCTGACGCGAGCGGAACGATGTAGCATCTGGTAAGCCGTGACATAGTTCAATACGAGGCTGACAGCCTCGGCGGGTCCAACCCGGATGGTACTGGAACCAGTTCATGTAGCGGCAGGCAGACGAACTCCGCATACGCGCCGGTGATCGGCAGCGCGGCAACGATCTGGCCTGGTTCGATTCCAAAAACACCTCGGCCGAGCCGATCCACCACGCCGATCAGATCCCATCCTGGCGTGAAGGGCAGAGGAGGCGTCTCGGGGTGAACGCCCTCGCGCATCATGAGGTCGGGCAGGCAGACCCCCGCAGCCAGCACTCTCACCCGCACTTCCCCGTCCTTCGGCTCGGGACACTCTTCTTCAACCACCCGAAGTGCATCCGGCCCGCCGTAATGAGTGACGATGATGCGCGTATGTTTCAGGACCTATCCCTCGCTAGCCGGACGCTCGACGTTGGGCGGGGTAACGCGCCGGATCAATTGCCGGGCCGGCTGCAAAGACTTCAACCCACGCAAAGGCGGAACGCCGGTCCGGTCAATTACATCCGTTGTTCGGCCTTGAGAATTTACGATGTCCCCTTTTCTGGCCCCGCAGATCATGAGGATGATCGCCCGAGCCGCCGACAGCGCACCGCGCCCCCAGGTTGAGCTGGTCAGGCTGCCGATACCCCGGCGCGTGTACACGAACAGGCAGCTCACTTACGCGGCGGAATCCATTTTCGGCCTTCAACAGTGTACCGTTGGTCAGTAAGTCAATACTCATGCCTGACCCTGAATCCGGATGTGTGCTCACTGTGAAGTGTTCCGCCGCATCGCGTGGTTAGGTAGCGATCACCGCGACTGCTGCCTCTTGATAAGAGACTTGATTGGACGGCATGCGCCACCGCGGTGAATCATTACGTGGCAGTTCGCACAGACTATGGCTAGATCGCTTAGGGACCATCGAGATCCAGCTGATGCGGAAGCTGCAAGTGGTACCGTATGGTGAACGATGGCAAATCTGTGCCCGATCTCACCATAGGTCCGGAAGAAATCAAATCCGCAACCCGGAACTTGGCACTTGAGGCGCCCCTTCCCTTCGCGGAGTCCTTGCCGAATCTTAGCAGCTCGAAGTTTGGCTTCGCGGACGCGATGGAGGATAAAGAGGTGTCGTTGCCGTCCCTCGAACGCTATAAGCTCTGGATCAGAATCTATGGACTCCCTTCGGGAAGGGCGTTGAGGCCACCGCAGGGAGCGATAAATGGCCAAGAGTCCGGGATGCGTGCGCCCGGTGCTGAGCAACCGGCGAGCCCACCGACGCACACCTTGTCCGGAGGGCCAATTGGGAATCGTAGGGCGCTTGTTTACAGGGATGAGCCTCGCGAATCTTGTACGAACAGTTGTCCAGGGACTGGTTTCGGTTACTACAGCCTGCTTGTAGAGTCCGACCACTTTGTACGTATCACTCCCGTCATGGCGTGCCACGTACACGATGTCAGCCTGTCGCTCATGAAGTTCGCCGCTCCCAGCGGTGCAGTAATAATAGCCATCGTTGTGACGGACGAAGGCCTGGGCCTCTGAGTTGTCCTCTGGATGGTTTTTGAGATATGCGTGGTTTCCGGTTATTACTTCGGTTCCGTCGTATCGACGCGCCCATCCAACAAGAACGAATACTACTGGTCGAGGTGAGGAACTGGCGCTGGATTTCATAATGCGTCTCCGAACGGTGGTAGAAATCTACGGGCGGGTGCTCTCTCTGCCCAACTCTCTAGTGACCGGCTCGATCTCATACGATAAACGCGGATCTACTTCGGTCTGGATTATCTGCATCCCCGCTGGAAACGGCCACAATATCTGTCCCTTAATCGCTTTTGTCAAGATGCCACTTGTCGGGATAGATGGCGAAGCCGGGCGGTGTATCCAGAAATCGGCCCGCGGCCTATCCGGCCATGAACTCGCTACATACGGGGCCGGTTGGAAGTGGTTAGCGGGAAAGCGCCCGAAGGATCGAGGACCTGTGAAGATGCGGCGCGTAGGGTTGGTGAGAATTCCTGCGAGCAGGCTGCTGAAAATCCTTTCGAAAGCCGGAACAGCGAGCGCTCACGAACGATGCCAGAACTGCAGGCAGGATGTTCAAAAAGGCCGGTCTTCTCACCCGCCCAACCCCGGCGCGCCGAGACGCGCCCGTCCACGGGGCGGCCGCAGCAAGCGAAGGGCCGAGGCGCACTCTTTGCCGTACGTTCAGGTTCGGAGCGATGCGATCACCCGCCAGGCGGGTACCCGGCTGGCGGACTTTTTCAACATCCTGCTACACGTTGAAACGGAAGAAGACGATGTCGCCTTCCTTCATCACGTAGTCTTTCCCCTCCAGCCGGAAGAGGCCCTTCTCCTTGACCTTGGCCTCCGACCCGCAGGCGAGCAGATCATCGTAGTGGTAGACCTCGGCGCGGATGAAGCCTCGCTCCATGTCGGAGTGGATCTTACCCGCGGCCTGAGGAGCTTTGGTGCCTCGGAGAATCGGCCAGGCCCTGGATTCCTGTTCGCCGGCCGTGAAGAACGTGATCAGGTGCAGGAGGGTATAGGCTTCGCGCGTCAGGCGCACGAGGCCTGATTCCGCCAAGCCCATTTCTTTGAGGAAGTCGGCCCGCTCGCTTTCCGGCAGGGACGCCAGCTCCGCTTCCAGTTGGCCGCAGATCGTGACGACTCGCGCCCCCCGTTGGTCCGCGAACTCTCTCACCTTGGCGACCAACGCCTCGTCTGACCCAGTCCCTTCGGTCACGTTCGCGACGAACAGCACCGGCTTGGCCGCCAGCAGTTGGCACTCGGTCAGGATCGCCCGCTCATCCGCCGTGTAGGAGAGATTACCGAGCCACTCGCCCTTGGCCAGACGCTCCATCAACCGTCCCAGAAACTCCAGCTCCATGGCGGCCTTCTTGTCCCCGGACCGGACCTTCTTTTCAACCCGTTGTTTGCGCCGATCGAGCGTCTCCAGATCGGCCAGCATCAGTTCCGTTTCGATCGTCGCAATATCCCGCAACGGATCGACCTTGCCGCTGACGTGCACCACGTCCGTGCCTTGAAAGCAGCGGACGACATGGAGGAGCGCATCGACTTCGCGAATGTGTCCCAAAAATTGGTTGCCCAGGCCCTCCCCCTTGCTCGCCCCTTCGACCAGACCGGCGATGTCGCGGACCTCGAGGGTGCTGGGCGTAGTCTTTTTGGATTTGAAGATCTCGGTCAGCTTCACCAGGCGAGGATCGGGCACCGGCGCGATTCCGATATTCGGATCGACCGTGGCGAAGGGATAGTTGGCCGCCAGGGCCCCGCCTCCGACCAGCGCGTTGAAGACCGTGGTCTTGCCCACGTTCGGGAGTCCGATCATGCCGCAGCACAGTCCCATTGTTCAGGCCTCCGACGCTAACGGGTTGAACCGGTTCATGGCCGCCTCGATCCCTTCCGCCACCACACATTCCACCGCACGGATCGCGCGATCCAGGATGTCGGGCAACCGTTCGGTTTCTTCATCCGAAAACGGCTCCAGCACGTAGTCGGCCGAGTCCTGGCCCGGCGCCGGACGGCCGATGCCGATCTTGAGGCGGCAAAACTCCGGAGTGCCGAGCGATTGGAGAATCGACTTGAGTCCATTATGGCCTCCCGACCCGCCGGCGCGGCGGAGACGCAGCCGCCCGAACTCCATATCGAGGTCGTCATGGATCACAATCAGCCTGTCCGGAGAGATCTGGTAGTCGTTCAGCAAGGCACGGAGGGGCGGGCCGGACTCATTCATCCATCCCAGCGGACCGGCCAGCAGCACGCGGTTTGACCCGATCGACCCTTCGCCGACCATTCGGGCTCCCGCCTGCCGGAGCGGGATGCTCCAGGAAGCCGCGGCCCGCTTGAGGGCGAGCGCACCGACATTGTGCCGGGTCGTGGCATACCGGGTACCGGGGTTGCCAAGACCGACGACAATCCACAAGGCTATTTCTTGGCTTCTTTCTTTTCAGCCTTCGAGGCTTCCTTCTTCTCGGCCCCGGCTGCCGGAGCCGCGGCGGCGCCGGCCTTTTCACCGGCCGCCGGGGCGGCCCCTTCCTTTGCCGCCGCCGCTTCCTTGCCCTTGGCGATCACTTCCGGTTCCTTGCCTGGCTCTGCAGGCGGTCCGGTGGTGAGCAAGGCTTCGAGCTTGGCCTCGGAGATGGGCACCGCGACACTGACCACCATCTGATCCGGGTCATCCAAGAACCGCACGCCCTCGATTGCCTGCAGTTCCTTGACATGAATGCCTTGTCCGATATTCAACCCGGACGCATCGACCTGAATGGCATCCGGGATCTGCGAAGGCAAACATTCCACGTGGAGTTCGCGCAGATTATGGTGCAGCACGCCGCCTTCCTTCAATCCGGCCGGGGTCCCTCCGATGAGGCTCACCGGCACCTTGATCCGAATGGCCTTGTCCATGGACACCTCAAACAGGTCGGCGTGCAGGACTTCGCCGCTCACCGGATCGACCTGGAAATCGCGCAGCAGGGCCGTGCGCGTCTTGGCCCCGGAGACGCCCCCGTCGAGAGTCACGGAAATCAAGGCCGTGGTGGCTGCATGGGATTTCACGATCTTGACCAGCGAATCGGGCGACATGGTCAGCAGGAGACACTCGCCCTGCCCATAGAGGACGGCGGGGATCTTGCCGTTGCGCCGCAACTGTCTCGCCACCCCTTTTCCGCCCCGATCCCTGATACCTGCCGTCACCTCGAACTTCATGACCGTTCTCCTTTGCAACTTTTCGTACGATAATCCGTCGGTTTCTATGAGAACCGCCGCTCTCTGCGCGGCGCGCCCGTCGTTCTGCGGATGCTAGGCAAACAACGAACTGACCGACTCTTCCGAATGGATCCGCGCGATCGCTTCCCCAAGCAGGGGCGCAACCGACAATACGTGCAGCTTCGGGCAGGTCAGTTCCTTGCCCTTGAGCGGAATGGTGTTGGTCACCACCACCTCCGAGAGACAGGACTGTTGCAGCCGGTCGAGGGCCGGGCCGGACAGGACGGCGTGCGTACAGGCCGTCCACACCTGGCGCGCGCCCTTCTCCGCGCAGGCCTGCGCGCCCTGGACGATGGTGCCGGCGGTGTCGATCATGTCGTCGAGCAACAGCGCGCTGCGCCCTTCGACATCGCCGATGATGTTCATGATCTGGGCCTGGTTGGGCCCTTCCCGCCGCTTATCGATGATCGCCAAACTCGCCTGCATCCGCTTCGCGATGGCCCGGGCCCGCTCCACGCCGCCCGCGTCGGGCGACACGACCACAAGGTCCGCAATCTGTTTCTTCGTGATGTAATCCAGGAGGACCGGCGCCGCATACAAGTGATCCACGGGAATGTTGAAGAACCCTTGGATCTGTCCGGCATGCAGATCCATCGTCAGGACGCGATCGGTCCCGGCGGTCGTGATCAGATCGGCCACAAGCTTGGCGGAGATCGGAACGCGCGGCTGGTCCTTTCGATCCTGCCGGGCGTAGCCGAAATAGGGAATCACCGCGGTAATGCGCGAGGCCGAGGACCGCTTCAAGGCGTCGATCATGATCAACAGCTCCATGATGGAGTCGTTGACCGGCTGGCAGCAGGACTGGACGACAAACACGTCGGCGCCCCGTACGTTCTCCTCGATCTTGACCCGGATCTCCCCATCGCTGAACGAGGAGACGGTCGCCTCCCCCACAGGAATGCCCAAATATTGGCCCATCTCTTGGGCCAGTGCAGGGTTCGCCGTTCCGGAAAACAGTTTCAATTCACGGTGCATGGTGCCCTGGTAGCTCCTGGCCATGGCCCTGTCCTCCGTCAGTTCCGAATCAGTCCGGCGTTATCGTTGATCCGTAATCGTCAGAACCCGTCGGGTGGGACGCCTGGAAAACAGGCCACTCTAGCGAAGAGAAGGGAGGGCTGTCAATCTCCACGACCCGATCAAAATCACGGCCATGCTGTCAAGAAGGCCCGCGCGAAGGGGAGCCGACGGATACGGCCAGCGGCGTGGTTTCCGTCTCGGCCGCTACGGTCCGCCATCCCGGCTTCCCGGCAAACAGATTCCCGGCCCGAGTTGCCTCGGAGAAGGACTCAAAGATCCCGAAAACCGTT
This sequence comes from Nitrospira tepida, assembly GCF_947241125.1. Classification (NCBI taxonomy): domain Bacteria; kingdom Pseudomonadati; phylum Nitrospirota; class Nitrospiria; order Nitrospirales; family Nitrospiraceae; genus Nitrospira; species Nitrospira tepida. The sequence continues at coordinate 1,063,206 of NZ_OX365700.1, read as the reverse complement.
GCGCCGGTCCCGGACAGGAACGCCGATTCGGCTCCGTGGGAAAGCAACGTCTCTTTGATCTCTCGCAAAACCGGATGGTGAGGGAAGACCACGTCTTCAAAATCATTCCCCATCAGCGGTCGCAACGCATCCCAGGAGATCGACTGTCGCCGGTCCAACTCTGCCAAGTCCTTTCCCAGCGCCGGGGCCGACGCGCGGGCTGCGGCTAAGGTCTGATAGGCCCACTTGGTCTCGACGCCGAACCCGGGATTCACCAAGAGCACCGCCCGCCGGCCAGTCAGGTCCAGCGGACTGACCAGGTCACCCCGTCCGCCGACCTTGGCGCAGGGGGCGAAGAAAAAGAACGGGATGTCGCTGCCCAACGATGCGCCGACCTCGGCCATTTGCTGCGCGGACCATCCGAGATCAAGGAGGCGGTTCAGGCCCAAAATGGTCGCGGCCGCATCGCTACTCCCGCCGCCGAGCCCGGCTCCCATGGGTATTCGTTTGCGCAGATCGATGGTGAGACCGTGGTCAAGACGCGCGCGCTCCAGCACCAGCGCGGCCGCCCGGCAAACAAGATTGTCGGATCCCAAGGGCATGTCGGGCTGATCACAGGTCAACTCGATACGGCCAGGCTGCAATCCGACTCGCAGGACGACCTCGTCCTTCAGATCCACCGTCTGCATGACGGACCAGAGGTTGTGGTATCCGTCGGGGCGCCGGTCGAGGATTCTCAGGACCAGGTTGACCTTGGCCGGCGCCGCGACCGACACCTGGCGCGAGGAAGGTGGGAAGGTTTCCGAGGCTCCTGCGGAGATCGGCCCGAAGTCAGTCGCGCCCCCCTTTAATGGCATATTTCTCGAGCCGATACCGGAATGAGCGCGTGTTGAGCTGCAACAGGCGGGCGGCCTTTTTCTTGACCCAGCCCGATCGTTCCAGGGCCTTCATCAGCAAATCTTTTTCTATTTTACAGATGAGGCCTTCCAAATCCAACCCTTCGGGCGGAAGATCCGTGGGATAGGCCTGGGCCGCGGCCGGCTTGTGCAACCATGCCCGCACGTCGTCGGCCGTGATCGCCCCGCCGGTGGAGAAGGCCACGGCCCGTTCGATGAGATTCTCCAACTCCCGCACGTTGCCCCTGAATTCGTGCGAAACCAGCGCCTGCACGGCCTCAGGGGTGATCGCCGGACTCGGCTTGCCCGACTCCTTGGAGAACCTCTCCAGAAAATGCTGCACGAGCAGCGGAATGTCGCCGGTGCGCAGCCGCAAGGGCGGCAGGCGGATCGGAATCACGTCGAGCCGGTAATAGAGATCCTCGCGGAAACCTCCTTCGGCCACCGCCCGCTCCAGGTCGCGGTTGGTCGCCGCCACGATGCGCACGTCCACCTTGACATCCTGGGTTCCGCCGACCCGGCGGAACTCCCGTTCCTGGATCACGCGCAGGAGCTTGACCTGGGTCGCCATGGTCATGTCGCCGATCTCGTCCAGGAAGATCGTGCCTCCGTTGGCGATTTCGAAGAGGCCGGCCTTGTTCGCCATGGCGCCGGTGAACGACCCCTTCATGTGGCCGAACAACTCGCTTTCCAGCAGGGTTTCGGGCATGGCGCTGCAGTTCACGGCCACGAACGGCATCTGGCTTCTGGCGCTGTTGTAGTGGATCGCCCGGGCCACCAGTTCCTTCCCGGTCCCGCTCTCCCCGCAGATCAACACATTGCTCCGCGTGTCCGCCACCTTGCGGATGACATCGAACACCTGTTGCATCGCCTCGCTTTGTCCGATGATGCTGGAGAGCGAGGAATGGCTCGCCATTTCCCGTTTGAGCAACATGTTCTCGGCCGAGAGCCGCCGCTTTTCGAGCGCGTTCCGGATGATGAGTTGGACTTCATCGACCTGAAAGGGCTTCGTCAGATAGTCATAGGCGCCGAGTTTCATCGCCTCGACGGCCGTGTCGGGAGAGCCGAACGCGGTGACGACCAACACCACCGTGTCCGGAGAGGCGGACTTCACGGCCTTAAGGACTTCCATCCCGCCGACTCCGGGCATCTTGAGATCCGTAATGACCAGATCATAGATCTCCTTGTTGACCTGCGAGACGGCCTCTTCTCCGTCGGCCGCCAACGTGGTCGTATAGCCCGCCTTTTTCAGCATGATCCCCAACACGTCCCGCAAACTCGGCTCATCATCGACGACTAGGATTTTTTCCACGGTTCCCGTCCTTCGTGCCACAATCGCGGTCCGGCTCCCGCCGTCCGCGGTAAACAGACGACAAACTGCGAGCCTTGGCCCGCCTGACTTTCCACCCGGATCCACCCGCCGTGCTGGTCGACGATGCGATGCACCGCCGCCAGCCCCAACCCCGACCCGTGGCGCTTGGTCGTGAAGAACGGCAGAAAGATCTTGTCCAAATGCTCTTTCGCGATGCCGGCCCCCGTGTCCCGAAACGCGATCTCGACGACTTCTCCGCGTCGTTCTCCCGCGTCGATCCGCCGCCGTTCCGTCGTGATCCGCAAACGGCCCCCGCCCGGCATGGCGTCGAACGCGTTGACGGCCAGGTTCCAAAACACCTGCTTCATCTGATTGTGATCGACCTGCGCCATCGCCGGCCCCGACAGCAACCGCGTCTCGATGGACAGGTTGGGGCGCTTGTTGGCCTCGTGGCGGATCAGCTCCAGCGTATCCGTCAGGATCGCGTTGATGTCCTGCTCGGCCAGGTTCAGCGCGGGCGGCTTGGCATATTGCAGGAAGGCCGTGATGATGTCGTCCAACCGCCGCGCCTCGCGCACCGCGATGTCCATCAAATGCCGGTTGGCCTCATCGTGCGACTGCTCCCGGCTGAGCATTTGCATCGCGCCCGCCAGCGCGCCGAGCGGGTTCCGGATTTCATGGGCCATGCCGGCGGACATCTCTCCAAGCTTGGCGAGCCATTCCTTGCGCCGCATCTCTTCTTCAAGATCGCGGATCTCCGTCAGGTCTTTGAAGACGCCGACGAGACCCGTTTGCACTCCCCGTTCATGCAGCGGCGACACCGTCATGCCGAGCACCAGCCGGGCGCCGTTCGATCGCTTGCATTCCACCTCGAAACGCATCGGCTCCGCAAAGACGACCCCGTCGGCCTCATGATCCCCCGGCCGCCAGTTGAACACCTCCCGCCAGGATCGATGATGGATATCCGCCCACTCATAGCCGGTGATCTCGCGGGCCGCGCGATTGAAGGCTGTCAGACGGCCCTGCCCGTCCGTCGTGAACACCCCGCTGCTGATGCTCTGCACCACGCTTTCGTGGAACACCTGCAACCGGGCGAAGCCCTGCTCTTTCTCGTGCAGGGTTTCGTCGGCCCGGCGAAGCTGTTCCGCCAGCGCTCCGCTGAGCAGCCCGACGAGGAGCACGGCCAGGCCGTTGACGCCGAAGGTCCAAAGCGCTTCGTGCGCCGCCATCTTGGTGGGCCCCGTCCAATCCGATACCCTCCCGACCTCGCCCAACTGGCTGAACACCAAGACGGCGAAGAGCAGGACGGCGCTCGTCCCGGTGACTTGCGCCACCCGCTGGCCGGGTACGAGACTGGCCAAGCTGACGGTGATGACGTACAGGACCACGAACGGGCTCTCCACCCCGCCGGTTTTTGCGATCAACACCGTTTCAAGCAACAGATCGACGGCGATCTGGCTGTAGGACAGGCCGGCGATCCATCGCTCGCTCCGCAACCGGGGCAGGATCCAGAGATAGGGCACGGTGATCAGGTAGGAACAGCCGATGAGTCCGTAAGACATCCGGACGGGCTGCCCGCCGGACGTCTGCAGGCCAAGCGAAAACCCCAGGAGCAGCGTCACCACGATGACGCGAATTCCCATCAGCCACTGGAGTCGTGCGCGAAGGCTGTCCATGCACGGTGTCGGGACCGGTGCGCGAAGGCTCGGTCGGCCACCTATCCGATGGCCGACGCCATCTGGAAGATCGGCAAATACATGGCGATCACGATGAACCCGATGATGGTGCCGAGAAAGACCATCATGATGGGCTCCAGCAGCGAGGTGAGGGCCGCAACCGCCTGGTCCACTTCATCCTCGTAGAAATCGGCGATCTTGCCGAGCATGTTGTCGAGGGCGCCGGTGGATTCGCCGACCGCGATCATGTGCGTGACCATTTTCGGAAAGACATTGCTCTTGGACAGCGGCTCGGCGATGGTTTTCCCGCCGCTGATGCTGATCCGCGCGTCCATGATGGCGATTTCGATGATCTTGTTCCCGGCGGTCTTCGCGCAAATGGAGAGACCTTCCAACAGCGGCACCCCGCTCGTGATGAGGGTGCCCAGCGTCCGCGTGAACTTGGCGACGGCCGCCTTGCGAATCAGGTCGCCGAAAATCGGCGTCTTGAGCAACAGGCGGTCGATGGTCAACTTGCCGTTCGGCGTTTTGTAATAGCGTTTGAGCGCCACGATCGCCGCAATGGCTCCCGCGATCATGAAGAGAATGTAGCTTTTCATGAAGTTGCTGAGATCGATCACGATCTGGGTGGGCGCCGGCAGGCCCATCTTGCCGCCGGACATTTCCGCGAACATCTTGGCGAAGATCGGAATCACCCAGATCATCAGGATCGTGATGACGATGACCGCCACGCCGATGATGGCCGAAGGGTAGACCATGGCCGATTTGATCTGCCCCTTCAGCTTCATGGCCTTTTCGATGTGTTTGGCCAGACGGCCGAGGATCGTGTCGAGCAACCCGCCGACCTCTCCCGCATGGATCATGTTGACGTAGAGTTCGTCGAAGACTTTGGGATGCTTGCGGAGGGCGTCCGCCAACGTGCTGCCGCTTTCGACCGAGGTTTTCACCTCCGTCACGGCCTTGCCCAGCACCTTGTTTTCCGACTGCGTGCCGAGAATATCCAGGCATTGCACGAGGGGAAGGCCCGCGTTGATCATCGTGCCGAACTGCCGGGTGAACACGACGATGTCTTTGTCCTTGATGCCCGATCCGAAAGACAGCTTGCCGAGGCCTTCGCCGCCCTGCTTTTCTTCCAGACTGGTGACGATGACGTTCTGCTTGCGCAACTGGTCCACCGCCTCATCGCGGGTCTTTGCGGTGAGTTCCCCCTTTTTGACCGCTCCTTGCCGCGTCTTCCCGACATAGGCGAATGTAGCCATGGACGTCCTCGGGTGGGTGAACTGAACGATTCCGTCCTGCTCGCACAAGCGAGACGGACTCAGTAAAAACCTGGGTTGAGGTTCCTTCAGGCAGTCTAGTGGCGGGGCGAAACCCTGTCAAAGAAAACGCGTTTTTCGCCGCGTCGGAGGCGCGCGCCAACGGTCCGGCTCGGACCGGACGTCGCAGCTCCGCGCAGCGCCGCTTCAGATGTCTCGCGTGCTGACCCGCAGGAACCCGCGGTACAGGTAGTGGAGCCCGGACGCCAGCGTCACGGCGGCGGTCGCATAGAGCAGGGGGTCGAGCTGCGCCACGTCGCGGCTCGTGGCGCGAAACAGCAGGATCAGCACGAGGTAGGACAATTGAAACACCGTCGTGGCCTTGCCCAGCACGGTCGGCGTGATGTCGAGCGGCGACTCGGTCAACCGGGCGACCAAGGTTCCCACGATCAGAATAAAGTCGCGGCTGACCACCAGAATCACCACCCAGGATGGAATCAAGTGCAACGCCGACAGGGCGACAAAGCCGGACACCATGAGCAGCTTGTCCGCCAGCGGATCCAGAATCGCCCCGAGGCGAGTCCGTTGGTTGATGATCCGCGCCACCGTTCCATCCAACGCGTCCGTCAAGCCCGCTATTACCAGGACGAGCAGAGCCCGATCGACCTGTTCATAGACGAGAAAGCCGACAAAAACCGGAATGAGCAGGATTCGCAGCGTGGTCAGACTGTTGGGGATATTCATCCGCTTTCTACAAACCGGCGGGATGTGGCGCCTGCCGGTGTCCGCCGAAAACGCGGCATGATAGGAACGGCCTTCCGACCTTGTCAACCGCGGTTGCACGCCTCCCCACGCCCTCTTATAATGCACCGCGTTACAGAAGACCGCTGTGTCACACCGGAGGAGCACATGAGCACGCTTCCGCTCTCGTTGAAGAAGGAAGGCCTGGTCGAACGCCATCAGCTCGAAGGGACCGATCCGAGCGACCGCTACTTCAATCGTTCGATCGCCGTCAATCGGACCGGAGCCGGATACAAGGCCCAGGTCATGTATGAAGCGCTCGTCGTGGAGGGGCAAACCCACCGAACCGTGGCCGATGCCGTCAAGGACGTGGTTGACCGCTTGCGGAACCTGGGCTTTCGCCGGATGCGGACCCGCTTGAATTTCAGAGGCAAACGCTACCTGGCTGAAAAAGAAACCTGGATCGACTACGCAGACTGACTCACCAACCCGCGACGCACTCGTCCCAGATCACATCGTGAATCTTCGGCCGGAAGGTCTTGATGGCGTCGTTGTGTCTGGTCGGATGCACGCGATTCGACAACAGCACGACAACCAACTGCTCCACCGGATCGACCCAGATCGACGTTCCCGTGAAGCCCAAATGACCGAACGCCGCCTTCGAGAAATGACTGCCGGCGGACGACGCGCAGCCCGATGGCGTATCCCACCCCAGCGCCCAGGTTGAGGACGGGATCACCGTCTGCCGCGTGACGAAACGACGCACAAGCTCAGACGACCATCGGCTCGGCCGCCCGCTCCAGGCCTCCAACCAGGCCTGGGCCACGCAGGCCACAGCCTGGGCGGTGCCGAACAGCCCGGCGTGCCCTGCCACTCCGCCCAGCGCCGCCGCGTTCTCATCGTGCACCTCACCTTCGAGCAGCCGTCCTCGCCAGGGGTCTTCTTCGGTCGGCGCCGCCACGGACTCCGGTCCGAAGATCGTCGCGACGGTCTGCCCGCTTGGCACAAATGCGAGGGGCCAGGCTCCGATCGGACCATGCAACCGGTCTCGACACAATTCCGCCAGCGATTGTTGAGCGAGCCGTTCGACGATCCAGCCCAACAGCATGAACCCCAGGTCGCTGTAGAGGCTCCGCTCACCGGGAATACATTCCAACCGTTCGGATCGGATGAAACCCAAGACGCGTTCCTGCTTCGTGCGATCCCCGGCCACGGGTTCCAATGCCGCCGCGCCTTGACCCAACCATTGATAAAACGGCCGCCAGCCCGGCAGGCCGGAACTGTGCGTCAGCAAATGCCAGACCCTGGCCTCTCCGATCGCCGCACCGTGGAGTTCGGGAAGGTGCCGCGCGACCGGATCCTCCAGTTGCAGCATTTTGTCCTGAACCAGTTGCAGGATCGCGCTGGTCGTCGCGAGCGGTTTGGTGAGTGAGGCCAGGTCATACAGAGTGTGAGGAGTAACCGGCTTGCCGATTACAGAGGAGGCCGTGCGCCCGACCGCCGCTTCGCGCCAGACCTGCCCCCGGCGCCGCACATGGAGCACCGCGCCGGGAAACACTCCGACATCGATCGCGGCTAGCAGGGTCGCCCTGACCCGATCGAGAGATTCCATTTATCGTGACGGCCGATCGAACGTCATCACAGGGCAGGAAGCCGAGCAGTACCGCCCCAACCGGCCCCCCTACGGAATCGCCCCTTGAATGGATTGGGACGGTGCGGAAGGCTGGAAAACAGCCTGCACATCTTTACTTATTGGTGATACCGGGGGGACTCGCCGGTGAGCTTGTTGCTCGGCGCGGCCGGTTCGGAAGAATCCTCGTCTTCGTCTTCGATTTCCAGCATCCGCTCGAACGTGCGGATCGTCGCGCGCAACCGCTCGATCATCAGCAGTCGCTGCTTGCGGAGTTCCGAGATATCCCGCTGGGTTTCGGCGAGCTCGACCCGCGCTTCCCTCAGCAACTCGGAGGCTTTCAGTTCCGCCTCCTTCATGGCCAGTTCGGCGTCGCGCTGGGCCGCCCGCTTCACGTCATCCGCCAGCGATTGGGCGGAGAGCAGGGTGTTGGACAGGGTGGCCTCGTTCCGCTTCATATCGGCCAGTTGCTGCTCCATATAGGAGACCCGCTCCCGCAGCGTGGCATTTTCGCGATTGGCGGATTCGAGGGTTTGCGCCACCTCCTCCAGGAAGCGGTTGACCTCCTCCCTGTCGTATCCCCGCAGGCGCACCTGAAAGACCATCTGCTGAATTTCGAGCGGTGTCAGTTTCATGGATCTACCTCATACGCCGGTGATCAACGAAGTCGGACGGCCACATCATGCAGCGTGGCGACGAGTGCGTATTGTAGGAAGATAATCACGAAGATCGCAACCAGCGGAGAAATATCGATCCCCATGCGCCAGCCCAACAGGCGGCGAATGGGCGCCAGGACCGGCTCGGTGGCCCGTTCGAGAAACTGCACGATCGGATTCCAGGGATCGGGATTCACCCATGAGATCAAGGCGCGCGCGATGATGATCCACTGATACATCGTCAACACCCAGCTCAGAATCGTCGCGAGCCCCTGCAAGACGTTGCCGAGGACAAACATCAGGCCCCCAATTCCCGCGAACGGCGGGTCGCCGCCGAGACCGCATTGATCAACGCCGATCCGGCCTGCGCCCTGAGCAACGCATCGATCCCTCGCGCCGCAGGAGGGCAATCGGCGAGGACGGTTTCCTGCCAACGGGAAGGCGACGAACCGGACGCGAGCAGCAAAGAAGCTGCCCCAACGGCCGTCTGTGCGGCCAACCGCTGCGCCGACGCTCTCGGCAGCCCCATCTTGACCCCTCCGTCGGACAGCGCTTCCAGCGCCACACACACGTAGGCAGGCCCGCTGCCGCTCAATCCCGTCACCGCATCCAAGAGTTCTTCTTCAAGAACCACGGCGCGGCCCACCGATTCGAACAAACCGAGGGCCAGCCGTTCGTCATCCACCGTGGCGCTCTCGTGCGAGGCCAGTACGGACATGCCGGCTCCGACCAGGGCCGGCGCATTGGGCATCACGCGGATGAGCCGAACATCAGCCGGCACCCGTTCCCTGAGCCATGCGAGCCGGATGCCGGCCGCAATGGAGATCACCAAGTGGTGGTTCCAACAAGATCGAAGCTCCTCCAGCACGTCTGCCACAACTTGAGGCTTGACCGCCAGGATCACCGTTTCTGTGCCTGCGACCGCCTCCCGGTTGTCCGCCCCCACTCCCACGCCGAACCGGTCGTGGAGCACATCCCGGCGGCCTTGGCTGAGATCGGTCGCCGTGATCTGCTCCGGCGTCCACCTCCCGGCCGCCAGCAGCCCACCGATCAAGGCCTCGGCCATTTGGCCGCCGCCGATCACCGACAGGCGTCCGCTTCGGTTCGTGTTGCTCATGGGTGCTCCGATCTCGTCCCGAACAGGGCCGTGCCGATCCGCACAATCGTCGCCCCTTCTTCAATTGCCACGGCATAGTCATGGGACATGCCCATGGAAAGCTCCGCCATGCTCAGCCCGGGCAAGTCACGACGAGCCAGCGATTGAGCCAGTTCACGCAACCGTCGAAAATGAGGCCGGGCGCGTTCCGGATCATCCTCGGGCGGGGGAATCGTCATGAGTCCTTGAATACGCAGCCGCCGCATCGCCAGCAGCTCCGGCATGGCCCGCTCAAGCGCATGGGGCTCAAAACCTCCCTTGCTGGCTTCGCTCCCGATATTGACTTCGAGCAACACCGGCTGATCGATCCCGGCCTCCTCGCTCCGCCGCTGGATTTCTTCGGCCAGCTCCAAGTCTTCAACCGACTGGATCATCCTGAAGCGACCGACGACGGCCTTGACCTTTCGCCTTTGGAGCCGCCCGATGAAATGCCATTCAACAGGCAGGCCCTTGAGCGATTCGATTTTCGGCAGGGCCTCCTGGAGCCGATTTTCGCCGCAGAGGGCCAAGCCAGCCTGGATCGCCGTCCGGATTCTGGCTATGTCCACCGATTTCGTGGCGCCGAGCAGGCGGATCGTCGCAGGGGCTCGTCCGACCCGCAACGCCGCGGCTTCCATCGTCCGTCTGATCTGATGGAGATTGTCGGCGATGGATCGAGCACCAGATCCGGACTCAGCGGTGACCACGGCCTCTCTCTGGCGACTCCATCGGCCGGCTCTCGACCGCGGGACGCGCCCCTTTTCCGTCCCCCTCTTACCGTGCTGTGAGGGCGATTCCGCTGATCATCGTACCCCGGACGCTCCCTTCCCGTCGATACGAATAGAAGAGGTCCGGCTCGCAGATCGTGCAGTGGTCTGCGGCGGAAATCGATTCCACCCGCACGCCGGCCCCTTCGGCCTGGCGCCGGATCACCTGCCGCAAATCGAGTTTGGCTCGGTTGTCGCCGACCTCGCGCAGGACCAAGGACCAAGCGGGAAAAACCTCGCGAAGCCGGCTCAAGACCGGCTCATCGACTTCGTAGCAGCAGGAGGCGGCGGACGGTCCGATCGCTACCCTTATAACGTCAACTCGGCTTCCGTACTGCTCGCGCATGGCGCCGATCGTCTTGGGAACAATCTGCGCGAGGGTTCCGCGCCAGCCTGCATGGATGGCGGCGATGACGCGCCGGACCGGGTCGAACAGCAGCACCGGTACACAATCGGCCGTCTTGATCGTGAGACAGAGCCCCGGTTCGTCGGTGATCAGGGCATCCCACCCCTGCTCCAGCAGCTCGCGGCTCGGAACCAGTTCTCCGACCACCAGCACATCCGTCCCGTGAACCTGCCTGGCGGCCACGAACCGGCACTCGCCGGCGAGATCGGCCACAACACCGTCCGGCCTCGATTGAGCCTCCTGCGCCAAATACTGGCCCGTGCGCTCCACATCACGATTGCCGTGCTCTCCCGGAGGAAGCTGCGCGGCATGGCGCGTGCCGAAGAAATGATGCAGGCCGTCCCCGTTCGAGGCGAAGGAGGACAGGGTAATGATCGACGTGCGGTTCACCGCCTCATTGTGCCATGCCAGAGAACGCCCGCCAACCCAATCCCAATCCTAATCGGCCTGCTTCCGCAGGAACGTCGGCACATCCCACTCGTCATCCGGCAGCAACCCGACTCGCTCTTTAAGATCCCGCTGCTCGCTCAGCTTCCGGAGGAAGGCCGGGCGATCCAGATCCCGGGCCGGCTTCTCACTGACGCCGGCGGAGACCGCTGCCAGGATCTGCTGTCCCGCCCGGGCGGGACGCGCCGCCCGATCGGCCGCAACCGGATTCTTGGCTCCGTCCTCCCCATGCTCGAAGCCCGTCGCGATCACCGTCACCACCAGCTCATCTCCCATCTCCTGGTTGATGACCTGACCGACGATAATGTTGGCTTCCGCGTCGGCGGCCTCCTTGATGATCGAGGCGGCTTCGTCCACCTCGTGCAGAGAGAGATCGGCGCCGCCGGTGATATTCAGCAGCACGCCCCTGGCTCCCTCCACCGTCCCGTCTTCGAGCAGCGGGCTGTTGATCGCCTTATGGGCCGCTTCCACCGCACGATTAGCTCCGCGCGCCCGTCCCATCCCCATCACCGCCCGGCCTGTATGGGCCATGACGGTTCGCACGTCGGCAAAGTCCACGTTGACATGGCCGGTGGTCGTGATCACGTCGGCGATGCCTTGGATGGCCTGCCGCAGCACGTCGTCCGCCACCTTGAAGGCGTCCAAGAGCGGCGTCGCCTTGTCCACGATGGCCAGCAGCCGCTGATTCGGAATGATCAGCAGCGTATCCACGTGGCGGCGCAGGTCCCGCAGCCCTTCCTCCGCATGGCTCATCCGCCGATGCCCTTCGAACTGGAACGGTTTCGTGACGACGCCCACGGTCAGGATGCCCAGCTCGCGGGCGACGCTCGCCACGATGGGAGCCGCCCCGGTGCCGGTGCCGCCGCCCATGCCGGCCGTGACGAAGACCATGTCCGCGCCCTGCATGGCTTCGCGGATCTGGTCCTTGCTTTCCAATGCCGCGTCCTTGCCGATTTCCGGTCTCGCGCCGGCGCCCAGCCCGCGCGTCCGCTCCGGCCCCAACTGGATCTTGAAGGCCGCCTGCGACCGTTCCAGCGCCTGCACGTCCGTGTTGGCGGCGATGAACTCCACCCGGCTCAAGCCTGAGTGGATCATCGTGTTGACCGCATTGCAGCCGGCTCCGCCGACGCCGAAGACCTTGATGTGGACCGGGGACAGAAGATCTTCTTGAAATGAAAACATGTGGCTCCCTCCTCTCGGAAGCATCCCGGGCTTCCGCTCCCGCTGGTGGCTACGTTAAGAAGATGTCGGTCAGCTTCCCCACTAATCTGCTGAGCGCCCCCTTGATCGGCCCTCCGCTACCGATCCCGGCGAGTTCCTGCGCCTCCGCATGCTGGCGGGCATGCAGCAACAGTCCCACCCCGGTCGAATAGATTGGATTGCTGACGATGTCCCTGAGTCCCCCCACGCCGCCCGGTACCCCCCGCCGGGCCGGCAGGTTGAGCAATTTTTCCGCCGCGTCCAGCATGCCCTCCAGCAGGGACGTCCCGCCGGTCAACACGACGCCGGCGCCCAACATGCCTTCATAGCCCGCGCGCGCGATTTCGCGCCGGACCAGTTCGAACATCTCCTCGACCCGAGGCTCCAGGATGTCGGCGATGTCGCGCCGCGTGAACATGCGCGCCGGGCGCTCGCCGACCGACGGCACCTCGACCATCTGGTGTCCCTGGAGCAGATCCGCCCTGGCGATGCCGTATTGGAGCTTGATCTTTTCCGCTTCGCTCTGCGAGGTCAGCAGGCCGATCGCCAGATCCTTGGTGAGATTCTGGCCGCCGAGCGGCAGCACCGCCGTATGGCGGACGCTCCCGTCCAGGAAGATGGCCAGATCGGTCGTCCCGCCGCCGAAGTCCACCATGGCCACGCCCAGTTCCTTTTCCTCGGGACTCAACACCGCTTCGCTGGAGGCCAAGGGCTGAAGCACGATGTCCACGACATCGAGACCGGCTCGGTTGACTCCCTTGATGAGGTTCTGGGCGGACGTGACGGCGCCCGTGATGATGTGCACGTTGACTTCCAGCCTGGTCCCCAACAGTCCGACCGGATCGCGGATGCCGTCCTGATCGTCCACCATGAATTCACGCGGCAGGACATGGAGCACGCGCCGCTCTTGGGGGATCACCGCCATGGTCCTGGCGCTGTCCACCGCCCGCTGCACGTCCTCCCTTGTCACTTCCTGCTTCTTCAGCACGACCACGCCCTTACAGTTTTCGCCGGCGATATGGCCGCCCGCGATGCCGGTATAGACCGAATGGATCTCGACCCCCGCCATCAGCTCCGCGTCGTCCACGGCCTTCTTGATCGATTCCACCGTGCTCTCGATATTGACCACCACCCCTTTGCGGAGGCCGCGCGATGGGCTCGATCCCACCCCGATGATGTTCAGCGCGCCGGTTTCCGTAATCTCCGCCACAATCGCGCAGATCTTGGTGGTGCCGATATCAAGCCCCACTAGGATTTGTTCTCGTTTGGGCACGCCTTACCCCCTTTCTCGCACGATCACGCGCCCGGCGAACCGGAGATCCACATCGATCGGCGACGGATCGCCCACAAGGCGATGTTCGGTTGCCAGGTTCGGCCTGAGCCGAGCGTAGAGACCCCATTTTTCTTGGAAACCTGAATGGCCGAACGACAGGCGCGTCTCCTTCACCGTCGCAACCAGATTCGCCGGATTCGTCGCATCGATGACGATCCGCTCGCTTGTGGTCTCGGCGAGAATCCCGGCCAGCGTCACCGCCGCCTTGATCGTCCGGCGCTCGCGGCTCGCCCCCTGCGCAAGATGCCTCGGCTCGACCCCGACGCAGAGCGGCAGCGAAGGTTCATCGACACGGCCCAACCATTTGAGGATCTGTCCCTCTTCATCCACCAACACGTTGATGTCGGATCGTTGCACGACGGCGGCCGGCCGGCGTTCCATGATCGTCACCTGCAACTGATGAAAGGGCAGCCTGGTCAGTTCCGCATCCTTGATCCACGGATGCGTGCGCAGCCGTTCGACGAGTTTGTCCGGATCGATGTCATAGAGAACCGCCTGTTTGTCGAGCCGGAGTCTCGTCAGGACTTCGGCGCGCGTGACCTGTTGAAGACCGACAACCGTGACCTCCCGCACACGGAACAGCTCGGCCATCCAGGGGCCGGCATTGTGCCACAGGAGCGACCCGCCCCAGCCGGCCAGCACAAGAACCCCGAGCACCGCCGCCAACTTCGCCGTGCCAACGACGAACCGGACCAGCGAACGGGTTCCCGCCCTCAGCCGGCCCTCCTGACCGCGCAAGCCCCGCTTCAGGTTTTCCCGCGGGCCCGCCGGTCGTTTCTGTTTGCGCCTTCCAAACACAGGCTCTGCTCCGTTCCCGTCACGCCCGCTTGATGCGCGCGAGCGCCGACTCCAGAATCCGTTCCGTCAACCGGTCGTAGTCGATCCCCGCCTGCGCCGCCGCCATCGGCAACAGGCTCGTCTCGGTCATCCCCGGGACCGTGTTGACCTCCAGGACAGAGGGTTTTCCCTTGGGAGTGACGCGGAAGTCCACGCGCGCGGCCCCTTCGCAGCCGATCACCTCGTAGGATCGAACGGCCAGATCGCGCAGCAGGCGCGCGACCTTTCCTGAAAGTGGCGCCGGGCAGAGATATCGGGTCTGCCCCTTTTGGTACTTGGCTGAAAAATCATAGAACCCCTCCGGCGCGGCGATCTCCACGGCTGGCAAGGCTTGGAGGGTCGAGCCCGATCGAAGCACTCCGACCGTGATCTCATGGCCGGGGATGAAGGCTTCGACCACCGCCTCGTCGTCGTAGCGATGGGCCAGTTCCAACGCGTCCATCCATGCGGCCGGCTTGCGGACGATGCTGACCCCGATCGTGGACCCCTGAGTAGCCGGCTTCACGACCACGGGCCATTTCAACCCGCGCGGCAGCGGAGGCCGTTTCCCCTTGGCTTTGCCTTTGACGATTACCCCTCCCGGCGGAACAGGAATTCCCTGGGAAACCAATACGACCTTCGTCAATACCTTGTGCATGGCCACCGCGCTCGCGCGCACCCCGGAGCCCGTGTAGGGGATGCCCAAGGTTTCGAGCAGCCCCTGCATGGTGCCGTCTTCGCCGCCAGGTCCATGGAGGGCGATGAAGGCCAGCCCCACCTTCAACTCGTGCAAATCCCGCGCGATGTTCGGACCGACGTCGATGGCGACCGAATCGTAGCCGCGGCGGGCCAGCGCCTGGTGTACGGCCTGCCCGGTGCGCAGGGACACGTCCCGCTCGGCGGACCGGCCGCCCATGAGCACGCCGACTCGCGCGGTGGTCAACGGCATGAAGCCCTTCTCATATCAGACGATGGTTGAGGAAGCCTCATGAGGCTTCTCCCACGACCTTCAACTCGAGTTGCAGCTCCACTCCGCTGACTGCCTTGACGCGGTCCTGCACCAGCCGGATCAGCGCCAGCACATCCGATGCGGAGGCCCGGCCTGTGTTGACGATGAAGTTCGCATGTTTCGCGGAGACCTGCGCCCCTCCGACTTTTTCGCCCTTGAGGCCGGCCGCTTCGACCAATTGACCGGCCGTCCGAGGACCGGGGTTCTTGAACACGCAGCCGGCATTGGGCTCGGTCAGCGGCTGCGTGGCCTTCCGATAGCGCAGGTAGTCCTTCACCACACGTTCGATCTCCCCCTTCGAGGCCGGTTTCAACTGAAGCCTGGCTCCCACGACGATTCCCTCCGGCAAGAGCGCGCGCCGATACTCGAAGCCGATGTCCGCTCGGGCCAAATCGCGGAGGCTGCCGTCCGGGAACGCCATTCGCACGCCGGACAGCGCATCCTTCATCTCACCGAGCCTGGTGCCGGCATTCATCACGACACAGCCTCCGACGGTTCCGGGAATCCCCGCAGCCCACTCCAACCCGCTCAATCCCAGCGTGATGGCCCGCTTGATCAGAGTCGGCATGCCGACTCCAGCCTCCGCATAGAGCACATGGCCGGCTTCGACGCGAACGGCTTTGAGATGCGAGAGCCCGATCACGATGCCGCGAATCCCCCGGTCCTGAATCAGCACGTTGGTGCCGCCCAATACGAAGACCGGAATCCGCAACCGATGCGCCTGACGGAAGAGCCGCGCCGCGTCCTCCTCGTCCGCCGGCGTCACGAACACATCGGCCGGTCCTCCGATCTGGAACGACGTGAACGTGCTCAGCGGGAGATTGAACCGCGCCTCCCCTCGCACCCCGTCGAGCGCCTCTTTCAAAGCCGACCGCGACAGACCCTGCCCTGTCGACTTGCGTGAACGCGTCCTTCCAAAACCTTGTTTCATGAAAGTGTCTCACGACGGCAAACGATCCAAGATTCCCAGTCCGGCCTTCCAGATGTCGCCCGCCCCCAAAGTCAGCACCATATCGCCGGGTTGAAGGAGCGGCATGGTACGGTCCGGCAAGTCCTGCTTCACCGGCACATAGGTGACGTTCGGATGGCCGGCGGCCCGGATCGCCTCCGCCAACCGTTCGCCGCTGACTCCCTGGATCGGCTGTTCGCTCGCCGGATAGATGTCCGTGACCAGCAGCAGATCGGCATCGCCGAAGGCGCCCGCAAACTCGTTCAGCAAATCGCGCGTCCTCGTGTACCGATGCGGCTGGAACAGCACGACCAGGCGCCGGTTCCATCCCTGCTTGGCAGCCGCGAGCGTGGCCTTGATCTCGGTCGGGTGGTGCCCATAGTCGTCTACGACCATCACGCCCTGTTTTTCACCGCGCAGGTGGAAGCGCCGCTCGACGCCCGTGAAGGCGGCCAATCCCCGTCGGATCAAGTCCACCGGCACATCCAATTCGGCCCCGATCGCGATCGCTGCCAGCGCGTTCGACACGTTGTGAATCCCGGGGATGCACAACCGGAACGGCCCGAGATTCTTGGACCGGAAGTGGGCGCGAAATTCAGCCCCCCATTGTTTAAGCACGATATCGGTGGCCCGGTAATCGGGCGGGGCAAATCCCTCGTGCTCCTTGAGGCCGTAGGTTTGATAGCGCTTGACCACGCCGCCCAGCAGGCCGCGGAGCCGTTCGTCATCCAAACACAAGACCGCCAGTCCGTAGAACGGAATCCGGTTGATGAACTCCGAAAAGCTCCCGGTGAGCCGCTCCATCGATCCGTAGTGGTCAAGGTGCTCGCGATCGAGATTCGTCACGGCGACGATCGAGGGAGCGAGCCGCAGGAAGGACCCGTCGCTTTCGTCGGCCTCGGCCACCAGCAGCTCGCCGCGCCCGAGCCTCGCATGGCTGCCCAAGGCATTGACCTTGCCGCCGATCACCACCGTCGGATCGAGCCCGCCTTCGGCCAGCACGCTCGCCACCATCGAGGTCGTGGTGGTCTTGCCGTGCGCGCCCGCGATCGCGATGCCGTACTTGAGCCGCATCAATTCGGCCAGCATTTCGGCCCGCGGAATCACCGGAATCGGCTTGGCCTTAGCCGCCACGACCTCCGGATTGGACGGCGAGACCGCGGAAGAGACCACCACGACCTGCGCCTGGCCGATGTTCGATTCCTGGTGGCCGATGAAGATCCGCCCGCCGAGTTCCTCCAGCCGCCTGGTCGTGTCCGACGCGCTCAGGTCCGAACCGGTCACCTGGTACCCGAGCGTCAACAGGACTTCGGCGATCCCGCTCATCCCGGAGCCGCCGATCCCGACGAGGTGGATATGTTGGATTTTGCGAAACATTGACGTTCGGACTCCCCGTCTTACCTGCCGGCCGTTGCCCGGCTCGCGCGCCTCGACTCCATCACGATCCCGTGACTCCAACAGACTCATCGGCTTCATGAGACCTCCCTAGCAGCGACAGGCATTCCTCCACGATGCGCCCGGCGGCATCGACGCGCCGCAACGACAGGCTCCGGGCTCGCATGTCCTGCAGGCGCTGTGAATCGGTGAGGACGCTGCGAATGGTGGACGCCAACCGCTCTCCCGACAGTTCATACTGCGGCAGGACGATCGCGGCGCCTGCCGATTCCATCACCGCGGCGTTCTTCGCCTGATGGTTGTAGATGGCCTGGGGCAGCGGCACGAGAATGGCCGGACAGCCGCAGGCGGCCAATTCGGCGATCGTCATCGCGCCGGCCCGCGAGACGACCAAATCGGCCGACCGGAGCACCAACGGCATGTCGTAGAGAAACGGCCGGACGTCCGCGCGCACCTTGTGTTTTGCATAGCCCTGTGCGACGGATTCCCGGTCCTGCTCGCCGGTTTGGTGGGTGATCAACAGACGGTCCCGCAGGTCCGTCAGATAGGGGAGCGCATCGACCATCGCGCCGTTGATGGCCTTGGCGCCCTGACTGCCGCCGAAAATCACCAGATGCATACGCCCATCCTCACTTCCTTGTGTCCGCGCCTGAACCGGTTCCAGAAATTCCTGACGAAGGGGAGTCCCGACGACCCGCACCTTGACCCGTGGGAAAAATTCGGCCGCCGAGCCGAAGGCCAGAAACACCAACTGGACTAGCGGCCCCAACAGCTTGTTGGCCAATCCCGGATAGGAATTGGGCTCCAGGATCACCCGCGGCTTCCGCAAGAGCGCTGCCGCCAGCAGCACCGCCGGAGAGGTGTAGCCTCCCACCCCGATCACCAGATCGGCGCGCTGCGCTTTCAGCAACCGCATCGACTCCCAAATGCCCGCTGGAAGCGCCGCCAGCGCCTTCGCCGCGCCGAGTCGTCCCACGCCCATGAAGGGCTTGGCGGTGATCAATCGGAGCGGAAACCCTTCGCGCGGCACCACGCGGGATTCCAGTCCGCGGGTCGTCCCGACGAAGAGCGCGGAGGCGCCGGGCCTGACCCGCTGAAACTCCCTGGCAAGCGCGATCGCCGGATACAGATGCCCGCCGGTTCCCCCTGCCGCAATTACAATGTTCATTCACCGGCCCGTTCACCCGGTCGGTCACGTCACCCGTTGCGCTCCTGTCCCCCGTACCGGTCGCGCGAGATGCTCAATAGGATCCCGACTCCGATCAAACTGATGACCAACGACGATCCGCCGTAGCTCACGAAGGGCAGCGTCAATCCCTTGGTCGGCAACAACCCGGTGACGACGCCGGCATTGATGAGCGTTTGGGTCGCGATCAAGAGCGTAATCCCCATGCCCAGGAAATAGCCGAACGGCATGCGCGCACGCGCGGCGATCGAGAAGCCCCGGATCATGAAGGCCAGAAAGAGCATCATGAGGGCGGCGGTCCCGAAAAAGCCGAGTTCCTCACCTACCAGGGCCAGCACAAAATCCGTATGCGCTTCGGGTAGGAAGAACAGCTTCTGCTTGCCCTCCCCCAAGCCGACGCCGAACGGCCCTCCGCTGCCCAATGCGAGGAACGATTGCGTGACTTGAAACCCGGCGCCCGACGCGTCTTTTTCCGGGAAGAGAAAGGCCACCACTCGCTTCCACCGGTAGGGCGAGCTGACCACCAGCGCCAGGACCGCCGGGACGGCGCAGAGCACCAGCCCAAAGAGATGACTCAGCTTGGCCCCCGCCAGAAACAACAGGCTGAACATCACCAACCCGATGACGACCACGCTCCCCAAGTCAGGCTGGAGAAAGATGAGGCCGCAGACGGCGCCGACCAAAATGAGCGGCGGTAGGACCCCCTTCTGAAACGAGAGGAGCCGTTCTTGCTTGGCCGCCAGATAGGCCGCGAGGTAGATCACAGCCACCACCTTCGCGATTTCCGTCGGCTGAAGCAGGATGGGTCCGGCCCGCAACCAGCGCCGCGCGCCCTTGGCCAGCACCCCGATGGACGGGATCAGCACCAACAGCAACAGGCCGCCCGTGACCGCCAATAGGGGGACGGCGAGTTTCTTCCACACGGCATAGTCGATGCGCGAGGTGATATGCATGAGGGCCAATCCCAACACCAGCCACGCGAGCTGCCGCTTGAGGAAATACCAAGGGTCCTGAAACCGGTTGCCTGCCACCACAGCGCTCGCGCTGAAGACCATCACCAGCCCGACCAAGGAGAGGGCGAGCGTGATCACGACGAGCGTATGGTCCAACGCCACGAGCTTACGGGCCCGTTGGCTCGAACTCGGCCATGGAAGCACCAGGGTCCCCGCTGTTTTCCCGGCCATGAGTCTCCTGCCGATGGATCCGGCAACGTGCTACGGCAGCGCCGATACCGCCGCCTTGAATTGCCGTCCCCGATCCTGATAATCCGCGAACATGTCGAAACTGGCGCAGGCCGGAGACAGGAGCACGATGTCGCCCGCTTCCGCCTGTTCGGCCGCCAGCCGCACCGCCTCCTGCAACGACGCCGCCTGCTTGATTCGATCGTAGGGTTGAATGGCCGCCTTGATAAGCGGCGCCGCTTCCCCGATCAGCACGACACCCTTCACCTTGCGCGCAATCGGCTCTTTGAGCCGGGCGAGGTCTCCGCCCTTGTCCTTCCCTCCCGCGATCAACCAGATCGGCTGGTCCAGACTGTCCAGCGCCTTGACCGTGGCATCGACATTCGTGCCCTTGGAATCGTTCACGAACCGGACTCCGTTGCGCTCCCGGACGAGTTCCAGCGCATGTTCAAGTCCGGGAAAGGAGCGGAGGACCCGACGCATGGCGTCCAGATCACAGCTACACAACAGGCCGATCGTCGCGGCGGCCAGCACATTCTCCACGTTATGCGACCCCAAGAGCCGGATGTCCCGGCGGGACGCGATCGTCCGTCGCTGCCCGTCAAGCAGCACCACGAGGTCTTCGCCGTCGAGAAAGGCCCCGCCGGTTGAAGCCGGAGGTATGGTCTGGCGGCGGGTAAACCCCACGCAGCGGGCCCGAACGGTCCGGCCGATTGCCGCCACTCTGGGGTCGTCCAGGTTGATGACCGCATAGTCCGTCGCCGTCTGGTTCTCGAAGATCCGGCTCTTCGCCCGCACATAGTCGTTGATCGACTCGTACCGGTCCATGTGGTCGGTCGTGATATTCAGCAGCGCCGCGATCCAGGGTTGGAATCGCTCGATCGTTTCCAGTTGAAAGCTCGACACTTCCGCAACGATGACCTCGTAGGGCGATCGGCCGACGCCTCCCTGCTCCTCCGCGTCGAGGCTCGCCAGGGCCGCTTCGGAGACGGCCGTCCCCAGGTTGCCTCCCACGAACGCCTGTTTCCCGCTTTCCTGCAGAAACTTTCCGATCAGGGTCACGGTCGTGCTCTTGCCGTTGGTGCCGGTCACGGCAACGATGGGAGCCGACAAAAAGCGGGAGGCCAGCTCCAGCTCCCCGATCACCCGGATGCCGCGGCGGCGGACGGTGTCGAGCACGGGCGCGTGGGTCGGCACGCCGGGACTGATGACCACGAGATCGGCATGCTGAAAGGCGCGCTCGTACTGCGCCCCCAGGGCCAGCCCGACCCGTTCCACATCCAGCTTCCCCAGAACCCCTTGCAACTCCCGCTCATCCTTGCGATCCGCCACCGTGACGCGGGCCCCGATTCGCGCGAGCAACGTGGCCGCCGCCACCCCGCTCCTGGCCAATCCCACCACGATGACGGCCTTCCCGGCCAACTCCTCTCCCATGGGTGAATGGACCGGCATGGTCATCATCGCAGCTTCAATGTGCTGAGGCTCAGCAGCGCCAGGAGAATCGCGATGATCCACAGGCGGACCACCACCTTCGGTTCCTCCCAGCCCTTCATCTCGAAATGGTGATGGATCGGGGCCATGAGAAAGATCCGCTTGCCGCGCGACTTGAAGGACAGCACCTGAAAGATCACCGAAACGGCCTCGATCACGAACACGCCCCCAACCAGCAGGAGCAGCAACTCATGCTTGCTGATCACCGCCACGGTCCCGAGCGCGGCGCCCAAGGGCAGCGAGCCCACGTCGCCCATGAAGACCGTCGCCGGATAGGTGTTGAACCAGAGGAAGCCCAGGCTCGCCCCGAAGATCGCCGCGGTGAAGACCCCGACTTCCCCGGCCCCCTCGATATGGGGGATCAGCAGGTAGTCGGCGAACAGACGGTGCCCCGCTGCATAGGCCACGATCGTGTAGGCCATCGAGGCGATCATGACCGGCCCGACGGCCAACCCGTCCAGACCGTCCGTGAGATTGACCGCATTGGAACTGCCCACGATCACCAGCACGACGAACGGGATGTAGAGCCATCCCAGTTCCGGGGTGAAATTCTTGAAGAACGGCACGCTCAACTTGGTGGAGTACCCCGGGAGAAAGAAGTACAGAATCAGGCCGATCGCCAGCGCGATCGCCACCTGCCCCGCAAACTTTTGCGAGGCCGTTAAGCCCTTCGATTGAGCCTTGATGAACTTCAGATAGTCGTCCACAAATCCGATCAGTCCGAAGCCCAAGGTCGAGAGGATGACGAGCCAGACGTACTTGTTCGTGAGGTCGGCCCAGAGCAGGGTGGCCAGCACTACGGCAAAGATGATCAGCAGCCCGCCCATCGTCGGAGTGCCGCTCTTGGCCAGATGTCGCTTCGGCCCGTCGTCCCGCACCTGTTGCCCCAGCTTGATCTCCTGAAGTTTCTTGATCAGCCACGGGGCCAGGACGAAGGCGATCAGAAAGGCCGTGACCGAGGCGTAGATGATCCGAAAACTCAGGTATCGGAAGACATTGAGAATGGAGAACTCGGTGTGAAGAGGATACAACCAGTTGTAGAGCATACCGATTCAGCCCGCCCACTTCCGTGCGAGGAGGTTTGTTCAGCTAGGCGCCGGCGGCCATCCGGACCCGTCCCTGTAAGGCTTCCAGCACCCGTTCCAGTTTCATGCCGCGCGAGGCCTTGACCAGCACCGTATCACCAGGCTGGAGCAGATTCTTCAAGACCGCCGCCGCTTCCACCGCGTCATTGACCGCCAACACCTGATCCTGGGACATGCCGGCCCGTCTCGCGCCTGCGGCGATCCGCTGCCCCAGCAGTCCGCAGGTGATCAGCCGCTGAATGCCCAACTCGGCGGCCACGGCGCCCGCCTCCCGGTGCAACTCATCCGCGTTCGCGCCCAGCTCCAACATGTCGCCCACCACGGCGATCGTCCGCCCGCCTCGCCCCATCTCGGCCAGCAACCGCAGCGCCGCCTTCATCGAGGAGGGATTCGCGTTGTAACAGTCGTTGATCACCCGCGCGCCGCGCACCATCACGACTTGGGACCGCATCTGAGCCGGGCGAAATGCGGCTAAGCCTTTGCCGACCAACACCCCGCTCAGCCCCAGCGCATAGCCGACCGCCGCGGCGGCCAAGGCGTTCAGCACATTATGGTCGCCGTGGACCCGCAGCGCGATGACAGGAGCACGATGGCGTCCCGGCAAATGTAATTTGAATGTGGCGCCCAACTTGCCGTGGTGGTCGGCGTCCGTGGCCCGCACATCGGCCCGCTCGGAGAGTCCGAACGACACCACGCGGCAAGTCGCCCGCGCCGCCAGATAATCGAAATAGGGATCGTCGGCGTTCAGCACGACCACTCCATCGGCCGGCATCTGATCCAACAGCTCGGCCTTGGCTTGAGCCGACCCTTCCAGGTCGCCGAAGAATTCCAGATGGTCCGCGCCGATATTGGTGATGATCCCGACCGTGGGACGCACGATCTCGCACAGGCGCGTCGTCTGGCCGCGCGCATCCACCCCCATCTCGATCACCGCGGCCTTGTGCCGGGCGGTCAGTCGCAACAGGGTCTGCGGCACGCCGATTCGGTTGTTGAGGTTGCCTTCGGTCTTGAGGGTCGTCCAGCGCGCGGCCAGGACCGCGGCCACCATGTCCTTCGTGGTCGTTTTCCCGTTGCTCCCGGTCACCGCCACCACCGGAATGGCGAACCGGTTGCGATGGTGCGTGGCCAATTGCTGAAACGCGAGCAGCGAGTCCCGCACGCCTAAAATGATGGCCGGCCGACGCGCGGGGCCGCGCATGAGGGGATCGGCCGGCACTCGGTAGGAATCTTCGACCAACGCCGCCACCGCCCCCTTCCGGAAGGTCTCCGGAACGAAGGCATGGCCGTCGAACCGATCGCCCCGCAACGCGACAAAGCAGTCGCCGGGTCGCACGGTCCGGGAGTCGGTCCAGAGGCGCTTGATCGCTGCCTTCGGCGCCATTGACGGGTCACCAGCCAGAAGCCTGGCGCCGACAACCTCGAGCACTTCTTCTACGGTATAGAGGGACCCTGCCATCACCTGATCCATATCTGATACCCGCACCGTGCCGCGTACCGTCCAATGATGCCCACGCTCACACGGATTGCAGGCTGAGGATGGCCTCCCGGGCCACCTCGCGGTCGTCAAAGTGGTGCTTGGTCGTGCCGATGATCTGATAGTCTTCGTGCCCCTTGCCGGCGATCACCACCATGTCGCCCGGACGCGCCTCCCGCACCGCGGCCTTGATGGCTGCGCGACGGTCGGCGATCACGTGGCACCGCACCTGAGGCCGATGACGGAGCGCGTCCTTCACGCCGACCTCCACCTCCTGCAGGATGGCCTGCGGCTGTTCGGTTCGAGGGTTGTCGGAGGTCAGCACGACCACATCGCTGCGCTCCACCGCCGCCCGTCCCATCTTGGGGCGCTTCGTCCGATCCCGATCGCCCCCGCAGCCGAAGACCGTGATGATGCGTCCAGGCCTGAGCGCCTGCGCGGCGGACAACAGCCGCACCAACGCATCTTCGGTGTGGGCATAATCCACGACGACGGTAAACGGCTGGCCCGCCTCGACCCGCTCGAATCGCCCCGGCACGTTGCGGACGGAGGCGATCCCTTGGCAGACCAAATCCAGCGACAACCCTTCCTGCAAACCGACCCCCACTGCGGCCAGCGCGTTATACACATTGTGCTCGCCGACCAGCCGGCTTTCCACCTTGGCCCGCCCGTGCGGGGTCGCGACGGAAAAGGTCGTCCCCGATGCCGAGAGCCTCAGGTCCTCCGCGCGGAGATCGGCCGCCCCCTTGATCCCGTAGGTCCAGAGCGGGACGGCGGTTGCTTTCCGGATGCGCTCGCTCCAGGGATCGTCCAGGTTGACGATCGCCCGCTTGGACGGTTTTCGCTTCCCCTCGGCGAGTCCGGTAAAGAGCTTGAGCTTGGCCGAAAAGTAGTCGTCCATGTCCCGGTGAAAGTCGAGATGGTCCTGCGTGAGGTTGGTGAAGACCGCCACGTCATATTCGCAGCCGACCGTCCGATCCAGCGCCAGCGCATGCGAAGAGACTTCCATCACGGCTGTATCCATGCCGGCCGAGACCATCCGGCTCAACAACGCCTGGAACTCGAGGGCGCCCGGCGTCGTATGAGCGGCCGGCACCAGCTCCTCGCCGATCTGATAGGCCACGGTTCCGATCAATCCGACCTTTCGTTCGGCCGATTCGAGAACGGCTTTCGTCAAATAGGTAATCGTCGTCTTCCCGTTGGTGCCGGTCACGCCCACCATCCGAAGGCGTGACGAAGGATCGCCGTAGAAGCGGCTGCCGAGGAGCCCTAATGTCCTGCGCGAGTCCTTGACCAGGATGACTGGAACAGTCCCCTGCGCCTGCGGTTGTTGGACGACCAGGGCTGCGGCTCCCGCCTGAAGGACCTGCGGAAGGAACTGATGGCCGTCCACCCGCTCGCCTTTGACGGCGACGAATAGTGCCCCCGGCTTCACTTGGCGTGAATCGTCGGTAATCCCGGTCACGGACAGGGCAAGGTCGCCCCGCTGTTCTAGGATTTCCGATCGGATGACCGGCGAGTCGAGCATGTCGGCCAAGGTCACCTGCACACCATCGGCTTGGGTCGTTTCGATGTCCTACCCCACGGCCATCGCGAGATTGACCGCTGAATTCGGCGTCACGCCCAGGTACGGCAGCACCTGCTCGGCGATCCGGCGGAACGCCGGCGCCGCCACCGCGCCGCCCCAGGCATCCACTTGCGGTTCGTCCACCATGACGGCGATCACGATTTTCGGATCGTCGGCCGGGAGGTAGCCGACGAAGGACCCCACGACAAGCGTGGAAGAATAGGCTCCGGTCCGTGGGTCGATCTTCTGCGCGGTTCCGGTCTTGCCCGCGACGCGGATGCCCGAGAGCGCCGCCTTCGTCCCTGTACCGCTGGACACCACCTTCTCCAGCATCTCGCTCAAGGTCCTCGCCGTCTCCTGGGAGACGACCTGCCGACGTTGTTGGGGGCCCATCTCCGCCAACACCCGCCCCTTGGCGTCCCGCACCTCGGCGACGACATAGGGCTTCATCAGGACCCCGCCGTTCGCGATCGCCGAAACCGCGCTCGCCATTTGCAGCCCCGTCACCCCGATCTCCTGCCCCATGGCCATGGAGGCCAGGGTCCGCCTGCCCCACTCGCGGGGCGACTTCAGAAGGCCGGCGACTTCTCCCGGAAGATCCACGTCGGTGCGCTCGCCGAAGCCGAACCGCCTCAAATAGTCGTAGGTGCGGCGCTCGCCGAGCCGCATGGCTACTTTCGCCGCCCCGATATTGCTCGATTTCTGAATCACCTCTGAAAAGCTCATCCAGCCCATTTTCTCGTGGTCATGAATCACGGTGTTCGCCACCGTCATGTGACCGTTCTCGCCGTATAGCATGGTGGTCGGCGTGATCAACTGTTCCTCCAACGCCGCCGCCGCGATGAACATCTTCATGGTGCTGCCCGGCTCGAAGACGTCGGCGATCGCCCGGTTGCGCCATCGGTCCGGCGTCAGCGATTTCACGATATTGGGATCGAACCGCGGATTCACCGCCATGCCCAGGACGGCGCCGGTATGGGGATCCATAACGATGGCCATGCCGCCTTTGGCTCGCGTGCTGGTCACCGCTTCTTCGAGTTCCTTCTCCGCGATGTACTGCACGACCTCGTCGATCGTCAGGACCACGTGACGGCCGCCATCGGGACCCTGCTCCCGCAACCCCCGCGGGAACACCGTCCGCCCGAGCGCATCCCGCTCCAGCATCATGACCTGCTTGTCCCCGTGCAGATACCGGTCATAGCGACGCTCGATGCCCTCCAACCCTTCCCCGTCCATGCCGGCGAACCCGAGCACATGGGACAGCAACGGACCCTTGGGATAGAACCGCCGTCCCTCCATGACGACTCCGATTCCCTCAAGCGATAGGGCCTTCAATCGACGCCCCTGTTCCGGGTCCAATTTTCGGGCCAGCCAGACAAACGACCGGTCCTGACGCAGCTTCCTTTCCAACTCGGTCTGCCGCACATTCAATACCGGAGCGAGCCGCCTTGCCGCTCCCCGAAGATCTTCCAGCGCGGCGGGCACCCCGAATGCCGACGGCACTTCCACATTGATCGCCAGGACCTTTCCGTTCCGATCGTAAATCGTGCCCCGTGGCCCTTCCAGCGAAACCGATTTCCAATGTTGACGGTCCGCGCGCTGAGTCAGCTCCGCGGCCTGCAACACTTGGAGGTTGAGCAAGCGGATCAACACGACGGCAAAGCCAGCCAACAGCCCTACCAGGGTAGCCGTTCGACGGGCGGCGTAGGGAGGTCGCACTGGCTTCACCTAGCGCACCTCGCGCTTCGCGACGCGGACCTCTTGCACGGAAGGACCCTCAGGCTGCGGCTTGGGCTCCGCGCGATGCACGACGACGACCTGTCCGGGCTGGGCCGGCATCATCCCCAATTTCTCCTTCGCCAGTCGCGCGACGCGGTCCGGGGCGCTGAGCGAAGCCAGCTTCACGCTCAATTCGTCCCGTTCCCGCTCGAGCAGCACCTTCTGAGCCTTCAACTGCTCGACGCGGTAGCCGACCCGCACCACATCGACCCGTTCCCAGACATACCCAAGCAAGAAAAGGAGTACGCCGAGAATCAACAGGGGCCTCATATCATCCTCCATACCAAGCTTGCTAGACCCGGCGGCTCATCGGGCGACGCCCCTCTTCCTTGACGCCGCCGGAGAAACTCCTCCAGTGGTTTCATACCAAGCTTCGCTAGAACCGGCCGCCCCACTTGATTGCTCTTGGCGGCCCGAGAAAACACCTCCAAGGCTCTCCCCATCTTTTCCATACCAAGCTTGCTAGACCCGGCGGCTCATCGGGCGACGCCCTTCTTCCTTGACAGCCGCCGGAGAGATACCACCGGGAACCCTTTTTCTCTTTCTTTCCCTATGCGGCTCGCTCAAGGACGCGCAGCTTGGCGCTCCGCGCCCGCGGATTGCGTTCCAATTCCTGCGCCGTCGCGACTTGCGGCTTCTTGGTCAAAATTTTCACGTCCGGACTCGGGCCTGCCTCCCGCGCGCGAAAGGCCTGCTTGACGATTCGATCTTCCAGCGAATGAAACGAGATCACGCATAACCGCCCTCCGACGGTCAGGACATCGATCAATTGTGGAAGCGCCGCTTCGAGGACCTCAAGCTCGCGGTTCACTGCGATTCTGATCGCCTGAAACGTTCGCGTCGCAAAATGGATTCTCCCGTGCCGGGCGCGGACCGGAATCGCGCGCCGGATCACCTCGACAAGATCGAAGGTGGTGCGAAGTGGGGCTTCCTTTCTGGCGGCCACGAGAGCCCGCGCAATCCGCCTGGCATACCGTTCCTCGCCATAATGAAACATCACCCAGGCCAGATCGGACTCGCTCCAGCGGTTCACGATATCGGCCGCCGTCAGGGAACCGGTTTGATCCATCCTCATGTCGAGCGGCCCGTTCTCGGAGAAGCTGAAGCCCCGCTCCGGCCGAGACAGTTGCGGGGTCGAGACGCCCAAGTCCAGCACCGCTCCATCCACGTTCAAAATCCCTACTTGGGCAAGATGCTGCTTCACGTCGCGAAAATTTCCTTGGATCAATTGCACCCGGTTTCCGAAGGGACGGAGGCGATTCCGACTGGCCTCAAGGGCCAATGCATCTTGATCGATCCCAATCACCATAGAATCGCCAGGAGTCCGAGACAACAGCCGCTCTGCCAACCCGCCGTATCCCACCGTGCAATCGAGATAACGCCCGCCGCTCCTGGGTTGCAGCCATGTAATCACTTCATCCGCAAGGACCGGAGCATGCGATTCCTCTGCATTTACCAACTCACCATTTCCCACCACTTTCTCCCACTCGGTGGCGAAGTATACACCCATGGAATGGACAGTCAACAGATTTTTCAATGTTTCATCAAATTCTTACGATTGCCGCCCAGGCTGAGGATTCATAGGGCTAAAAGGCCCGAAATCGGACCATTACAGAGGATACTTTCGGCGACCGGAATGGAGGAAGTAGCAGGCCGGAGGGGGTCAATTTTAACGGGCTCGGAGTAGACCGAGCTGGTCCGGCTGGCAAGCTTCTCAACAGCCTGTCTAAGGATAGAGTTTGTAGAGCATGCGGGGGAACGGAATCGTCTCACGCACGTGCTCGAGCCCGCAGATCCAGGCCACGGCCCGTTCGATTCCCATCCCGAAGCCGGCGTGCGGCACGGAGCCGAAGCGGCGAAGGTCGAGGTACCAACGGAAAGCCTCTTCCGGCAGATGATGTTCCTTAATCCGATTCAGCAGCTTGTCATATTCATGGATGCGTTGTCCGCCGCCGATGATCTCGCCGTACCCTTCCGGCGCCAACACATCCATGCAGAGGGCCAGGTCCGAATGAGCCGGATCGCTTTGCATGTAAAAGGCCTTAAGTGCGGAGGGGTAGCGGTGCACGATCAGCGGCCGATCGGCCTCATTCGACAAGAGCGTTTCTTCGTCGCCCCCAAAGTCATCCCCCGGTTGAATGGGATTGCCTTTCTTCCGCAGCACCGCCACCGCCTCATGATAGGTCATGCGCGGGAAGGGCGGGCGAATCCGCTCCAGTTTGGCGATATCGCGCTCCAGCGCCTGAAGATCCGCACGCCGGTTTTCCAGCACCCGTTCGACGATGGCGCAGATGAACTCTTCGGCCAGATCCATGACGTCCGCCAGCTCTGCCCAGGCGACCTCCGGCTCCACCATCCAGAATTCCATCAAATGGCGGCGCGTCTTTGATTTCTCGGCGCGAAAGGTCGGACCAAAACAGTAGACCTTGCCGAAGGCCGCGGCCGTGGCCTCGCTGTAGAGTTGTCCGCTCTGAGTCAGATAGGCCGTCTCGTCGAAGTACTGGGTCTGGAACAGGGTGGTCGTGCCTTCGCAGGCGTTCGGGGTGAAGATCGGCGCATCCAGCAAGACGAATCCACGGTCGTCGAAAAAATTCCGGCAGGCACGAATGATTTCATGACGGATGCGCAGGATCGCATGTTGCCGATGGGAGCGCAGCCACAGGTGGCGATGCTCCATCAAGAATCCGGTCCCGTGTTCCTTGGGTTGAATCGGGAACGGCTCGGCCAGTTGCACCAATTCAATGGCGATCACTTCCAGCTCATATCCTCCCGGCGCCCGCTTTTCCGCGCGCACCTTACCCCGAACCTTCAGCGAGGACTCTTGCGTCAGCCGGGCCGACAGCGCGAACTGCTCATCCCCTACCGCCGCCTTGCTGACCACGGCTTGGAGATCGCCCGTTCCGTCCCGCAAGGTAAGAAAGTGGAGCTTGCCGCTGTCGCGGCGGCTCCGGAGCCAGCCTTGAACCGTCACCTCTTCTCCGGCATACCGGCCGATCTGTTCGATGTAGGCTGTCGTCATTCGCAGGCACTCCTCTGGTGATTGAGTTCGGTCCATCCTCGTTCCGTGGATTCTGCCACAGCCGACGTGGCGAACCGGACGGGATCCGTCGCCCGCCCTGATCGGCCTCTGCGGGAAATCTGATCAACCTTGACGGATCAGGGCTTCGACCGGACAATCATTCCATGATCGGTCAACGGCCAATTCGGTCCTTATGCTCAGCCGTCCAGGCGCCGATGATGGCTCGGCTGTTCGTCGGACCGACCATCCTCGTGATCATCGCGGCGCAGCCGGCGCACCCGGCGGGACAGAGCCAGCGTTCGACCGACAACCGGCCCACCGTGATCTACTGGTGCCCCGATAGACCGGAGGGCCAGCAAATCATCGCCAAACCCGAGACCGGATGCAATCCATTGGTTTCGCCGGATCGGAAGGCCGCCGGAACCTCAACACCGCCGGCCGCTCGCCCCGCGATCAAGATCGAGGACCTCGAAACAGTATCGTCCCGCTTCTTGAGCGACTACCGCGCCTTTCTCGCCTGCTGTGCCGGAGACGTGGGCCAACTGGGGCAGGTGATCGACTTGGAAGAGCGAGCGTCCCATCTGTTGAGCGAAATTCAGCGATCCGGGGCGCTCAATTTGACCACCTACACCACGCCTCAATTGATTAATGGGATGATCGTCCAAGTGGCGGCCGCGCGACGGAATCTACAGACGATCAAACAACGACTGGGCAAGATGGGAGATGCGCAGACCCAACTCGATCAACTCGACTACGAAGAAGCCGGAACCAGAGCCCGCGTCCTCGATCAGGAACGGGAAACCCTTCAACAAGAGTTCCGCCCCTCCGGCATACCGCCACGGGCCCGCACCGGCAACGAGATTTCCGACAGTTCCCTTCCCGCCCGCATCGGCCCCACGATCGAATCCTCCACCCTGCCGAACGCCTCCGGCTCCGAGATCGGCGGCGTCGTCTCTCCCTATAGCGATTCATCCGGCGTCCTTCGTCCCAAGGCCGGGCTCAACACGCAAGACAGCACACTCCCCATCAGACCTGGCCAGGACCTCCAAGACACCAGCCTCGACCCTCGCTACGGCAGTCAAATCGGCGGCGGCAACAGACCAGCTTCCTCATTGCCGTCCCGGGTGGGTGGAGAGATCGGCGACTCCGATCTTAATCGTTAACGGCACACCGCCCACCCTCTCATCATTCCCTCGCCACATTGCCGAAATCAGGTTTTGGATTTGACCGGCGGCATCGCATGCCAGCTTTCGCCCGCATCCTCGCTCCGATACATGCCGCTGCCATTCGTGCCGAGGTAAAACACCTTCGGATCGATCGGGCTCTGCACGAGCGAGCGCACATTCAACGTCGCCAGCCCCTGGTTCAACGTCTGCCAGGTGTCACCCCCATCCTCGCTGCGCAACACCCCAAATCGCCCGCCGATATAGAGGACGCCCTTCCTGGTCCGATCCAGCACCATCACGGGAATGATGGGATCGGCCAGCTTCTCGCCGATCCGTTTCCACGCCGCTCCCTTGTCCACCGATTTGTAGAGGCCGTTGAGCGTCGCGGCATAGACCGTGTCCGGCTCAAAACGATCCACCTCAATCATCGTCACTCCAAGCGCGCGGCTGGACTTCACCAGCTCCGGCGGCACAAGCCCCTCGTTGGCCTTTTCCCAAATCTCGGCCCCGGAAAAGCTGCGGTACACGCCGCCGCTCGTGCCCGCATACATGATGTTCGGCCTGGTGGGGTCCAAGCAGAGCGTGACGACCATCAGCACTTCCTTCATCCCCTCCATCCGTTTTCGCCAGGTCTCGCCGCCGTCCTTGGATTCGGAGACCCCCATCGTCGTCGCGACATAGAGGTGGTTGGCGTCCTGAGGGTCGAACACGAATTGGTTCACCACGGAGCTGATCGTCACGTCGTCCAGCCCGGCGCGTTTCGACACCCAGGTCTGCCCGCCGTTATGGCTCTTGAAGATCGCATCGCCCTTGGTGCCGGCATAGACCGTGGCCGAATAGGCGGGATCGATGGCCATCGCAATCACGCGCGAGTGCGTCATCCCTCGGGAGATGTTCTCCCAGGTCTGTCCGCCGTCGCGCGTCTTGTAGATGTAGTCGTTGGTGGCGACGTAGAGGATGTTCGGATTCTGGGGGTGGGCGGCGATGACGACAATGGCGTCGCTGCTTCCGCATCCCGCCAGCAGAAGCAGGAAGGTCAGCACAAGGCAGGAGGCGGCTGCCCAGGGCAGGCCGCGGGATAGGTCGCGCATCAGCGGTAGTTGGTAAACTGCAAATCGATGCCGAAATCTTTCTGCTTCAAGAACGCAATCGCCGCCTGCAGCTCGTCTTTGCTCTTGCTCACGATGCGGAGCTGTTCGCCTTGGATCTGAGCCTGCACCTTGAGCTTGGAGTCCTTCACGGATTTGGTGATCTCCTTGGCCTTGTCCGCGGCGATGCCGCTCTGAATCTTGACGACCTGGCGGACCGTCCCCCCCAATGCCTGCTCGATCGCGCCGTAGGTCAGAGCCTTGAGCGACACGCCCCGCTTCACGCACTTGGCCTTGATGATCTCGTTCACCGCGTTCAGCTTGTAGTCGTCGTCGGAGATCACCACCAATTCTTTTTCCTTTTCCTTGAGCGTGATCTCCGTTTTGGAGTCCTTGAAGTCGAACCGCTGTTTGATCTCCTTGGTCGCCTGATCGACGACGTTTTTCATCTCCTGCATGTTCACTTCCGATACGACATCGAATGAAAATTGATCCGCCATCGCCGCCCTCCATACCAAGCTTTGCTAGAACCGGCGCCTCTGTTTCGTCTTATCGAATATGACGGCGCCGGAGAGACTCCTCCCGTGCTTTTCTCTCGCCTTTCTCCTCCTGTAGTTCATCATTCGTCAATCGTCATTCGTCAAGCGTGACAAACCCGTATGCAATCGACCCATACCTTGTTCCGCGTGATTGACGTGTGTCGATTGACGCTTGACGATGCTGCTTCGCCCGCTCTAACAACAGCCCCCGCCACTCGGCAGTCGAAACCCGTTTCTCTCGTCCTGGTCGTGAATCGCCGTTTGCACGCGACCGGCCGATCCCGCACCGGCCGCGGCCGCCACCTCGCTGCTCGTGAAGGGCCGCTTCAAAATCACATAGCCGTACCACTGTCTCAAACTGTCGCCCAGGACAATCACGCCCAGGATCGCCACCGCCGCCACCAACACGGCATCCAGGTAGAGGGCAAAGGCCTGACTCCCGGCCCCCAGCGTCCCCGCCTTCGATAGGAACAGCCCAAACATCTCATAAGAGCCGGTTAATGTGATGGCCCCCACGAACAGCATCGGCGTCGCCGTCACCCAGAGGTAGCGCGACTTCCACATTTTGATCAAGACCGTGGTCCCAATGCAAAGGGCCAAGGTGCCGAGCAATTGATTGGCTGCGCCGAACATCGGCCAGATGGTGGAAATACTCCCGGTCCCGATCAGATAGCCCCAGCCCCCCACCACCAGACCGCTGCTCAGCCACACGCCGGGCCACCAGTTGATCCGCCGGAAGGGCTGGTAGAGCCGTCCGGCCATTTCCTGAATCAGGTAACGGGCCACGCGGGTGCCAGTATCGATCGTCGTCAGGATGAACAGGGCCTCGAATACCAACGCGAACTGATACCAATAGGCCATCAAGCCCGCCATGCCGGGGAGCGCCGCAAAGATCGAGGCCATCCCGACCGCCAGCGAAACGGCCCCGCCAGGCCGTCCGGTCACATCCACCTCCACCAACTGCGAGAGTTCCTGGACCCGCGACACGGGAAACCCCATCGCGGCCAATGATTCGGCCGGCAACATCGTGTTGATCGCAAGATAGTCGCCCGGAATCAGGACAGATGCGGCGATCAGCGCCATGACGCCGACGAAGCTTTCCAGCAACATCGCGCCGTAGCCGACCGTCGCCTGGGATTCCTGCTCGATCATCTTCGGCGTGGTGCCGGAGGAGACCAGCGCATGGAAACCGGAGACGGCCCCGCAGGCAATCGTAATAAAGAGGAATGGAAAGAGGGTTCCGGGGATGATCGGCCCGCCGCCGGAGGCAAAGGCCGTCACACGCGGCATCTCGATGGTCGGCGCCATCAGGATCACGCCAATGCCCAGGAGCAACACCACGCCCAGTTTCATAAATGTCGAGAGGTAGCCGCGCGGCACCAGCAACATCCAGCCCGGCAAGACCGAGGCCAAGAACCCATAGCCGGCCAGCAACCAGACGAGGCTCGGCCGCTCGAACTCAAACAGCCAGGCATAGGACGATTGCGCGACGACTCGGCCACACAGCACCGCCGTGATCAACAGCACTACGCCGAGCAGCGAGACTTCGGCGATCCGGCCGGGACGGAACCGCTGGAGATAAAACCCCATCAGGAAGCCGATGGGAATCGTCATCGCGATCGTGAAGGTGCCCCAGGCATTCCGATAGAGCGCATTGACGACCGCGAATCCCAGGCCGGCGAGCGCCACCACCACGATAAAGAGGACCGCGACCGCCGTGGCGGTCCCCGTGACCAGACCCAGTTCGTCGCGGGCGATTTCCGGAAGCGACCGGCCGTTGCGTCGCATCGATGCGACCAGGATGATGAAATCTTGCACAGCCCCCGCCAGCACCGCCCCGATGACCAACCAGAGAAAGCCCGGCAAGAAGCCGAACTGCGCCGCCAGGACCGGCCCGAGCAGCGGGCCGGCTCCGGCAATGGCCGCGAAGTGATGGCCAAACAGGACGGCCTTATTCGTGGGATGGTAATTGACCCCGTCGTTCAGGCGGATGGCAGGGGTGATCCGCCGATCGTCCAGCTCGACCACTCGCCGGGCGATCCACCGGCCGTAGAAGCGGAAGGCCAGCACATAGATGCAGGCCGCCGCGACAACGAGCCAGAGCCCGTTCACTTTTTCATGGGGATTGAGGAGGCCAGCCACATGGGCCAACGCAACAGCCCCAAGGATGCCGACCAGGCCCCAGATCAGGACCAGAAGGTGTTTCACGCGACGCATCCTAACAACCCGCCGGTTGCTTGTAAATCAAGCGTGGCCTCGCTATCCTGATCACCCATGACAACGGCAAACCACCGCTCATCACTTCCTCGCCTGACATCCTCTGTGGAACACCTGTTTTCGCAGGGACCCGCGTGCCAGTCCAAACGCTGATTGAATACTTGGAAGGAGGCGAAACAATCGACGACTTCCTGCAAGGGTTCCCGACAGTGACTCGTGACCAAGTGATTGCCTTCCTCGAAGAAGCCAAGGCATGCATGCTCGCCAAAGCCTCGTGAGAATCCTCTTCGACAAGTGCATCGACAGACGGCTCGCAAAAGACATAGAAGGCCATGAGGTGGTCACCGTTCCTGAGGCGGATGGGCGGGAATCAAGAATGGCGAGCTATTGGCACGAGCCCAAACGCAATTCGACGCCTTCGTAACGGTGGACCGCCATCTGGCCTTTCAGCAAAACATCCCGCGGTTC
Organism: Nitrospira tepida; assembly: GCF_947241125.1. Taxonomy (NCBI): domain Bacteria; kingdom Pseudomonadati; phylum Nitrospirota; class Nitrospiria; order Nitrospirales; family Nitrospiraceae; genus Nitrospira; species Nitrospira tepida. Next base: position 1,027,343 of record NZ_OX365700.1, on the reverse strand, counting down.
ACCATCGCCGTCATCGTGCTGCAAGCTCCAACCAACCGATTAAAAGACCTTCGCCCACTTCTGCCGAGACTTCAGCAGGTACTTTTCACAACTCCGAAGGGTGAAGTCGCCTGGGTGAGTCTGTAACGGACAAGCTCACAGCACCGACTTGACACCTACATGAGCAGGTGGGCATCCCTCGCGTTCGCAGAGGCCATCACCGACTTTGGGCGCATACCGTTCGATGTCGCTAGAGTCGTCATTTGGCATGTCATTTGACGACAGAGGCGACGCATGCTAGCCTCCCCGCATGAATCCCCCGCCGGTTATCCCTCGCCTGTTGAGCCTGGAGCGCCTCCTGGAGAAGAAGTCTCACTTCCTCTTGGGTCCGCGCCAAACAGGAAAGAGCTTCCTGATCGCCCAGAGCTTCAAGGGGTCCCGGATCTACGACCTCCTGGATACGTCTGTCTACCTTGGGCTCAGTCAACGTCCGTAGCGCCTGGCCGAAGAGCTCACCCCGAAGGATCGCATCGTCGTCATCGACGAAATTCAACGGCTGCCGGCACTGCTCAACGAAGTCCATCGCCTCATTGAGCAACGGGGAATCCGATTTCTCCTTACCGGGTCGAGCGCCAGGAAGCTTCGCCAGGGCGGGGTGAACCTGCTGGGCGGGCGGGCCAGAACCAAATATTTACATCCCCTCACCTATCGAGAGTTGGGCGATCACTTCGACCTGGAGCAGTTTATTGCCCGCGGCGGGTTGCCCTCGATCTACTTTTCGGATGACCCTCCGGCGGATCTCGAAGCCTATGCCGGCTCCTACCTCCAGCAGGAGATCGTGGCGGAAGGGGCGACAAGAAACATTGCCGCCTTCAGCCGCCTCCTGAAGGTCGCGGCCTTTTGCAACGCCACGATCGTCAATTTCACGAATGTGGCCACGGATGCCCAAGTCCCTCGCACGACCGTGTACGAATACTTCGAAATCCTGAAAGACACCCTCGTCCTGTATGAACTCCCCGGGTGGCGCGAGACGAAAAAGCGCAAGCCCCTCGCCTCCTCGAAGTACTATTTCTTCGACATCGGCGTCGCGGCGGCCGTTCAAGGCCGCCGCTACCGACGCGGCACCCCGGAATTCGGCGAGGCGGTGGAAACGTATGTCATGCACGAACTGAAGAGTTACGCCGACTATGTCTCAGGGGAACCGTTGGCTTTCTGGAAGGCCAAATCGGGATTCGAGGTGGATTTCATCCTCGGCGACCACACGGCCATCGAGGTCAAGAGACGGGAGAATGTGTCGAGCAATGACCTGAAATCGCTTGTAGCCCTGGCGGAAGAACGGAAGCTGAAGCGCTACCTCTGCGTCAGTCTCGAAGCACGGAGGCGACAGGTCGGCGCGGTGACGATCCTGCCGGTGAAGGAATTTCTAAACAACTTATGGGACGGGGAATAGGGCTAAGCGTCCTTTGCTGCATCGGCAGCAAATCCGCCGAGGAAGGATGAGCAACCTGGGTATCCCTTGTGCTCGCAGAGGCCGTAGGATCAGAAGGGGTAGAAGGACACTTGTGCCAATCCCTTGCTCCCGGAGGCCGCACTTGAGAAAGCGCCGCCTCCACCGCCGCAGTTGGACCAACACAAGTGCCCTCCCAGGAGAAGAACAACCAGCGAGCTTGGAAGGAGCATCCTATTCCATTCGACGTCGCAGGTGGACCAACTCGGGTGTCAATTCAGGACGGAAACCAACGCCATCGAGGTTCCGCTTGGCGTTGCCGCTGCTCTACCAAAACCGACATCGGTTAGCCTGGGTTTTCTCTCGCCCTACTCCAAATGCCAATCTCTGAACTTGAGACTTTCATGGTCAAGGTCGACCCAATATTCCCGACAGAACCGGAAGATCCCCCGAGGGATTGGATTTTCGGCTAAAGGATTATGGAAGTAATACATCTCCGATCCTATTCGCTCAGGGACATTGCAGATATCCTTCGGTGAGTACAGAATGGCGCTCACCGGACGATACTCATCCTTCATGAAGAGGTCTGTCGATACTGATTGCTGGCTTTGCTTTCTGACTACTGCTCTCCGCTGATAACGGCTCCTCGAAGGCTGCACCCCAGTGGGATCAAACGAAACTTGCAGGTCCCCAAGAGCGATTGTTGCCTTAATGACATATGGAACTTGTGGCTCGCCACGATAATCCTTCGCCTCGCATCCATTGATTGCGATGATGAATCTGTCCTTGCTTTGGACAATCCCTTTAGACCGATACTCACCATACTTCCTCAACTTGTCTTGCAAGGCATTGGTGAAACGAAGGATGATCGCTTCTTCTGGAACATCCTGCGCAATCGGTGTCTCTCCAACTTCAAGCATCGGAACAGCATCTGGCCCAGTTCCCCTACTCGGTGCAACAGCTTCGACCCAGGTCCTCTGCCCTCCCGACATGAAGAATAGGTCTGGTCCTACCGGACCATCTTTCTGAGGAGAATGGCAACAAAAGTTCAACACATGCCACAAATACAACTCCCACGTACGCTGATGGAAATGTTTCTTGGCATCTTCCAGGAAGTGAGGATCAGCCGGGGGCCGATACTTGGCCCACAGTTGATCAATGAGTATCCTCACGTGAGCAAGATCACTAGCGTCTCGAACTGTTTCATAGGAGGCTGAGGCGGGACCTATTTGAAAAAATGAATCCATGCGGCACGCACCACATTTTTAGCAAACCGAGACTTTTCAGGGTCTTATTGAGATGACATGATTGCGTTCACTGCTCAGATCTCCAGACCTTCACAACTTGCCAGTGACTATACAACAAAATTGATTTTTGCCAATTTCCTCGTTCCCTTTCTCTAACAGCGACGCCCGTGATTGGTCCAACTGCGGCCGTCCCGACCCGTTGCACGTCGGACAACGCAACGGGTGCCCCGGCACCGCCCTTATGAATCTTCGAGTTATTTCTTTTCTCTGGCAAGGCAACTGGTAGGGGCTCTACTGCGCGCATGGAGCGAGCACATTCTGATCGTGCGGGCTCTGCGAGCACAGAGGCCCTGCCAGTTGCCTTGCCATCCTCCTTAGGTCTGCGCGTTCCGGGAGCACAGGACCAATACGGCCGCTGGTCCCCTCTTCATAATCCCCGTTTGATTCCCTTCTCACGCAAGTAGAAAATAGCCCCCATGCGCTGGCTGATTCGGCTCGCCGGTCTGGTCTTGCTGCTCGTCATGATCGGCGCAGGATATCAATCTGTCGGGACGGCGATCGACCAGGCGCGATATCCCCCTCCGGGCGATCTGATCAACGTCGGCGGACATCAGCTCCACCTCTACTGCCTCGGCGAGGGCAGTCCCACTGTCATCTTGGAGGCGGCGGGTCTCGGCTGGTCGCTCTATTGGAATCGCGTTCAACCGGATCTGGCGAAGGTCACGCGTGTCTGTTCCTATGATCGGGCCGGACTGGGCTGGAGCGAGTCCGGCCCCTCCCCGCGAACCGGGCAACGGATAGCCCGCGAACTCCATACGCTGCTCGCCCGCGCCGGCATCGCCGGTCCTTATGTCCTCGTCGGCCACTCGCTCGGCGGCTTCATCATCCGGCTCTATCGGCAGACTCATCCGGCGGATGTCGCAGGCATGGTGTTGGTCGATGCGGGCCACGAACGCCAATTCGAACAGGAGGAATTCCGCAAATTCGTCGCTCCCGGCAAGATCGCCTTCCCGATCGTCGGCGCGGTGACATCGCTGGGCGTCACCCGCCTCTTGATGGCATTCGACCTGTTGCCGCCGCTCTTCGCGCAGCAGGAAGATAAGATGGCGTCCGACATTCGGCCCATGCTGCGCGCCGGATGGGCGCAGACGCGCTACTTCGCGACGATGGCCGACGAGGCCGCGGCCTTGGAAGAGACCTGCCTCCAAGTCCGTCGTGCCGACCCGCTCGGCGATCTGCCGCTGACTATTCTGACCGCCACCGGACCGACCTGGTGGCCCGACATGCCGTCTGACCTCGACCAGGTCAAGTTCCGCCGCATGTGGCTCCAATGGCAGACCGATCTGACCAAGCTCTCGACCAACAGCCGGCACGTCTTCGCCGACCAGAGCAGCCACTTCATCAACTTCGACCAACCGGAGCTCGTCGTTGGCGCCGTCCGTGAGATGGTCGAGCGCCTTCCTCAAAAGCCTGCAGGGAATACGTGATCGCGGAAAAGGGCGCCGGAAACGGCAAGGGGGCGGGCCGCCTTCAGACGGCCCGCCCCCTTGCCCTGATCAGCCGATGAAACGGCCTCACGCCGCCTTGCGCACCGGGATGTCAGCCGGCGCTGACTGACGGTGGGATGACTCATGAGAGGTGGACACGGTGCTGGACCCGGAGACGGACTCCGAGGATAACAACCCCACTCCCGTCATCAGCACCGCCAGACACCCCATCAGGACAAGACCCGCATCAATGACCGAACTCATATCCATCATCGTGTTCACCTCCTTTCTCGAGAAACCCCAACGTCCCATGAAAGTCGCCGGCGCCTGCGCATAGACCGGCACATCGCAGCCTGTGCCGCGTGGGTGCCAACCCGACGACCGGAGGCGACCGGACATCGCGGCGGCCACGGAACAAGAAGGTTGCCCTGATGCCCTGCCTCGCTCGCCTCGCTGGGCCGACTTCAAAACAATCCGTGGGCCCACGGTCTAGCCGCTTGATCCAGTTCGTCGCGAACGTGCCCTTGGGCCGAAGGCCCCTCTGCTCCGGCCGGCCATAGTTTTTTCAGACAGGCCAATGACAGGGCTTCTTGCAACACCTTCGGATCTCCCTGCGCTTGGTTGCCGGCGCCAGTGGACCAGCTCTTCCACGTTTTGATCCGTTCTGTCCATTTCGCACCGTTCATCGTGCTCCCCTTCCCACTCGACTCAATACGGCTCCGGCCGCAATGCCGATGCCGGAGCGCGGCATAGGCGGACCCGTCGCGCCTTCCTCGTTCGGAAAGCGGAGCCGGTCGCCCCGACACGCCGAACCGCCGATCAGGCATATGGAGTTGATCGGCTTGTCTTGGTTGATCGGAAATCACCCTCTCGACTCGCCCCGCGGGTAAGAAGGCCTCACCGACGGTGGAAATCGATGAGGCCTCACGGAAGACCGGTCACCCAGAGGCGGGAGGGCGAGGGCGCATAAGAACCTGAGGTCACCCGTTCGGCACCTTGCGATCGAGTCACCGAACCGGGCGGCCCTTACTCGGCCGCGATCGCAATGCGCCTGGGCTTGGCCTCTTCCAGCTTGGGGAACGTGATCGTCAACAATCCGTTCTTATGAGAGGCTGACGCCTTGTTGTGATCGATAAAGGTCGGCAGCCGGAAACTCCGCACGAACTGATCGCCGGTGACTTCCCACACATGCACGGTCCGGCCCGGCGTCTCCTCGTCCTTCCGCTCGCCCTTCACGGTGAGCACCCGGTTTTCGACTTCGATCGACACGTCCTTGGCCTCCCACCCCGGCAGCGCCACCTGCACATAGAACCCGTGATCGTCCTCCCAGGCATTGCATGCCGGCGCCCAGGCAGTCCGTGCCATGCCGAAGGAGCGTACCGCTTCATCGAACATCCGGTCGATTTGCCGATCGAAGGATTCCTGACCGATCGACGACATCAATGCGGGCAGATACGTGGTCATAGCTCTCCTCCTCCTCTCACCAGAGAGGTCATCGATAGGTTAAGGTTGACGGTGATGGATTGGGGGCTAGGCCTGGGACGAGCCGGGGCCGCACCGGCCGCCGCTGCTCTTCCAGATTCCTACCCGGTCCCTCTCCATCTGGTCCAGCATCAGCATCGACCCGGTAAATAAATCGGTCCGCTTGGAAGTCAAGAGGGAGACCGCTCGTGGCCTGGTGAGCACTCTAAGATATTGAGAATTTGGCAATATTTCGCACATGGATTCCCACCGAACCTCAGACCACCGATTCTCCCAACCAGCATCAACGCGGCTGTTCACCTTGGGGGACAGCGGCCCGTCCATCCAACAGGGCCAGACAGAGGAGCCCGATGCCGATCCAGACGATCTCGCGGAACCGCCGCAACAACGCGAAGGTGATGCCGGCCACGTCGCTGTAGCCGAACGCAGTAACCAACAATAGGTTCCCGCCGTCCTGCGCTCCCAGGCTTCCGGGGATGAAGAAGGTGCCACCTTTGATAAAGGCCGACAGGGCGCCGATCGCCAACGAGGCGAGCGCCGTCACCGGCACCCCCAGGCAGACCAGCATCACGTACACCTCCAAGGCCTCGGCAAGCCAGCCGCCGAAATAGAGTCCGGTGGAGAGCAGAAAGTTCCGGCGGTCCTGACCATAGAAATTCAGGATCGTCCGGTCCAGCTCCTGGAGCTTGCTCTCCCGCGCTTCGAGATAGGCCACCCGAAGATTCGCGCGCCGCAGCAAGCCGAGCGCGCCGGTGAACAGGCCCCAGCGCTGCACCGCCACGAAGCCGGCGACGCCGAACGCCAGCACGCCGGCGCTGACGATGGACGCCATTACCATCTGCCCGGAGGACCCTTCCGATCCGAGTAACCAGAACGCAACCACCAACCCCAGCAGGATGAACAGCACCTGAGCAATCGTCATGAAGGTTTTGGCCAGCACGACCGACGCCAGGCCGTCGACGAGCGGCACCTGCGCACGTTTAAGCAGGTAGGCCTTGAGCGGCTCGCCGCCGATATAGGCGGTCGGGGTGGTCATGTTGACGACTTCGCCGGCCGTCCGGATGGCCAGCAGGCGCGGAAACGAGACGGCGCCGGCATAGGCCCCCATCGTCAGTTTCCAGCCGTAGGCCTCGAGCAGGTACATGACCAGTGACGGGATCAGCACCAGCAGAAGGCCGAACGGCCCGACCTGCGAAGCGGCATCCAGAATGCGAGCCGGCCCGATGTGCCAGACGAGGGCCGTCAGGGTGAGGGCCCCGACGGCGAGGAGGAGAATCTTAAGCCACACGAGGGGAGCGGGCCGAGAAGACCAGCCAGATGAGCACCAGACCGAAGAGGGTTGATCCGATCACCGCGAGGAGAAGGAACCAATCCAGCCGGCCGATCGCGGCAAAGAGCAGCACGACCATCGAAAAATCGCGCGTCGCGATGTTCTTGAGGAGAAAATCTGTCCATTTCCAACGGGCGGTCGAGGCCCCGGCCGGCGCCCCAGGATGCGCCGCCAGCCTCGTGACCAACCAGCAGGCCAGCGCGTTGAAGATCACCGCCACTGCGCCGAGCGCCAGGTACAGCCACGCCTGCTCGCTCGCGGCATGCGCTTGGTAGGCGCCGTAGGCGATGCCGGCAAAGACCGCCATGTGCACGACGTTGTCCAGCACGAGATCCAGCTTGGCGCCCAACGGCGACTCGGTGAAGGTCAGCCTCGCCACCTCGCCGTCGCAACAGTCGATCACGGCAGCCAACTGAAACAACAGCGCCCCCAGCAACCCGGCTGCGTATGTTCCCATCCCGAAGCAGGCCGCGCCGGCCAGCCCGATCAGGGTCGCCGCCACCGTGATGGCGTTGGGGCTCAGTTTCAGTTTCAAGAAGAGCTTGGTGAAGAACGGCGACAGTTTCCGGTTGAAGTATCGATCGACGATCCCTTCGAAATGACCCTTGAGGGAGCGATAGAGATCCCGCTCGACCGCCGAGGCGTCTCCGGCGTCATGAACGTCCCTGGCCCAGAGGTTCGCGTCCGGGGCCGCTTCAACGATCCGGATGCGCCGTTCCGCCGCAGCGAGCTCGACAAGCCGCGACAGGAGCGGGTCGCCCTCCGCCCGCTGCTCCTCTCCGGATTGCGCGAGCAGGGAATCCGCGAGCGGCTGGCCCTTGGAGAACAGGCCGGCCGGCAGGACCATCAACTCCGCCGCAAGGCGGCCGGTGAAACCCTCCTGCGCCCCCCGTTCCCCTCCCAACCCGATGGCCGCCAATCGAGCGAGCCGATCCCGCTTGGTCGGCACCGCGCGATCAACGCGACCGGCGCGATCCGATTGACCGGGCCCGATCCGACGACGGTCCTCCGGCTGCAACACGAGCGTGAGGTCCTCGATCGGCCCCTGGCCGCGCAACGTTTCGATGAGGTTTCGGGAGAATGCGGCTTGCGGCCCGATCACGAGACAGGCGCCCTTGGCGTCGGCCGCGAGCGTCTCCCACGTCCGCGGGTCGTCGAGGGGAAACTCCCTGACCGGAATCCAGCGGATTCCCGCCGTGATCGGCGGCCCGTCGCGCACGACGGCCTTGAGCGTCTCCGCTTCGTCTCCCGCCAACACGAAAATCTGGTTTACGCCGGCCCGCTGGAGGGTCAGGAGGCCGCGCTGAAAGATCGTCACGCCGGCGATCCTGGTGAGCGGGCTGATTCCGGTGTGCACCGAAACGGGCGTGGGCGTGAAGACGTTGCGCGCCGTCAGCAGGATCGCGGAGGTCAGCTCGCGGGTCTGGGCAAATCGTTGCAGCGCACTCTGACTCATCGTTCCGTACCCGAGGTCGGCCTGTCTGTCGGCACTCTAGCGCGACCGAATGGGTTAGTCCAGCTTCGGGAGGATTTCCCGTTCGGCGCGAGTTACGTCCTCCGGGAAATCGATCTCGGTCCAGGGCAACCCGCCTATTTTTTCATGGCCCACGCGGACCTGATCAAAAAATTCGAGCAGCCCGTCTTCATATTCCATGTCCCAGGCTCCCCGGTCAATATGAGCCCGCAGCGAGCCCACCAGGCGCTCCGCGTCCGGCCGGCCGACTTTGAGAAAGCCGACGCCTTCTCCGGCATAATCATAGACGGAGGGCATCCGTTTCGTCAGCGCGACCACCCGCCCGCCCCGCACCACCACCATGCACTCCTCCCCCCGCTGAACGACCGTCTCGTCCATCAGCAGGCAGTTCTGGTGGGGAGAGCGGATCAGCCGCTTCATGATCTCCCGATGATACAGCACGTCTGCATCCATCACCACCGCATCGTCGTCGAACTCCCCTCGCGCGAGCCACAGAGAGGAGATGCTCCCGCGGTGATACTGGTCGTTGACGAGGTAGGTCAGATCGACGCCGGCATAGGTCGTGCCGACCGCGTTTCGGATCATGTCCTGCTTGTAGCCGACCACCAGCGCGGCCCGCTGCACCCCCTGGGAAGCCAGGTGCTCCAGGTGCCGAACCAGGAGGCTTTTGCCGCCGAACTCGATCAGGCATTTGGGCCGGTGCTGCGTGAGGTCCCAGAGCCGCTTGCCGATGCCGGCGGCGAGGATGATGGCCTTCAACGAGACACCGCCGCCTGTTCCAGTACCTCTTGAAAGGCAGCCAAAAACCCTTCCAAATCCTGCGCCGACAAGGCCCCCATGTTGGCCACGCGGAAAATCTTGGACTCGAGCTGCCCCTGACCGGCATAGATCACGTAGCCCCGCTCTTTGAGGCGGTCGTGCAACAGCTCGTAGCTGAGGCCCTCCGGCAGGTAATAGGCGGTGAGCGTATTCGACTGAAACTCCGCCGGCACGACCGGCTTGAGGCCCAGCGTCTTCATCCGGTCGCGAATCAGTTTGGCGGCCCGCTTATACCGCTCGATCCGTTTTGCCACCCCTTCCTCCAACAGTTCGGATAAGGCCTCATCGAACGCGTAATAAACCTGCACGGCGGGGGTGAAGGGCACCGTCGCCCGCCCTTCCTCGTCCAAATAATGGGGCAGGTGCAGGTACCAGGATTTCCGGGGGTAGCTCCGCATCCGCTGCAAAAAGCCGCGCCGGATGAGAACGAACGACACGCCCGGGAACCCTTGGATGCACTTCCCCGAGGTCCCGGCCACCAGATAGATGTGGGAGCCGGCGATATCCAGCGGATCGCCGGCCAGGCTGCTGACGGCGTCCAGCATGAACACGCGGTTCTGGCTGTCCACCACGTCGGCGATTTCCTTCGCCGGATTGATCAGTCCCAGCGTCGTTTCATGATGCACCATCCCCACCAGGTGGACTTCCTGATGCTGGCGAAGGGCGAGCCGCACGACTTCAGGATCGGGGCGCTTCCCCCACTCGAGCTTCAAATCCGGGATGCCCATCCGGTGGGTGAGCGTCATCTGCGACATGCGCTCGCCGTAGACGCCGTTGTTGATGACCAGGGAGCGCTTCCCCTGCGGCAGGGACGACATCAACGCCGCCTCCACCGCCGAGGTCCCGGACCCCGTGATGACGGCCGCGGTGTAGTCCTGTTCCGCGCCGGGCACAAAGGCCTTCAACAGCTTGTCTTGAATGCGATGCAGCAGGTCGGCGAACTCGCGTTCGCGGTGGCAGATATCCGGCCGATGCAAGGCCTGCCGGACCCGTTCGGACACGTTGACTGGACCGGGATTGAGTAGAATCATTGGACCTCGTGAAGCGTTATTCGTGAATCGTGAACCGAATCAAGAACGGCCAACCCGTTCCGCCGCATTTTTTCCGCACAACGATTCACGTTTCACGAATAACGATGTACGTCGTACGTTACTCGATGGCTTTCTTGAACCGTTGCGTAATGACGGGCGGGTCGTGCATGACCCGCCCGACGTCCTCCACCCATTCGTTGACCTTCACCAACAAGAAGCTGGGCCCGTCCTTGGCGAGCATCTCCTTGAACTCGTACACCAGATCTTCGCGCTCGATCACCCGCTCGACGTTGACATAGCCCGCGGCCTTGGCCACCTGATCCAGCCGGACCACCCGCGAATAGGTCGGCTGGTTGCCCGTGCTGCCGTAGACTTCATTGTCGAACACGACATGGAGGAAATTCTTGGGCTTGGTCGCGCCCACCGTCGCGAGCGTCCCCATGCCCATCAGGACGTTGCCGTCGCCGTCGAACACAACGACCTTCTTCTGAGGCTTCGAGAGCGCCACGCCCAGCCCGATGGCCGCCGCCACGCCCATCGATCCGATCATATAGAAATGCGTGGGCCGGTCGGCGATCTTGAACGCCTCCCGCGAGGGGAAGCCGTTACAGATGATGACGGGCTGATCGGTCAGCAGCCCCAGCAAGGCCTCCATCGCCCGCGCCCGGCTCTGCATCGTCCCTTCTTCAGGTTTCATGTCACTGTCTCCCCATCAGTACTCGTCAAGCGTCAATCGCCATTCGCCAAACGTCAACCGTAGACCTTCTGCTTTTGTTACACTCCGATGCAATTGACGATTGACGGGTGACGAATGACGGTTTCACCCGCTCACGGATGCAAACTCTTGATCACGCCCTTCTTGATGATCAGGGCCAGGGGAATTCGCTGCTTCATGAACGTCTCGGCCGTCCAGCGGAGATCTTCTTTGATGGTGCCGGCCGACAGCGTGCGGTGGGGAATCTTCATCAAATCCAACAACTGCGGCATCGTTTGCCCCATCACGAGATGCTCCGGGGCATCCTTCCCCTGAAAGCCGCGCCACGACACGATCAACACGCAGGGCTGCTGATAAATAAGATTCAACGAGATCAGCGTATTGAGCGAGGTCCCGAGCCCGGAATTCTGCATCAGGACCGCCGGGACCTTCCCCGCCATATAGGCCCCCGCCGCCATCGCCAGGGCTTCGTCCTCCCGCGTGGCCGGCACGTACAGGCGCCGCTCCATCAAGGTTTCGATGATCCCGCCGAGAATGGAGTCCGGCACGCCGGTGAAAAAGTCGATCCCGATTTCTTGGAGCGCCTCGACGAAGACATCGCTCTCGATCATCTGATTGCCGTCGCTCATATCCCCTCGCCGTCGGTAAAGAAACCGGATTATAGCCAAGCCCTTTCACGATTCTCAATCGTTAAGCGCGCCGGCCCATCACAGACTTTCCATGCGCCATGGCGGTCCGTTGCGCCGATCGGGCCGACCGTGCTAGCGTTCGCCATGCCACAGGCTCCGCGCACATGGGTCCGGGGAACGGTGGCTCTCGCGGGCTTCATCCTGCTCGCCGGCCAGCCCGCCGCCGCCTCGGAGATGACCAACGACCCCGGCAGCTTTCTCGGCATCCGGTGGGGCGATTCGCTGGCCAGCCGATTGGATCTGCAACAGACCTATTCGGGCAAGGACGTCGCGGATTATCAACTCACGAACGGTCCCGCCAAGTTGGGAGCCATCCCGGTCGGCAGCATCACGTTGACCACCTGGCAAGATCAGTTCGCCCGTGCGACCATCCGCTACCGGGGAGACGACACTCATAAACAGGTGATGGCCTACCTGCAGGAGCAATATGGCGCCCTGGACAGGACTCCGGGGCAGATGATCCGCGGACTCAACCAGCAATTCAATTGGAGAGGGCCGCAGACGGAGATCAACGTCACCTACGAAGCGCAGAGCGGGCGCGGGTTCGTCTTCATCGAAAGCCGCGTCCTGTCTCCCCGATTCAACGATGCGTTGACCGATTCGGCCGAGTAACCCGCCTGTCGAAGGAGGTCGGCGTGCTGCACCGCAACGTCCATCCGCGATCGTCCCGCCTATGGTGCATGGGCGCGGGCGTGGGCGCGGCGCTGGCCGCCTGGCTTTCCTGCTCCACCGCGCATGCGGTCCCCATGACCAACGACCCTCGTGATTTCGAGGGCATCCCCTGGGGCGCCGAGTTGAAGGAATCGGACGATTTCCAAGCCGTCGATCGCTCGCCCCGCATGGTGACCTACGAAAGGAAACCCGGGCCGCCTCCGTTCGGCGGGCAAATCGTCGAGTCGATGAAGTTCGTCGCCATCGACGGAAAATTCGCCCGCGTCACCATCCGGTATCAGAGCCTGGAGGCGCACAGGGGCATCGTCGCCTATCTCGAAGCGCGGTTCGGCGCATTGGACCGGACGCCGGGACAGATCGCGAACATCTCGATCCAGACGCTCAACTGGAAGGGGCCGGAGACCGACATCATGCTGACCTATAACCCGCAGACCCAGCAGGGCATCATCTTTTACGAAAGCCAGAGCTTGGCCCAACGGTTCTATCCCGTCGAGCGGGGAAGCGACTCCGCGCCCCGCAATTGACGGCCTCGAGGTCGACCGGCTTGCGTCCCCGCGAGCTGTCATGGATATTGACAATGCCCCGCGTCTTCCGTAATAGTGCAGCTCCATGCACCCCGCAGCGAAACTACGCGCTCTGCTCAAACAACCCGGCATCATCAAGGCCGTCGGCGCTCAAGACGCGCTGAGCGCCAAATTGATCGAACGCGCCGGCTTCGACGCCATCTGGGCCAGCGGCTTCGCGATCTCCGCGTCCTTGAAATGCATTCCCGACGCGAGCTTCATCACGTCGAGCGAACAGCTTGAGGTGGAGCGCAACATCGCCGAGGCCGTCTCGATTCCGATCATCGCCGACTGCGACACGGGCTACGGCAACGCCTTGAACGTGATGCGCACGGTGAACGACCGGGAGCGGGCGGGCGTCGCCGCCATCTGCATCGAAGACAACGTCTATCCCAAACGTTGCAGTTTCTACGCGGGGGTCCGGCGGGAACTCATCCCGATCGAAGAACATTGCGGAAAGATTCAGGCCGCCAAGGCCGCCCAGACGGTCCCGGAATTCGTCGTCATTGCGAGAACCGAAGCGCTCATTGCGGGGTGGGGACAGGATGAGGCCTTGAAGCGCGCACAAGCCTACGCCGACGCCGGCGCCGACGCCGTGCTGATCCATTCCAAATCCCCCACGTTCGACGAGCTCCGGACGGTCGCGAAACGCTGGTCGGGGAAGGTCCCGCTCGTGGTGGTCCCGACGATCTTCGACGGCGTCACGGCGGCGGAGTTGGAAGAGGCGGGGTTCAAGATCGTGATCTATGCGAATCAGATGGTGCGGGCCAGCATCAGGGCCATGTGCGACGCGCTTGACGTGATCAAGCAGGACACGCGCCCGGGCTCGGTCAACGACCGAATCGTCAAGCTGAAGGAAGTCTACGAGATCGTCGGCGTCCCGCAAATGGAGGAAGACGAAAAGAAGTTCCTCCCGGTGGGCAGCGAAAAGATCACGGCGATCATCCCCGCGGCCGGGTTCGAGAAACACCTGCTGCCGCTGATCGAGGACCGGCCCAAGTGCCTGCTGGACATCAAGGGCAAGACGATCCTGGAGCGGCAGGTCGCAGCCTTGAACGACTGCGACATCAAGGAGATCGCGCTGATCCGGGGCTACAAAAAAGAAGCGATCGCGCTCCCGAACATCCGTTACTACGACAACGACCGTTACGAGGAAACGGGGGAGCTTTTCTCGCTCTTCTGCGCCGAGCACGAAATGCGCGGGCGGACCATCGTCCTGTACGGCGACATCATCTTCGACCGGGCGATCCTGGAAAAGTTGCTCAAGAGCCCCGCGGATATTTCGCTGGTGGTGGACTTGGCCTGGTACGATCACCAACAGCAGGGGGCCAGGGCGCCGCACCTCAATCCCGACCTCGTGACGTTCGAGCAGGCGCCAGGCCGCAGCTACCTGTCGCGCTTCGTGATGCCGGAAGAAGACCACCGGATCGTCAAAATCGGACAGCATGTGTCGCATGAACAGGCCCATGCGGAGTTTATCGGCATGGCGATGTTTTCGGAGAAGGGCGTTCAGGCGATGACCGGTTTGTACCGCGGCCTGTTGGCATCCCGCGCCGACCGGCCGTTCCATGAAGCGCCGAGTCTGGCCAAAGCCTCCTTCACGGATATGATTCAGGAACTCATCGACGCGGGCCACAGTGTCCAGGCCGTGCCGATCTTCAAAGGCTGGATGGAGGTCGATTCCTTCGAGGAGTACCAGAAGGCCTGGGCCAACCTGCGCCAGTAGCAACAGGCTGTTGAAAAGGCCCGCCCTCGCCGCTTATTTCCGATTCGCCAGCAGCATCCTCTTCACGCCGCGGCCAATTCTTCCTCCAGGCTATCGAGCATAGATCCCGGTCAGGGTCGCCTTGCCCAATCGGTTCGCGTTGATCATGAACCCGACCAGCGCCGCGGTGGCATCGGCCGGCACATCCAGCTTGTCGACCTTGAGCGCGTGGACCGTGAAGATGTACCGGTGCTTGCCATGCCCAACCGGCGGGCAGGGACCTCCGTATCCGACCGTCCCGAAATCCGTCCTGCCTTGGACGGCGCCGGGCGGGAGTTGCGGCGAGTCGGCGCTGCCCGCACCGGTCTTCAGCTCCGTGACATCGGCTGGAATGTTGTAGACCACCCAATGCCACCAGCCGCTCCCGGTCGGCGCGTCCGGATCATAGGCCGTGATCGCGAAACTCTTGGTCCCCTCCGGAGCCCCGGTCCAGCTTAAGGCGGGTGAAAGATTCCCTCCCTCGCAGCCGAATCCCCTGTAGACATGTTTCAGGCTGATCTTCGTGTTCGGCACGATGTCGAGGCTGGTCAGCGTGAACCCGCTTTTCTCTTTCTCTTTACCCTTCCCCTTCTCTTTGGCAAAAGCCGAAACCGGCAACAGAAGCACGCAGGCCAACAGACCGATGAGCATCCTGCTCGACATAGGCATCTCCTTGTGTGATCTTACGACCTGAAATGTGAACGGGATCGCTTGTGACGCTCCACATGATGGCCGACGTAAAACTACAGACTGTCTCCGCAACTGTCAATGCCGGTCTGACGATCACGGGGCCGGAGAAAGGGCTCCCGTCATCGGTGCATCCCGCAGTTTCGATGGCGCTCCCCCCTTTCCGCCAAATCTTGTCGCGGGACAGGACCGCGTGCTAGGCTTTCAGGTGAGTGAGCACTCACTTACCGTGACCAGGACCGCCACCAGACCTCGCAAGGCACCGGCTCGCGACAACGGCAACGGCCGTGCGTCGGCGCAAGACCGGCAGGCCAGTCTGATCGGCGCGGCAGCCTCCCTGTTCGCCGCCAAAGGCTTCAGCGGAACCACTACTAAGGATATTGCCAGGGCGGCGGGGGTCAGCGAAGCGCTCCTCTTCAAACATTTTCCCACCAAGCGGGCGCTCTACAGCGCGATCCTCGCCGAGAAGGCCCAGTATTCGGAATTGCGCGCCGCGCTGGAGCAGGCCGTGGCGGACCGGGACGACGAGCGCCTCTTCACCCTGCTGGCCGGTTTTCGCATCCGCAAGGGGGCGGACCCTACGATGTTGCGCCTGCTCCTGTTCAGCGCCCTGGAAGGCCACGAACTGTCTTCCATGTTTTTCCGGCAACAGTACCGCGTGTTCTACGATCTCCTCGCCGGATACATCAGCCGGCGGATTGCCGACGGCGCCTTCCGTGCCGTCGACCCCCAACTAACCGCCCGGGCCTTCTTCGGCATCATCGTGCATCACCGGTTCCTGCACGATATCCTCGGCATCCCGCTGCACCTGACGCATGAAGAGGTCGTGCGGGAATATGTCTTGTTGTTTCTGAGCGGTCTCGCGCGCGACAGGCCCGCGCGTGAAAAGAGCACCGCTGAAAGGAATGCCGTTCCCTCCCCATGAGCCGCCTCACGCGCCATCCCATCGTCGTGCTCGGGGTGATCATCTTCGTCACGGTCCTGGGCCTGGTCGTGTTCAGGCTCAGCACCGGGGCCAAGCCGGACCCGCGCAAGGGCCGGACCATCACGGTGGGGACGACCACCCCGACCAGAGGCGCCGTCGATCTCCGACTGAGTTATACCGCGGACATCACTCCGAACCAGACCGTACAGATCTTCTCCCGCGTCGACGGGTATATCGCCAAGCTGCATGTGGACAAGGGCGACTTCGTCAAAGCCAACCAGTTGCTGATCGAGATCGACCATACGGATTACGTCCATGCTGTCAACCAAGCCAAGGCCAACCTGGCCGCCGCGCGCGCCAAGGTGACCCAGCAGCGGGCTTCGGTGCACAATGCGAAGCTGACTCTGGACCGCATGAATGCGCTCATTAGGGATCAATTCGTGTCTCAGCAGGACTTGGACACGGCCCAGGTCAATTACGACGCCGCCATTGCGCTGATGGAATCGTTGGAGGCGCAGGTCAAACAGATGGAGGTGGCCTTGCAGCAGGCGGAGACCAACCTGGCCTATTCCTATATCCGCGCGCCCTTTGCCGGCTATGTGGCCGAACGGAACCTCGACCCGGGCGCCTACGTGACCGGCTCGACCGCCAGTACCTCGACCATGTCGCGGGGCATCCTCAGCCTGCATGAGATCGCCACGGTCCGCACGATGATCGAGGTCGTCGAGAAGGACGTGCCGTTGATCAAGATCGGCCAGCCGGCCGAAGTCAGGGCGGAGGCCTACCCCGACCGGGTCTTCCACGGCACCGTGACCCGCGTGGTCCAGGCGCTGAACCGCAACACCCGCACGATGACAGTGGAGGTGGACCTGCCCAACCCCGACCTCGCCCTCAAGGGCGGGATGTTCGCGCGGGTGGAGGTGATCGTGGGGCAGCATGCCGATGCGATCCAGATCCCGCTCGACGCGGTCACTAGGTTGGAGGAGTTGCAATATGTCTACGTCGTCCAGGGCAGCAAGGCCCATCGGATCACGGTCGAGTTGGGCGCCCGGAACGGCAACCGGATCGAAATTACCAAGGGCCTGGCCGGCGACGAAGAGGTCATCGTCTCGGGGAAGGATCTCGTCCACGAGGACACGCCGGTGCAGGCGCAACCGCTTGAGGACGTCAATCGTCAATCGCTAACTCGTCAATCGTGAACGCGCCCTCGAAACGGATTCGGCTGGATCAAAATCGCTTGACGCCTGACGCATGACGAATCACGACTTGCAGCTATGTGGCTGACCCTCCTCGCCCTCCGCAACCGCATCGGCTTCCTGATGCTCTCGCTGGCCATGGTCGTGCTCGGCGCCGTGTCGCTTCAGCGCCTCCCGGTCGATCTGTTCCCGAACATCCAGGTGCCGGTCGTGTTCGTGGGCGTGGTCTATAAAGGTGCGCCGCCGATCGACATCGAAAAGAGCGTCGTCTACCAGATTGAAAAGGCGGTCAGCTCCGCCTCCAACGTCGAGCACGTGGAGTCCTTCGCCAAGTATGGGATCGGCGCCGTGCAGGTCTGGTTCAACTGGGGCGCCGACATTAACGTCGGCCAGATGGAGGTCATGCAGCGGATCACCCAGATCCTGAACCAGTTGCCGCCTGGCGTGCTGCAACCCTTCGTCGTCAAGTTCGACGTCTCCAACATTCCCGTGGCGTTCGTGACGGTCTCCAGCGACAACCTCGACGAGCGCGCGCTCTACGACCTGGCGTTCAACACCATCGCGCCACAGATCGAGCAGATCAACAACGTCGCGGCGGCGACGGTCGAAGGGGGCAAGATCCGCCAGCTTAACATCAACCTCGACCCCGGCCTCCTCCACGCGCGCGGCCTCTCGATCTTGGACGTCGTCAACGCGGTCAAGGCGTCGAATTTGATCCTGCCCTCGGGCGATCTCAAAGCTGGCAACCTTGATTACAACGTCTTCACCAACAACCAGTTCAAGTCGGCGGAGCCGATCAACGACGTGATCGTCAAGCTCGATCCTCGCGGCAATCCCGTGCGGGTGCGGGACCTGGGGACCGTCACCGACTCTTCCGACATTCAAACCAATGTCGTCCGGACCGACGGGAACCGCGCCGTGTACCTCCGCGTCAACAAGCAGCCGATCGCCAACACGGTCGAGGTCGTGGACAGCCTCCGCGCCCAGTTGACCAAGATGATCGGCATTCCCCCCGGGGTGCAACTCGGGATCTCCTTCGACCAATCCGTCTACATCCGCCAATCCATCGCGAACCTGGCCGAGCAGGCGCTGCACGGCTCGGTCTTGGCGGCGGCCGTCATCCTGGTCTTCCTGCGCAACCTGACGGCGACCCTCATTGTGTCGGTGGCGATTCCCCTCTCGATCATGGTGACGTTCGTCGTCATGTACTTCTCGGGCCAGACCCTGAACATCTTCACGCTGGGCGGGTTGGCTCTGGGGATCGGCCGGCTGGTGGACGACTCGATCGTGGAGTTGGAAAACATCCAACGGCATTTGAACCAGACCCCGAACCGCTGGATGGCGATCCTCGAAGCCGCCCGCGAAGTGGCCATGCCGATCTTCGCCTCGACCGTCACGACCGTCGTGGTCTTCCTCCCGATCTTCTTCGTGGTCGGGATCGCCAAGCTGCTGCTCGTGCCCCTGACCGTCACCATTGCAATCTCGCTGTTCACCTCCTTCTTCGTCTCCCGGACCATCACGCCCGCCCTCTGCTACAAATTCCTGAAGCCTGAAGGCCCCGGAGCCGGAGGGCCCGCTGGCTCATGGGTACGCTTCAAGGACTGGTCCCGGCGCAAGTATGAGTCGCTGGACGCCGGTTACCAGGCCAGTCTGACGTGGGTCCTCCGCCACAGGACGCCGGTTCTGCTGGCGGTCGTCGCGTTCTTCTGCGCGTCCCTATTGTTGGTGCCCCTCATCGGCTCGGAATTCATCTCGGTGACGGATGAAAGCCAGTTCCGCATCGTCGTGCGCGCGCCGGTCGGCCAACGGGTGGAAAAGACGGAACAGCAGGTCGCGGAAATCGAGCGGGTCCTCCGCGAGCAGATCCGGCCCGGCGAACTGGAGACGATCGTATCGAGCACGGGCATCCTCCAACAGGGGCGCGCCTCCCTCTTCAACCCCAATACCGGCCCCCATACCTCCTTGATCCAGGTCTATCTCGTCCCGCCGGACCGCCGCGCCCGCTCGCAGGTCCAGATCATGAACGACGTCCGTCCGAAGGTGCTGAAGCTCTTTCCCGGCGTCGCGATGTTCTTCGACCCGGGCGGAATCGTCAAACGCGTGACCAGCTTCGGCTCGCAGAAGGCGGTGGATGTCGAGGTCTACGGCTACGAATTCGACAAGGCTCGAAAGGTCATCAAGCAGGTCGAGTCGATCATGCACGAGATCGGCGACGGGCGGTGGCTGGCGGACATCGAAGTCAGCCGGGAAGAGAACTACCCGGAACTGGATATCGACGTGGATCGGGAAAAGGCGGCGTTGCTCGGCATCAGCGAGGCCGACGTGGCCAATACCGTGCTCTATTCCTTGAACGGCAACGGCCAGACGGACCCGATCATCTTCACCGACCCGGAGACCGGCAACGAGTACTACATCAGCGCCTGGCTGGACGAGCGGTTCCGCGCAGACCTCGCCGATCTGGAGAACCTGCTGCTGACCACCAAGGCAGGGGAACCCGTGCTGCTCAAGAACCTTGCCTCGATCCGGTTCAACTCCGGCCCGGTGAAGATCGAGCGCAAGTACTTCCAGCGGGTCATCCACATCACCGCCAACCCGATCCATCAGGACCTGGGAGCCATCGCGCAGGCCTTGGAAGAGAAATTCGTCGAGCTGCAACTGCCGCCCGGCTTTACCGTGAGATTGGCGGGCCAGATTCAGCAGCAGCGCGAAACCTTCGCGGGCCTGTGGTTCGCGTCGATCCTGGCGCTCCTGCTCGTGTACATGGTCATGGCCGCGCAGTTCAAATCGCTGATCGACCCGTTCATCATCATGTTCTCGGTGCCGATGGGGTTTCCCGGCGTGATCCTCATGCTGTTCCTCACCAAGACCACGATCTCCACGACTTCGTTCATGGGCGTGATCATGATGCTTGGGATCGTGGTTTCCAACGGCGTCCTGCTGGTGGACTACACGAACGTGCTCCGCCGGCGAGGGACGGCCCTGCGCGAGGCCGTGGTCTGCGCCGCCCGCACCAGGCTGCGGCCGATCCTGATGACGTCGCTCGCCACGGTCTTCGGGCTGCTGCCGATGGCGCTCGTATGGGGCACGGGCGGCGAAACCAACGCGCCGCTGGCCCGTTCCGTGATCGGCGGCCTCAGCGTCTCGACGGTCCTGACGTTGTTCTTGATTCCGCTGCTTTATTTGATCTTGGAAGAACGGTTCCCCCGCCGGATGCGGGAAGAGCCCGGAGAGGAAACGGATGCCGGAGGAACAGCCAGGCGGCCGGATCAACAGCCGATTCCGCAGCCGTCGCCGGCCGGGGACATCCAGTGAATCAACGGCCGGAGACCGGCGGATATCCGATGGCTCACGATGTCTTGACGGAGGGGAACAGGGCTTTCAATTGAAGGGCCAATCCGATGTCGCCGCTGACGCTCAGCCGGCCGCTCATGGCCATCGCCTGGCCGGATAAGTTTCCGTTCAACAATCCCAGGGCATCGGCGCCGCTCATGGCCAAGGTCACGTGCGGATCCGGGTGGCTCCCTTCCGCCACGGAACAGGTCCCGTCGTCAATCATCAGATAATAGCGGCCGCCGCCCGGGTCGCTGAGATCAAATTGATAGACGGCCGTGACGCCTTCCGCCGCCTCGGCATCGAGCTTGCCGGGGAGTTGGTTCAGAATATCCCGGATGGTTTGCGGCACAATGGCTCGGCACTTTACGCGAGACCCGCCGCTCTGTCCAGCGCGATGTTGAACCGGCTTCGTTGACAAACTTCCGGACGCTCAGGGACAATACAGCCCATGTCGCAAGCCCCCACGCAACAGCCTCAAGCCTCCCCCTCCACCGACGCCTCGCTGCCCGACCGGCTCTGCACCTGGTGCAAGGTGCCGATGCGCAAGCGCCTGGTCGCGGGCGGCAAGTTCCTCCACTACACCTGCCCGAAATGCGTCTTCCAACATACCGTCGCGTGGTCGCAACCGGAACCTGGAAGCCATCCTCCCCAGACAGGAACAGGGCACTAACCCGCATCCGGCTCCCCGTCGTACCACTTCTCGCGGTAGATGGGGCATAGGCCCTTGGCGTTCAGCGCCGCCGTCACCTCCTTGATCATGCCCCCGTTGCCGCAGAGATATACGGCCAGGTTGGCCACCGACTGAATCTGCTCGGTGACGAGGCCGGTGACCCGCCCGACCGATCCGGTCCAGCCCGGTTCGGGCTTGGAGAGGGTCGTCACGAACCGGAAGTGGCTATAGGTCTTGGAGAGATCGGCCAACTCCTGCTGATAGTACAGATCCCGCTGGCTCCGCAATCCCCAGAAGAGCGTGATGGCGCGGGGGCTCCCCTGCTCCAACTTCGTCCAGATCATCGCGCGCAGCGGCGCGATGCCCGTGCCCGTGGCGACAAACAAGAGGTCGCGCGTGCCGTCGTCCTTCAGGCGGAAGGTGCCGGCCGGGCCCTTGAAATGCACCCGATCTCCTCCCTTCAACGAGAACAGATAGGTCGACCCTGGGCCATGGTCGACACGGTTGAACACCAAGGTGATGCGATCGGGCCGGCTGGGCGGAGACGCGATCGAATAGGCCCTCGTGACCGGCCTGGGCTTGCCCTCGACCGCGATATCAAAGGAGATGAACTGACCCGGCTGAAAGTCGATGGCGGTCGGTTCCAGCAACCGCAACTCGATCTCCCGCACGTCATGCGTGAGGTTGGTGATGCGATCCACTTCTGCGACAAACGTTTGCATATGCAACACACTCCATAAGATTCCTCACCGTACCATCGGCACCGCCTCCGACGCCACCGCCGCCGGCTCGCCCCATCGTCCGGCGAAGACCAGCCGGCTGAGCGGTTCGCGCTCGCGAGGCGCCAGCTCGCGCAGGCGCTGCCGGTCCGGCAACGTCGCAGGGTCCCCTTGATAGCCGATCGCGATGGCTGTCACCGGCTCGAAGCCGTCGGGAATGCCGAACTCGGTCCTCGCCTTGTCCGGGAAAAATCCCGCCATTTGATGGATCACGAGACCCAGCGCCGTGGCTTGGATCGCCATGCCGGCCACGGCCTGTCCGACGTCATAGAGGGCATGCCGGTTGGGCTCGCCGTCATCCGAGAAGGTCAGCCTCGCCACCGACAGCATGAGCACGGGAGCCCGTCTCGCCCACGCCTGGTTCGATTCCTTCAGACAACCCAGCAACCGCGCAAGGTCATCCGGGTGCTCACGGGTCGCCAGGATAAAGCGCCACGGCTGCTCGTTGTTCGAGGAGGCGGCCCAGCGCGCCGCTTCGAAAAGACTGCCGACTTTCTCTGGCTCCACGGGACGGTCGGCAAAGGCGCGGGGACTCCACCGTCTCCGAATCAGCTCATGAACGGGGAACGTGGTCTCCGCCGGTTTCGCCGGCAACATCGAAACTGTCTCCTCTCCGCCTACCATGGCTCATGCTCCCTATCGTGCAAAGACCTCCGCGAGGTCCCCGACCGTGCAAACGGTGCCCAGGAGGATCGGATGGCCGAACCGCCGGTTGTGCCGGTTCTCCTTGATCCGCTCCAGCGCCAGAATCAGATTGTGAAAGTCGTCCAGCCTTGCCGTCTCGAAATAGGTGATGAAGTCCAGATCGTCGAGCCCGCTCGCATGGTAGAGCTTCCGCTTCACGGTCTTGAGGTATGGCGTCGTGACCTGCGCATGTTCCTGCATCATCTCCAATCGCGCCGCCTGCGGCTGGTTCCACCAATCCGCGTCTTTTCTGATCGGCACCACGATTGCGTAGGGTTTCGGTCCCGGATCGGGGGGCGTCTTCATCGCCGCCTTGAGGTCGTCGGAGAAACCGGGCACATAGTTCGCCGGCTTGGTGATCCCGTGAAATGTGTAGACGTTATGGAGATACCGCCCGAGCGACGTGGCCAGGAAATCCAGCACCAGGTGTTGATGGCGGGCAAGATCGGTCGAGTGCAGGCGCAGCATCAGATCGGCCCGGTCGGACAGGCCCCGCAAAAGATACAGATCCGCGACCACCTGCTC
This sequence comes from Nitrospira tepida, assembly GCF_947241125.1. Lineage (NCBI taxonomy): Bacteria > Pseudomonadati > Nitrospirota > Nitrospiria > Nitrospirales > Nitrospiraceae > Nitrospira > Nitrospira tepida. The sequence goes on along the minus strand of NZ_OX365700.1, from coordinate 1,003,865 downwards.
GCCATGCTTGTCGAGCACCCCCTTGATCTCCTCGCCGACCTTCGCCCGCGCCTCACGGTCCAGCCGCCACCAGGCATCATCAACCGCAAAGACCGCGAAGGTGCCGAACACCCCCGGGTCTGACAGAAGCTTCTCCCGATCCGCCGCCTGCGCCGTGGCCGATAGACCGACGAGAAACACCAGCAGGAGCGAGAGCCCTGTCGCCTGAAGCATCCGCATACAATTCCCCCTTATCTCTTTCCGTTGAGCAGCCGCCGGATCTCCTCCATCCGGTTCCGGTTCACGCCGAAATCGCTGTAGCCGGTCCTGGAGGCCGAACGGAAGTGGATCGTTTTCGTTTCGTCGTCGAACAGGAACTCCACGTCGTCCACGAAACGAAAGATCCGACTCGTAAATTCCACGTGCAGATAGATCTCGTCTTCCTTGACGATCCGCGCCCCTCGTTGAGCGACAATCACCTCTTTCAGCCGGCGCCTGGCTTCATCGAGGCTGCCGCGGTAGCGATAGGGCTCGATCCGGTGGCGATCCGACGTGCTGAGTGTGCTGACGCAGTTGGGGCTGCTCGGACAGGGAGCTAGCCGTTGAAGCGCCCGGCTTGATTCATTCGTTCCGGCCATATTGTTGACCTCGTCCGACAGACCCGCTCCTATTCTTGGTTTAGCCATACGGCTGAACCGGCATCCGGCTTAGTTTCCTGTCATTCGATCTCCACATGCAAGCCAGAAAATCAGGCCGCGGCCACTATCGCGCACCCGATGCTTTGATTCATTCGCTGCAGAATCAGGCCACCGGAGGGACCACACAGGGACTATTTCATGGAGTAACCCTGGAGCGCACCGCCACCGGCGAGAAGAAAATAGCCTACATTATAGAAAACATGCAGCGCTATTGGAGGATACACGGAGTCATAGCGCTCTCGGAGAATACCAAAGGCCAGAGAAGGAGCAAGTACGAGGATGGACCAAACCAGTAAATGGCTCGCCATATGGGCCAATGAGAACGCCACGGACGTTACCAGATTGGCGAGGCTCAAATATCCCAACCTTTTCTGTCCCCACGCGGTATGAAGCAAGCAACCCTGGATGACACCACGGAACAGCAGTTCCTCAATCACAGGCTGCCAGAAGACGAGCGAGAGTAAGGCAGGTGACCATACTTGGAACCAAGGCAGAGGTTGAAGCTGGACGAATCCTGCCATGAGAGTCCATACGACCGGACCCAAGGCCAGGAATAACCAGAAGAGAGAGTCCCGGTAGAAGGTGGCGTTGGTGTGAAGACCTAGTAACGCAGACGCCTGCCTAGAGGGATGAATCATCAGATTGTCAAAAGACAGCGGGCTGCACCCCAACCGTTCGGGTTGAGGTACAGCCCACACTCTAGCACTTCTTGAGCCCCCGGTCAGTTCAGTTTCTCGTGCGCCTCGCTCTCCATAACCAGGCTGCCAAGGCCGCGATCAACAATGCTGGCAATAAGGCGTCTCCGGTCCCTCCTGGCATAAGCACGCAACCACCCCCGCCGCCATCGCTCGGCGGCGGAGCGATATTAAAGGTCGCGGTTACCGTCGAGTTCGTCGTGAGCGAACATGCTCCAGCTCCGCCGCAACTTCCGCTCCACCCCGCGAAGACAGACCCGGGACTGGGCGCCGCACTAAGTATCACCGTACCACCCTGGGGGAACTGCCCATTGCAGGTCACGCCACAATCGATTCCGGATGGATTCGAGGTCACCGTGCCGGTTCCGGTGCCCACCTTGTTGACCGTGACCGTGAAATTTGCCACAACGCTGGCCAAGGCAGCACGGGCGTTGATCCGCCCACCGGTTGAGACCTTTCCACTCAGTGCTGCCTTGCGATCCACTGTGTTGAGGATCGCATTCTTCAGTTGCGTCACGGTCAAATTCGGGTTGGCCGAGAGTAACAATCCGGCCAGTCCTGCCACGTGCGGGGTGGCCATCGAAGTACCCTGTAGGAACTGGTAGTCCGTTGAACCGGAAGGCGCTCCTGCAACACAGGCGATGCGGACATTGTCCACATACACGCCGTCAAAGACGACGCTCTCATCCGAGACGAATCGAAGGCGAAATCGTGAACTGACCACACCATCCGCGATATCACCCCAGGTGAATCCAACAAATTGGGCATTGGTACTTCCCGATACTGCATTGATGGTCTGCCAGGTCGTTCCGCTGTTTCGAGACGTCTCCACTAGAACACCGTCAAGGTCCGGCTCCGTTTGTAGGCGGACACGGCTATCAAACCGACACCCTCGCTGTCCCGCGGTGCTGAACACAGGCCCGATGACGAACGAATTGGTGTTGTTTAGATAGTTGCCCGCAGGACTGTCTGCCAAGCTGTTTGGGGAGCTGAACGAGGCAGCACTCGTGAAGCCCCAGGTATTATTGGTTCCCCCAGAGGTATAGCCGAGCGCGGTTGGGTTGGAATCAAAGCTATGGAAGAGCACGTTCGTAACGTTTGACGTGGGCTTCGTGCTGTTGATTCTGACTCCCGGCGCTGCCACCTGGACCGTGGTGGACCCGAAATTAGAAAAGCTCGCCAATTGATCATTCTGGTCCGTAGCCGCTACGGCGATCACGTTTGCCAGGGCGGCCTTCTGCTGCCCGCCACACACGGAGGGAGCGCTGAAATTTGCGGGGAAGCTGGGGACGCTGTCATTGTCCTCTCCGTCATTGCCTGCCGCTGCAACAAAGAGCACCCCTGCAGCATTCGCGGCACTAACTGCATCATATTCAGCAAGACTGCAATCAGGTCCACCGTAACTCGCATTGATCACCCGCGCACCTTTGGCGACGGCGTACTGAACCGCGCTCACAATGGCGAAGGTGGGTAGACCACCCACTCCCCCAGCTTTCAAGGCCATCAATCTCGCGGTCCACATGACCCCCGTCACTCCGGTTCCATTGTTCCCTGCTCCCGCGATGGTTCCCGCGACATGAGTACCATGCCCTGGGTTCCCATCAGGATTATTGAAGTCAACAGGGTCCATCGGGTCGCTGTCGTTCATAGAGAAGTCCCAGCCCCTAACGTCGTCCACCAGCCCATTTCCATCGTCATCGACTCCATTCCCAGGGATTTCTCCTGGGTTTGTCCAGATATTCGGACCGAGGTCTGGATGATCATAAGCAATACCCGAATCGATGACGGCGACAGTCACATTCGGGCTTCCCGTGTTGATATCCCAGGCTTCCGGCGCGTCGATGTCCGCATCTGCCGTTCCGGCTGTTCCATTCACATCTTGACCGGTGTTGTGAAGGCCCCATAACGTGCCGAACTGAGCGTCGTTGGGCATCGCCTTCAACCAATGCAGATAGTTTGGTTCGGCATATTCGACAGCGGGATGACTTCGGTACTTCGAGACAGCTTCCTCAACTGACAGGGCTCCTTCCAATTTGTACTGGTGAATTACCCCGGCATTCACCGATAGCACGCTGACTTCTTGGGCACCCACATCCATATTCAAGGACTTGATAGCCGACGAGGACGCCTCGTCCCGGAACTTAACAAGCACTTCTCCGGGCACAAATTTCGCCGGTTGGTGTGCTTCGCCTGATAAGGCCGTCATCCCATCCAAAGGTTTCTTCTGCCCCGCCTGGATCACCTCACCCCCCAGAATAAGCCCGAATAACAACGCCAGAATACTAGCCAGCCCCAGCACGACCCACCAATGCTTTGCTGGGCTCTCCGGCAGCTTACTTCTGCATTTCATGGAGATAATTGGGCTCCGCATACTCGACCTCCTGGTATGAAGTGAGCTGCTTGATCGTAGATTCCACCGACCGGTCGTCCAAGATCCTGACGTGAAAGAGGCGTCCTTTTTGGATCTCGGCGATCATTTCCAGGTGATTGTCTTTCAGCAGGAACGCAATCTGTTCTTGCGAGATCCCAACCTTGAATTTCACCAATACTTCCTGCGGGACGAACCGCGGCGCCGAAGATCTGGGCGAGTTTCCCGAGGTACTCATCGTGATAGGGTCTCGGCTCGTCGCGTCACAGGAGGCGGAGAGGCAGACGCCCGACACACACATCATGAACGTGACGAGCTGTACCGCACTGCGAGATGGAACAGCTAGACATGCCATCGCCACCTCCTGGAATGTGGCCAATCATGCGCTCCCAGCCAAATGGCAGGGGTAGTACTTATAGAGCTACGGCCCTAATGCGTAAATACCTCTTTCGTGCGGGTGCACCTCAGAGCGCCCGCTTGTAAATCGACTCCGTCCACGAGAAGCACAAGGAGAAGCACAAGAGCAACGTGTTCTCAAAATAGGACCATTTATGCCGCTAACCACTCCCTATTGGCGAGTCTCGCCGTCTGCTGACAATGTATGGTCATGGGCGTCATGAATACTCAAACGCCCTTCTGTACAGGTAAGTTCTAGCCTTTTGACCTTACACTTGACGAAGGGCGCACTGCGCTCCTTGAAATACGTCCATAAGGATCAGCATCATCCATGGTCCGGCAGGGGCCCATAGCGCCTTCGGTCCGCACAAGATTGTTGGGAGTGATGATGGGATGGACTTCCGCAGAAATGCGGACCGGCTAATCAGGCATTTTAAACAGGCTAGCGACGACCATCGACAAGAGGTCAGTCAGTTTGGCTGCGCTACAAGTGTGGAGTACGGCCACTCGCGAAGTTGCTTATGCGCGGCCTAGAAACGAAGCGGTGGCATGACGAATCCAAACGAAGGATCTGGCTGGTGCATGCCTTCTGCGGATAGAACCCTATTCCTCAACCAGTTTTGCCATGACATCACTCTGCTGCTTGATCACGCCTCAACAGCGACGCGCCGAGCGGACCATAAGGCGGCGGGCCAACATGCGAGACAGGCGGTCGCGTTGATCGAGCGGGCCGTGAGAAAGGACTACCTGCGCCAGGACGACGCGGCGCAGATCTTGGCGAAGATCCGGCGCGCCTGGCCGGAGTCGTCGATCTGACACTCAGCCCTTCAGAACGAAGCGCCCACGGCCGTGTCTGGACCGTACCTTGGCAGGGGCTCACCGTCTCACCGGTGAGCGGCAAGCAGCAACCCGTCTCTCGCCGTCTGGAGCAACGATTCCTGCGAATTGAACGGGGCTTCGCCCGGAGCCTGGCCCAACCGGACATAGGTCCCGTCCGGTCTTAATTCCCGCGCGTTCGCCGTATCCCGCCAATTGACCTCGAAAATCTGATGCAGGATATCCTCCCGCATGCGGCGGTCGCGAATCGGGAACAGGACCTCGACCCGCCGATCCAGGTTTCTGGGCATGAGGTCCGCGCTGCCGAGGAACAGTTCGTCCTCGCCCCCATGGCGGAAATAGAACAACCGCGAATGTTCCAGAAACCGGCCGACGATCGAACGGACCCTGATCGTCCCGCTGACCCCCGACAGGCCGGGCCGCAGGCAGCAGATGCCGCGCACCAGCAGGTCGATCGTCACCCCCGCTTGCGACGCCTCATAGAGTTTGCGAATGCAGGCCGGATCGACCAGCGCGTTCATCTTGAAGGCCAGATAGCCGTCGCCGTGCCGCTTGTGCCGCAGGATCTCCCGATCGATGCGGGCCAGAATCTCTCCGCGCAGGCCATAAGGGGCGACCAACAGCTTGTGATAGGCGGCCTTGCGGGAGTAGCCGGTCAGCGCGTTGAAGAGGTCCGTCGCATCCTCGCCCATCTCGTGATCGCAGGTGAGAAAGCTGAAATCGGTATAGATCCGGCTCGTCGCAGGGTTGTAGTTGCCGGTTCCCAGATGCAGGTACCGCCGGATGCGATCGGCATCCCGCCGGACGACCATGCAGAGCTTCGCATGCGTTTTCAGCCCGAGCACTCCGTACACCACATGCACCCCCTCGTCTTCAAGCCGCCTCGCCCACTCGATGTTGTTCTCTTCGTCGAAGCGCGCCTTTAATTCCAGCAGCACCGCCACCTGCTTTCCGTTCTGTCTGGCCTCCACCAGGGCCTCGACGATCGGCGAATTGACGCCGACCCGGTAGAGGGTTTGCTTGATCGCCAGCACCCGCGGATCGGCCGCCGCCTGTCGCACGAACTCCACAATCGGCAGGAAACTCTGGTAGGGGTGATACAGCAGCAGATCGCGCCGCCGGATGATCTGAAACACGTCCCGTTTTCCAAAGAAGTCCGCCGAGGCCGGTTGAAACGGCGGGAACTTCAAATCCGGGCGGTCGACCTTGGTCAGTTCCATGAGCTGAGCCAGGCCGAGCCGGAACTCGTAGGTCTGGACCTGATAAGGAGCCAACTGCAGGTTGCGGACCAACAGGTCTCGAATCGAATCCGGGGTCTGCCCGGCGATCTCCAGCCGCACGACCGAGCCGAAATGGCGCAGATCCACCTGTTCCTCGATTGTCGCCAGCAGGTCAGCCGCCTCATCTTCTTCCAGGTCCAAGTCTGCATCCCTGGTTACACGAAAGGGATACCAGGCCTGAATCGCCAGCCCGTGAAAGAGCAGATCCAGGTTGGCTGCGATGAGATCCTCCAGCCAGACGAACTGCGCCGCGCCCTGATCGACCGCCGCCTCCTCCGCGACCGGAACGGGGACCAAGCGAGGGAACAGGTCCGGCACCTTGATCCTGGCGAAGCAGGTGCCCTTTTCGGGATCGCGCGCCACCACAGCCAAATTGAGGCTCAGGTTGGAGATATGGGGAAAGGGATGGGCAGGATCGAAGGCCAGCGGGGTGAGCGTCGGAAAGATTTCCTTGGTGAAATACTCGCGCAGCGCCAGCCGCTGGTGCTGGGATAGCTCGTTGAACTCGAGGAGCTGGATGCCGGCTTGGCTGAGGGCCGGCCGGAGGTCTCTCTCCCAGGTCTGGACCACGCGGCCCAGTTGATGCTGCAATACCCGGCCGATGGCCGCCAGTTGATCGGCCGGGGTCATCCCGTCGGGAGGGGTGTCGAGCACGCCCCCCGAGAGCTGCTCCCGCAGGCCCGATACCCGGATCATGAAAAATTCGTCGAGGTTGTTGAAATAGATCGCGAGAAACTTCGCTCGTTCCAGCAGCGGATGCTCGACCCGTTCCGCTTCTTCCAGCACGCGACTGTTGAATTCGAGCCAGCTCAGCTCCCGGTTGAGATACAAAGCCGGGGCGGCAAGATCGACGGACGGCTTACCGGTCGCTGAAAGGATTGGAGAGGTGTCCTCGGACATCGCGCAATCCTGTTCCTCCCCCGCATTATTCCTGAACGCTTCTGCTGCAATCGCGCATTCGCCGCTGCGACAGAGCCAACATGAGAAGTCGAAGGCAAAATGCCTCTCCGCCGCGATGTGATCGAACGCGGCGGCTCAAGCGAAGCTTGGTATGGCGGTCGTGCTCGCCGCTTAGTCCCTCGACGTACTGTTTCAAGTACGCCTTGGTCCTTCGCGGCTGTGCTTGGGGGTACCCATTGCGCTTTTCCATGCAATGGGTCCAACGCTTGGCGACTGCCGGGTACCCGTTGCTCTTCGCGATGCAACAGGTGTAACGCGGCGAACCGTCATGAATAATGCGGGCTACCGGCCTGCACGGCAAGGGGGAAGCCCCCCTTGTTGTGGCAGACCGATCAGTGGTTCGTCAAGAATGCAGACCGCGCGAAGCGCCCATCGAGGGTCGATTCAATAGGTGATCGTGGTCAACCGCGAGAGATCCGTCGGCCGGGCCTCGACGCGAATGGTCACCCGCCCCAGCACGCGCCCGTCCTCCGTTTCCACGTCTACGCGCCACTCTCCCGCATCCAACCCTTGCTTGAAACTGTAGGCCCGGTAGCCCCCTTCCCGTCCTCCGGATATCCTGATCGGAATGCGATCGGCATGGACAGAGGGCCTTCCGCGGCCGGCGCGATAATACCAATGATGGTAGACGGTCGTGTCCAAGTTCACCGGCGCAAAGACGGCCGTGAAGCAGTAGACCGGCTCGCCGGCGGGGAAGTCCGTGTCCGAGCGCTTCAGGAGCTCAAACCATCCCTTCTCAAAGGTCAATTCGAACCGGTCGCCCGCTCTCCGCACCTCGTGGTAGATGCCCCCGAATTTCATCGCCAGCGGGACCGGCGGGATCCAATTGAGGAAATAGAATCCGATGAGCAGCGCGATCACGGCGCCCGCGGGGGCGAGGGTGTTGACGGTGTGTTGCCTCGTCCAGGCGGGATTGTCCTCGGCGATCAACTGGACCACGCGAAAGACCGTCGCGGCGCTTAGCCCGGCTCCCGCCAGAAAGACCGCCCGGTTCATCCATCCCGTCACCACCGGAAGGAAGAAGGTGAAAAAGCTGAAGCAGACCAGCGCATAGAGTGTGACCAGCAGGCTCAGGTTGGTCAGCCGGTCTTTCAGGAATTCGTTCGCGACGAGGAGCCCGACCAACAGGAACAGGAAGATCGCGCTCGAGGTGAGCGACGCGCTCCGGAAATAGAAGATTGCGTAGGCGCTGAAGAGGCCGCCGAAGAGAAACTGCGTGGCCATCGGATAATAGGGCTGTGCGCGGCCGAGCCAGCGGATCCATCCCGGCTGTGATTCCCAGAACTCCTGTTCTCCGGTCCGGAATTCCTCCCGCCCGGTCAGGATGATCAGGACGCCGAGGAGGACCAGATAGAGGAGCAGGAGAAGATTGTCCTGGAGGCGGTCGATGCGGGTGAGGGTGAGCGTGTCATAGCCCACCCCGGCGAAGAAGAACAGCGGCGGGAGAAGAGGATTGGAAAACGTGGCACGGAGTCGGGCGACCATACTTGGCTGTATGGTACGGATAACCGGGATGAAGTCCAGCCGGTTCTGGAAATACGCTCCCGGGCCGGCGCCTGTCCCCTAAGCCGGCAGGGACTCCATGACATCGCCGATCTGGAGCGATTCGGCGTGCAGCAACCGCATAGCACAGGGAGGCCAACGGATAGAATCTGCGACCCCATTGCGGAGCATACGAGGCAGGCACGCAGCCATGACGCCGGCGGCGATCAGGTTCTTGTAGTGAGATTGGCGCTGGCCGTCATTGCGAAGATGGCGCCTCGATGGTGCGAGGCGCGCGCCCCGCAGATACGTGTCTGTTCACATCAGCACGGCTCCGTATCAATGGACAGGTCATTGCCTCGAAGACTTCAGGGCGCTCAGCGGCTGTACCTTCTGAAAAAGGCAGTCGTTGATCACCTGATTGCCCCGAGGTGAATAATGCCCTCCGATCTCTGCCGGATTGAACAGCTCGGATACATGGGCCTCTTCGACACACTTGCGCAGGTCATGATGGGGAAGACCGGCCTCTCTCAGAATCTTGAGCCCGATCGGCTCCCACCAGGGAACAGGGACCTCTTCCTCAGTCGGAAGATAGACAATCACTGGAACCGCACCATCCTTGGTCACCACTTTCACGAACTCCTCAAAGATCTTCCGATTAATCCGGGCCGATTCGCGGTCAGTAACCTGGGGCCTTTCCGGTTCATGGAGGGGGTAGAGCGAGATCAGGAGCCTGAAGAGATAGGAGTGATAGAAGTATCTCCAATTGGGGCGGTCCCACTCTGTTTCCCTGTAACTCACGTCATATTCGATGAACGGAAGGTCTCGAATTGAGGACTTGGCCAGCATTTGGCGAAGGTTTGGCAGCGGCCGATTCAGCACCTCCAACTCTCCGTTCTGGAGGACAAACCGAGGCTTCGCGAACGGCATCCCCCCGTCCGGAAACGTGAGGAAACTGTAGATAGCCATCGTACGGGTCACGTCATGATTAATAAAGGCAAGGATGACCAGATCAGGATGCCAGGCATGGACATCCTTCAAGTATCGAAGGTACATTTGATCCACGCCGTACCCTCCAACTCCGAAGTTCAAGACTTGACAGCTGGAACCTAGCCTCCGTTGCATCAGGTAGGCCCACGTGTCTTCATACCGGACAATCTCGCCGAAAGTGTAGGAGTCTCCCACCAGGGCGATACGACAGTTGGCCCCCCCCTGAAACGACTCGCCAACCCGAGCACTTCGAAGCCCCTCCATACTGCTAAAATACAACCCATCCTCACTGCGACGATTCGGGCCCACGGTAAAGCCCAGTATCTCATCGAACACCTCAAAGGTCGGTTGAGTTTTGGCCTTCTGCAGTAAGGCAGAGTAGGTTTCTTTGAATCGCGCCCACTGTTTTGGATAGAGCAGTTTTCCGCCGAGATTCTCTCCAAGATTATTCGGCACGGCTAGGATTCGGAGGCTGACCTCCGAGACCAGAAGAACCGTGACGACCACTACGACATTCATCGCGATCGCGAGGATCCATTTCCTCGATCCTGCTCGGGCTGCGTGCCGACATTGTCGAATCACCAGGATGATCAACGCTCCGATCACGAACGCCAGCATCAGGCTGACGAGACCGGGACGGGACACGAGGAATAGGAACAGGCTTGACTTGCCTTCTGCACGGTACAAACTCATCACCAAGATCACCACGAACACTTCTATGAGATATAGTCCCGCCGTGATGACCCATTCCCCCGACCATCTTCCAATACTGGCCTTGTTTTCTCGTGATCCCATTGGTTCTCTCGTGATCTCTTTGGATCGCCGTTTCAGGGTTGAGCCGACTGGAGTAAGCCCGTTGCATCCCAAAAATACGGTAACGGGGTGCCCTGACAAAGCGGAAAACATTTTTGAGGCATCCTGTCACGGAAAGGGCGGGAGCGGCGCATAGGTCACCGGCAGGCCGATCAACCGCTCGATCCAGGCCGGCATCTGCGATTCGGGGAGCGGCGCCCGGTTGAGCCGAACTTCGACCTGATAAGTCCCGCGGCAGCCGACCAATCCCACGATCGCCGAGGCATCGTCCCCGGCGGGCAACAGCTCCTGCGTCTGAAACTCGCACAGCGTCGCATAGAGGCGCCCGTCCGGCTGGATGGCTTCCAGAATCTCCGGGACTTCATCCAACGGGCAATGGACGGAACAGCGGTAACAGGCCCGGGCGCCCGGCGCCACATCCGCAAACTCCGCGAGGGCCTCTTCGGAAAAGCCCGTGAGGTAGTTTCGGACCGTGACCAGTTCGCTGCCGCAGGTGGCGGCCAGCTTGCTGGCCGGCACGAGGAACTCAAAGGGGTCGGAGGAATTGTATTCGAATTGGCAGGGACCGAACGCGTCCGGCCAGGAGCAAAAGAACGGCACGGTCGCGTCGATCGGTTGCAACGCGACCATGTCCTTGTCCCGCACCGCGTCGATCGGAAGATCGAGGATCTGGATCGCCGCCTGGAAGGCGCGCTGCCGTTCGTCCAGCCACAGCGCCCGCTCGTGATCAGCGCGGCTTTCGCCCGGCGTGATCACCTCGGTGGTCTTCAGCCGGACCCTGATGAAGGAATGGGCGTGGCGGAAACCCAACCAGAGCATCCCCCGCTGGTCGTGGCGGGTCAGCACCTCGGCCGTCCGCCAGGGATGGCTGATGGAACAATAGGTCCCGACAGCCTGGTGCCGCTGATACACCGTGTGGTAGCCCCCGGCAAGGAGGAAAAAATCCCCCTGCCAGTGGTCCCGGACATGCACGAGCGTGACATCCTCGGTCGCCCAAGGATCGAGCTTATCGAAATCGTCGGGCCCCTCGACGGTCCACTCTTCGATATAGCCGATGATGTCCTTGGCCGGCACCGCCGGCTTCAAACCCAGCTTCGCCAGCCGATCGCCGAGGTGAAGGATGTCCTCGAACACCAGTCCGGCCGCCGATTCCCATCGTCGCTCGCGCATGGTTCCCTTGCCTTCCGCGGGCGCCGCGACGCACGGCCTCGCGCGCTACTCCCGGAGACGCCACGCGCGGTTCTCGATGCGCGTGTCCATCATCAGTTTGTGATAGCTGTCTTTCAGCACGGAGTTCACGAGATCCTGCAATTTGGTCTGGGTGAAGAACCACACGGTATCCGAGGCGGCCCCGTCGAGCGTAATGCTCGCCACGCTGCCGTCCACATTGTTCTGCGCCCGCACGACGATGCTGCTCTTGACCTCCATCTTGGTCGAGAGGAAGCGGCTCTTGGCCGTCGCCCACAACTCCCGGATGGTCCCGCTGACAAGAATGTCGGTCTTCCCCTCCGCCGGGGTCAGCCCCGCCGTTTGGAATCCAACCTGCCAGCCCTTATAGCGCAGATAGTCGGCCAAGGTCCGCGCCACCGCTTCGCTGGTCTTGCCCCCCGGCACGTTGAAATACGTGGCGCCTCCGGTCAGATGCGTGCGGATGCCCAGGCGCGTTTGATCCGGACGCTGATCCTGCAACGGCTCCACGACGATCTTGACCGTTTCATCCGGCGCCACTTCCTGCGCCATCGGCTTGACGGTCAAGTCCAAATTGATCACTTCCCCCTTGCCGGCGCATCCGCCCAAGCAGAAGATGCTCACGACCAAGACCCACAGCCCCGCACGGCGTCCCGCCTCTCCAGTCATACCATCCTCCATACCACCCTTCGGTTGAACCGCTAGCCTCCTGACACGATTGCCGTGAAAGATTTCGCGCGATCGAAGAACGGCGCGTAGTCTAGCGGAGTTCGCGGAGCGAGACAAATCGGTACGGCACACGCCCCTACCGGGTCATTCGCGGACGAGCGGCAGGAGGCGCCGGAACGCCTCGCGGCCCGTTTCCGCCACGCGGCCTTCCCGGATCGCTGGATCGTCCAACGGGACGAATCGGGCGATCTTGATCGCGGGGCGCCGCTCCAACACCGCCGCGGCCTGAGCCCTGCTCGCGGACAGAAGCGGCATCGTATAGCCCTCGCCGCGCTTCCATTCCCAGAGCGTCGGCGCGAGCGACAGTTCGAGATCCCGCCCGGCCAATTCCTGATACCGGTCGATGAGGCGCTTCTTGAACGAGGGCAGCATCTGCCCGCCGAGCAGCCAGGCGAACGCGACATGGTGTCCCCACCACACCAGCGTCCGAAACGTGAAGGTCTCGTCGCCGGCAAAGTGCTTGGGGTAGTCGAGATACTGATAGGGGCAGGTTTCCAGGTGCTCTCCCTTCACGAACTGGGACTTGGCCGGATCGAACCCGGGAGGCGAGAGCAGTCGAGCCGACGCAAGCTCGTCCCGAAGCAGCGCATGGAGCTGCTCCAGCGTCGCGCGGATCTTCCGGCTGATCCGTTCCTTGGCCGTGAAAAACGCCCGATCCGCCAACAGCCCGACTTCGGCTTGGTCGAAGCCGAGGGGTTCCTGCATCGGTTCACCATTTTGCGACAGGGCCCGGCAGGCCCCCGAGGCCGCGCCCGGGCGATCCGGCCTCCATCCCGCGCCTTCATCCGGCCGGCGTCCTGCCGCTTACCGTTGATGCGTTTCGAAGGTGTGGACCCGTAACTCGTAGACGCGGCGGCATTCACTGCACCGCAGGCCCACCAGATCTTCCATCACGTCCAACAGGCGGACCGACAGTGACGGCGCATGTTGCGCCGCACAGTCCGCAAGCAGCGCCGCCGCCGGCCTGCCGCTCCCTTCCGCCGGCGGCTCACCCGACTCCGTGGGCACGGCGGACATCCGCGCCAGGACCGACCGCAGGCTGACACGATGCGTGAGGTGGCAGGAGGTGCAGCCGAACAACAGGCGCTCGCCGCCCTCGAACCGTTTGACGTTGAGGCAGAGCGGATGCACGGCGAAACATTGCTGAATGAACGCCCCGCTCTGATAGATGGGTGCCATGGCGAGTCGATCGGCACAGGCACGGCACAGACTGCCGAGCTAGAATCGGACGGCGACCAGCAACAACAGCAGGCCGACCCCGACGACATAGGGGATCACGCAGGAGTACAGCACCGCCTTGCGCGCCTGGACTTCGGACCCGGGAACGTCGCGGGACCGCTGCTCCCGATACACGAATTCATACGCCAGGATGATCAACGTGATCGTCAACACAAACACGCGGCTTGTTCGGGGCCACGTGTAATAGCCGCTCAAGACAAAATCGGCGGTAAACAGGCCGCTCCAGCAACAGATGAGGGGCGCCAGCGCCAGCCGCACGACCGTGGCAAACCGCTCCGGCCATGCAGACGATCCGCCCGGCGCGTCAGGCGACATCGGAAAGGAAAGGCTCACGCGGCCTGGTCGCCCGGCTTGGGCGTGGAAGAGGGTTCGGATGAGGCGCAACGTTTGCAGACGCGGGGCCGCCGCTTCAGGAACTTGAATCTCCCGCTGGCGAGACAACTGTAGTGGACGAATTCGTCGCAGACCGTGCAGCGGGACCAGCCGCCGCGGAACAGCGTTTGGTCGCGATACAGACCCTGCTGGCAAATTTTGCAGCGGCGCGGTTCGATGCTCAACAAGAGCGGTTCCCAGTCGCCGCCGGCCATGCGAATGCTCATGGGGCGCAGTATAGCCAACCACACTTTTGAATGACAAGTGCCGCGGGATCAACGAGCGAGAAATGAAGCATGATCGGACTCGCCGCCTGTTGATCTCGTTTGACAGGTGCGCCGCTCCCTGTTACCCTCGCGCGCGTTGCGGGCGAAAGGGGCACGGACGGCGGATTTCCCGAGAACCAACCGGTTGGTTCTCGGCAGACCGCCATGAAGAGACCGCTCTGAGCAATCAACCCCGGTTCGGAACCAGCCCACCGTAGACAGACGGCATCGGGCGGTCGCCATCCATCGATCAATTCGCTCAATGGACATCCGTCGCTATCTCGAACAGCAGCGAGACCTCGTCGATCGCTTTCTGGAGTCGGTCCACCCATCTGCACAGACGCAACCGATCACCTTGCATGAAAGCATGCGATACAGCCTGTTCGCCGGCGGAAAACGGATTCGTCCGATCCTGACTCTGGCCGCCGCCGAGTCGCTCGGCTATCGCGCGCCCGCCATCCTCCCGATTGCCGCGTCATTGGAGCTCATCCATACCTATTCCTTGATCCACGACGACCTGCCCTCCATGGACAACGATGATTTCCGGAGAGGCAAGCCGACCAACCATAAGGTGTTCGGCGAGGCCATGGCGATCCTCGCCGGCGACGCGCTCCTGACCTTGGCGTTTGAACTCTGTAGCGCGCCGGCTTACGGAGATGGGTTGGAGAGTTCCCGCCGGGTCCAATTGATCTACGAGCTGGCCGTCGGGTCCGGGCACCTCGGCATGGTCGGCGGACAGGTCCTGGATATCCAAGCCGAAAACCAGGACATCGACCTGCCGACCTTGCAAACCATTCACCGGCACAAGACCGGGATGTTGATCCGCGCCGCCGTGCGGATGGGCGCGATTGCCGCCGGCGCGTCGGCCGGCCAACTGGCCGACCTGACATCCTATGCCGAACAGATCGGGCTTGCGTTTCAGATCGCCGACGACGTGTTGGACGTGACCGGCACCAAGGAGGAACTCGGCAAAAGCCCGAACGCGGATGCACAGCGAGGAAAGAAAACGTACCCGACGTTCTATGGCGTGGACGGCGCGCGGAAGCTTGCGGACGAGTGCGTCGAGCGAGCCATCCACCATCTGACCTCGTTCGGCGAGACGGCCGACCCACTGCGGGACCTCGCCCGGTACATCGTCGCCCGCAAGAATTAGTGCTGAGTGCTCAGTGCTGGGTGCTGAGTTGAAAACGACGCTGCTGACCACCGCCCTTCTTTTTGTGGACCGCTACGGTCCGCCTGTCCGTTTCACGACTCCTAATTTTCCGACTCAGCCCTCAGCCCTCAGCACTCTGTACTTTCCATGACTACGCTGGTCACAGGCGCCACCGGCTTTGTCGGAGCGGCTGTCGTCCGAGCCCTGGCTGCCGCCAACCGGGACGTGCGCGTCCTCGCCCGGCCCGACAGCGATTTACGCAACCTCCAGGGGCTTCCGGTTTCGCGCGCGATCGGCGATCTGCGCGACCGTTCGTCGTTGCGCCAGGCCCTGACCGGCTGCCGGCAGGTCTACCATGTCGCCGCCCATTACGCCCTGTGGGCGAAAGAGCCGTCCGTGTTTTACGACATCAACGTGCAGGGGACCGTCAACCTCATGGAAGCGGCCCGCGAAGCCGGGATCGAGCGGATGGTCTATACGAGCACGATCGGCGCGATCGGCCTGCCGCCCGACAGCGGCGTTGGCACGGAAGAGACCCCGGTCTCCCTGTCGCAGATGGCCGGGGACTACAAGCGATCAAAATATCTTGCCGAACAGGAGGTGCTGAAATTCGCGCGGGCCGGGTTCCCCGTCGTGATCGTCAACCCCAGCGCGCCGGTCGGCGCGGGGGATGTGAAGCCCACGCCCACCGGACAGATGATCGTCGATTTCATGAAGGGCCGCATGTTCGCCTATATCGAAACCGGCATGAACCTGATCGACGTGGACGACGTGGCGGCCGGCCACCTGGCCGCGATGGAACGAGGCCGGATCGGCGAACGCTATATCCTGGGGAACAAGAACTTGACCCTGAAGGAGATCTTCGCAATCCTCAGCCGGCTCACCGGCGTGCCCATGCCGCGCGTGAAGCTCCCGCGTGGATTGATTCTTCCCTTGGCCCATCTGAATCGCTGGCTGGCCGATTACGTCATCCATCGGCCACCACGCATTCCGCTGGAGGGGGTGAAGATGGCCAGGTACACAATGCATTATGATTGTTCCAAGGCCGTGCGAGAACTCGGCCTCCCGCAGCCCCCGGTCGAGATCGCGCTGGAGAAGGCCGTGCGCTGGTTCCGCGACCATGGATATGCGTAAGCAGGAACGTCAGTCGTCAACCGCCAAGCGTCAGTCGTGTCAGGCACAGAAGGACCCGAAGGTTCTCTGCGATTGACGAATGACGATTGACGAAATAACGCTGGCATCGACATCGTGGACACGCTCATTCTCCTTGGCAAGACCGTCCTGCTCCGTCCTTACGTCTTTCTATTCCTGGCGGCGTTTCTGTTCACGGCCTCCCGCCTGCTCGGATGGCCGCGCACCTGGTTTTTCTTCGTCAACACCTGGCTCACTGCCCTGTTGTGCGAGCTGTCGTCCACGAGGACGGGCATCCCGTTCGGATGGTACTTTTACACCGGTTCGACCGTGGGCCGGGAGTTGTACCTGTGGGACGTGCCGTTCATGGACTCGCTCTCGTTTACGTTTTTGCTGTTCGCCAGCTATTGCCTGGCCCTCTGGTTTGTGCTGCCGGCTCGGTCACCGCAGGACGATGCCCGTTCGAAACGACTGCCCCTCCTCCCGGCTTTGACCTCCGATGCCACCGTCCGCCGCTCCTGGCCGGTGCTCGGGCTCGCCAGCCTCCTGTTCGCCTTGATCGACGTGGTCATCGACCCGGTGGCGCTGCGGGGAGACCGGTGGTTTCTCGGCAAGATTTATTTCTATCCGGAAGCCGGCGTCTATTTCGGGATTCCGCTCGCCAACTTTTTCGGCTGGGCTTTCGTGGGCATCATCGCGCTCGGCATCTATCGCGTGATCGACCGCCACTTGCCGGATGATCGCGAGGCGGCTCCATCGGCCTCGACGACGGTTGATGTCTTGTTGGGTTGCGGCTTGTACTATGGCGTGCTCTTGTTTAATCTGAGCGTGACGTTCTGGATCGGCGAAACGCTCTTGGGGTTGGTGGGGCTGTTGCTTTATATTCCCGTCACGACCTTGGCCCTGCTCCGCCTGTTCGGCCGGCTGGAGGTGCGCGTTCCTCACAAGCAAACGGCGACGTGACGGCGGACGCGCCGTGTTACGGCGAGCGGAGAGTGGCGATCCCCCTCAAGTCCCGTTATACTGAACAGGTTTGGTCGGTGCCGCGCGCGGAACATGCTCGATGCGTATGCCAGGTTTTATTCTGAATCCCCTCAAGACGCTCTGGTATCTCCTGTTGATCGTGTTGGCCGTGGGACTGGCCGGCGCGGGCTGGATGGCCTACGACCACTTCTCCAGCGGATTCAGCGCGAAGGGGCAGCCCAGCGCGATCGAAATCTGGGCGGCGCGCACCGCCCGCTACTGGGCCATCCCCAAGGAATGGCGGGAGGCGCAGAATCCCGTGCCGCTGTCGCCCGTCGCGCTGGGAGAGGGGCGGGCGCATTTCGCCGACCATTGCGCGAGCTGCCATGCCAACGACGGCAGCGGCCAGACGAAGATTGGGAAGAACGTCTACCCGCCCGCGCCGGACCTTCGCCTGCCGGACACGCAGGACCTGTCGGACGGCATCCTCTTCTACACCATCCATTACGGCGTGCGGTTCACGGCCATGCCTGGTTGGGGCGAAGGCGATCCCCGGAACGATCTGGACAGTTGGAAGCTCGTGCACTTCATCCGCCACCTGCCTCAGATCACCCCGGAGGAACTGGACGAGATGAAGCAGCTCAACCCCAAGAGCAAGCACCAAATCGAGGAAGAAGCGGAGTTTGAACAGTTCCTCCAGGGCCAGGAGCCGGCAAGCCAGCCGTCGCATAGTCATTAACACGACCGAAGGAGCATGCCGTGATCACACTTCGTCTGTTGGCATTGATGGCGTTTCTGCTCGCCGCCCATGTCCCGAACCTCGCCGCCCACGGCCCCGGCCAACATGTGCTGGGGACTGTCACCGGCATCACCGGCACGCAACTCGACGTCACCACGCAAAAGGGCGAGAAACTCTCGATCCTGTTGAACGAGAAGACCCAATTCCGACCGCGCGGAGCCAGCACCAGCGGGCCGCTTCCGAAAATCGGCGATCGGGTCGTGGTGGAAACCACAAAGGAAGGAGAACGCCTGGTCGCCACCGAGGTGCTGTTCTCCAACAAGCCGGCTCCCGCCAAGCCGGCCAAGTAGAACAGACGGCGCCGTGGGCCGTGCCACGGGTGATGATGCAGAGGACCCCATGACCGGATGGCTCACCCGAATTCTCGTGACGGGCATTGCGGTGTTTCTGGCGATCAGCATCGTGCCCGGCATCGAGGTCCAGTCCTGGTCCGCCGGCCTGGCGGCGGTCTTGGTTTTGACGATCCTGAACGCGCTCGTGCGGCCGATCCTCTACGTCATGTCGCTCCCGCTCATCCTGCTCACGTTCGGCCTGTTTATGGTCATCATCAACGCCGTGTTGCTGGAGCTGGTGGCCTACCTGGTAAAAGGCTTCATCGTGACCGGCCTCTGGCCCGCCATGCTCGGATCCCTCGTCATCAGCATCGTCACCACGATCCTGACCGCCATGACCTCGACCCAGATTTACAGCGCGCGCTTGGACGACCGGCACGAGCGACGTCCACCGCGCATCATCAATTGAATTCCCTCGCCCGCGCTGCTAGAATCACCCACTTTGCGCCCCCGCACATAACCGATGACGACCTCCATCTCGACGAATCGCTGATGACGACCTCCGCCGTCGAAAACGCCCTGACGACGAAACAGACCCAGTTGCAGAGGGTGCTCACCACTGCGCTGAATGACCTCACCCTCGATGCGGCCCTGGCCGCCATCTTCCACCGGGAAGGCGGTCCCCTGACCGCGCACGGCTCGAAAGGGTTGACGCCACGGGAGGTGCATACGATTCTTCGCACCCTGTCGAGCAGCCTGCGGACGCTTGTGACCACTCCCTCCCAAGAGCAGGAGGGCGGAACCGGCGCGCGACTGAAATTGATCACCCCCTCTTCGCGCAACCTGCTGGTGGTCCCGCTCCGGTACCGCCAACGCACCTACGGCGCGCTGGTGTTGGGGCGGCGGGATCAGGCGCCGCTCCAGCGCAAAGAACGAGCCATGATCGAGAGCGCCTGCGAGGCCATTACGAAGGCCC
Organism: Nitrospira tepida; assembly: GCF_947241125.1. NCBI lineage: Bacteria > Pseudomonadati > Nitrospirota > Nitrospiria > Nitrospirales > Nitrospiraceae > Nitrospira > Nitrospira tepida. The sequence continues at coordinate 984,279 of NZ_OX365700.1, read as the reverse complement.
TCGAAAAGGAGCAGCTCTTTGACGGCTCCGTGATCCTGAGCCGCCCGCTGGTCTCGCCGGAGCCGATTTCGGCCCAGCGGGACACGCTTGACACCCTGAGCAGTACCCCCTCGTACGCCACGCCCGAAGTTCAGGACCAGGCCCTGGCGATTTTGTCCGAATGCGCCCAGATCCTTCCCTACGACCGGGCCTGGGTCGCCCATTACGATCCACTGGCCGGTTCCGTGGAAGTCATCACCGTGGCCGGCGAGCAGAAGAGCGACGGAAAGCGGGACCTCAAGGCGGGGTTGCGCCTGGCCCTTGAGGCCTCGGCGTCGGGATGGGCGGTCCGACACCGCAAACCGCGGGTGGACCATGATTTGGCCTCGACCCAAGGCCGGTTCGCCGATCACAAGCATCTCTATAAGGACCGGTTCCTCTCTTCATTCGTCCTGCCGTTCTTCGTGCGCGGCCAGGTGGGCGGGACCCTGACGCTCGCTTCCAAGGAGGCCTCTCGGTACAGTCCCGCCGACGCTTCGGCGATCGAGCCGATCATTCTGAAATTGGTCGACCTGTTCCAGAAGCCCCTGACGCCGGCCGCGCCGCCCGCGGCCGCCGCCGATTCCGGCTCTTCGGAACCGGCCCGCGTCCAGCCGGTGGAATCGTTGGAGCCGGCGATCCGCAAGCAGGAGCGCCAGGCTGCCATCGGGGAGTTCAGCGCCTTTCTGGCCACCGAGCTGCGCGAGCCGCTCGCCTCCATCCGCGCCCAGCTCGAAGAGGTCACGGGCGAAGGCATTCTCGACTTCGATCCGCAAACGCGCGTCGAAAAGGCCATGCGCGACCTGATTCGGATCGAAGCACTGCTGAACGAGATCCTCGACTTCGCGAAGCCGCTGGAACTCAACCGCCGGCTCTGCCGCGTCCCGGAGATCATCGAAAACGCGCTGGCCGTCGTCTCGACCGAGCTGGAGGTGACCCGCATTCAGGTCACCAAGGATTACGCCGCCCATCTGGCGCCGGTCCGCTGCGACGAGGCGAAGATGCAGCAGGTGTTGCTCAGCATTTTCAAGAACTCGATCGAAGCCATGTCGCCGGGCGGCCAGCTCCATATCGGGCTGAGCCAGCACCGGGCCGGCCGCCATCACGAAGTGCAGATCGTGATCAAGAACGATGGGGCCCCGATTCCGCCGGAACACCTGAGCAAGGTTTTCGAGCCCTTCTTCAGCACCAAACGGAGCGGTACCGGCCTGGGGCTCGCCAGCGTCAAAAAGATCGTGGAGGAGCACGGCGGACACATCAGCCTGGCCAGCGGCGAAGGACAGGGCACGACCACGACGATCCGGCTGCCGGCCATGGTGCGGAGACCCCCCTTCCGCCACCGAGGCCGAGGCCGCCGGAGCCCGCGACATTAGCCGTTCCTTCGCATCGATGGGATCACCGTCCTGCTGTCCGCGGGTGGCTATCCACAGCCTGTCTTTTCCACTCTTGACAGGCCTTCTTCAGCCCGTTATGATGCCGCCGCTTTCTCGCGACTTTTTATGAACCCGACCAGGTTTCTTCACTCTTTCATTCTTTCAAAGGAGTTGAGGCCATGAAAATCCTACTCGGTGTCGGTGCCATGGTTTCAGGCGTGCTGTTTGCTCTCTCCACCGCAATGGCGAACCCCGCGTTGCTGCCCAAGCATCCCGGCTACCCGATGAAGAACGACGGGAGCCCGGTGACCGGCCAACCGACGGCCAATGATCCGGGACAGAAAGATGGTCATGGCGATGCCGCCATTCTCCAATCGTCTGAATCCATCAAGCATGCCGAGCAGAAGCTGATGGATCTGAACAACAACCGGATCGTGAAGAAGGAAGGCGCCGGCCGCCTGCCGCAGGTGCAGGGACCACAGATCAAGGTGGAGCCGCCTGTGACCTCCGCCACCAAGGCCGACGCGAGCTTGGGCGCGAAGTAATCCTCGCAGACCATAGCAAGCACAAAGGGGACCGGTCGCAAGGCCGGTCCCCTTTTCATTTGCGCCGACCTGCCGACAATCGTCCAAAATCTTCCCGGCCAAATCAGATCCACTAACCGGACCCTCGCGAACTCAGCCTGTCCTCACAGGTGCCTCACCCTCCGGGGATGAGCGCGTCCTCCGCCCAGAAATCGCAGCCTGCTCCGCAGTCCGTGGTCGCGTCAGAGGCCCCGTCCGTGCTGTGATTCGGCACCCCCATCGGCCGTTCGGTCCCAATCCCCAATTCAAGCAGGGCGGCCGGGGTGATCTCCTCGGCGGGCCTCACGCCAAGGGCGAAATTGTAAATCTCGTCGGCGGCGACATCGTTAATGCCATGGGCCCGATCGGCCAACATCTTCAGAAAACGGTCCGTCTCCTTTTTCACCGCCTGCCGGTCCTGACGGGCCAACCCTTCTTGAATGACGGTCAGTTTCTCGAAGTATGGGTCGAAGTTCGACGAGGGGTAGGTCGCCTTCTCGAAACTCACCATGCCCCAGATCTCATCGACCCATGTCCTGTCCGCCGCCGTTGCCGTTCCCAAGGTCGCCCACAGGAGCGCGCTCAGAACGAGCAGCAGCACTCCCACTTGTCGTTGAATGTCCCTCATGGCCGCCTCCTTTCGCTTGTTCACCCATACTCGACTCCTTGTGTCATATCGGAGAAGCACGAGGGAACACCATCACTCAGCGGGTAGATTTGTCCTCCACCGCATGGGTGATGGAACAATGGTAGCCATTGTCTTTGGGAACAAGACGAGAATGCCCGAGCTACGTTGAGAGAAGATCTGATCGGCAGGAGGGTCTATCCAGCGCCGGCTCTTGCCATTTGCCGTGGAATCACTCCATCGCCGTCAAGCCGGAACCGCCAGGGCTTGTTCGCCCAGGTTCCGGCATAGTCCACGCCGATCCGGGGATAGGTCTTGATGGAGGTTCGCCGCACCGGCTGGGCCCGATCTTCAAACCACAGGGCCTCGCCTTTCGTCAGGTCCCACCGGTTGAGCGACCGATCGATTGAAAACGAGCGCGTCAGCCGGCCTGGCCCGTCGATCAGTCGCCCTTCCACCTCCACCGCCCGCAGCAGGACCGCAGCCGGAACATCCACAGCCTCCGTCACGACGTTCAGGCAGTGATACATTCCATAAATGAGATAGACATACGCCACGCCGGCCTGGCCGAACATCACATCCGTCCGCGCCGTTCGCCCCTTCGAGGCGTGACAGGCCAAGTCCTTCGGACCGATATAGGCTTCCACCTCCACGATCCGTCCGGCCAGCAGCTCCGGACCCCGTTGCCGGACGAGATACTTGCCGATCAGGTCCCGAGCGACCCGCAAGGTCGGCCGGTCGAAAAACCTCTGTCCTAAAATGGCGCCCTGCATCGCCCCCTCGATCCCTGACCGACTGCCAACGGCGGGTTAAAAGTACCATGCGAGGCCGCCCATCACAAATCGGGGATTCCCCGGCACGAAGTGGATATCGTTGACCCCAGCGGCCTCGTTCCGGAGCCGGGACTCGAAGAAGAACGTCGCCTGCTCCCATTTCGTATTAAGCAGATTTTGGATGAACAAGAAGGCCTCCAGGCGGCCGTGGGACAGCTTGATCGGCAACTGATAGCGTTCGGACAGATCAAAGTCGATCCAGGACGGCGCCTTGACGCTCCGATCTTCAATGAGCGGCCGCTCGCCCAAGTAGGTGGCCTGCAATTGCGACGTGAGCCCCTCCGGCCATTTCAACAGCAAGGCCCCGTAGGCCGTAAACTCCGGAGCCAGAGGAATCGCATCGCCGTTGCGGAACTCGGCCTTCGTCCACGTAAAGCTGCCGTTAAAATACAGCGGTCCGTAGACCTGTCCGCGCGCCGCCACTTCCACTCCGCGCCGGCGGGTGGCGCCGCGTACTTCTGTGGTCCCCTCATCTCCCACGAATACCAGTTCCTGTTTGAGGTCCAAAGCCCACAGGGTGGCAATCAGCTCCACGCCCTCAGACCCCCAGGGTTTGGAACGGATGCCGGCTTCGTAGGTGCGCGCCCTGGCGATGGGCGCGGATCCCGGCACAATGGCCGATCGTGCGTCGTTGCTGTGAAAGCCATCTCCGTAGTTCAGGAAGAACTCGGTTGCGGCCCAGGGTCCCAAGATCACATTGGCCTTGGGCAAGAGTACGCCGGACGTGGTTCGGCCGGCCGGCTGTTCGGCACAATCAAGACAGCGATTTCGCACGTCGAACGTAAAGATCTCGCTGCGCAGTCCTCCCGCCAATCGCATCCATGAGAGCGGCTGTACCTCCGCCTTGATATAGGGGGCATAGGAGGCCTCTTGAATCTCACTGTCGAGGGTCGTGCCGAGGATGGTCCGCTTGACTTGCGGCCCCAATCGAGCATGGATGTCGTCCACTCGCGCTTGGACGCCCAGCGTGACGGCTCCTGGCGCTCCCAGCGCCGAAACCACCTGGCGGTAACCGACATGGCCGCCGTACACCAGCCGTGTATCGGACTGTTGGAACCCGTCCCCATTTGCGGGATCGTTCAGAAAGAAGGTGAAATTCGTATAGAGATCGAACTTGTAATACTGTCCGTAGGCATCGGCGAAGAACCGTCCGCCGGAGGTCGTATCGTAATGGTAGTTGAGCCGTCCGGTGGAGCGGAGGGTCCTGCCGCCTTCCGACGGATCGATGGATCCAAATCGATCCAACGACCCGTCCGTCACCGCGCGCAACGGGATCTCGCCCGAGCCGTTCCATTGCGCCTTATGGAAGGTGCCGGTCAGGCTCAATTCGGAACGCGTGGTCGGGTTGAACGTCGCCTTTCCGAGCAGATTGCCTCGAAAGTACCGGTTGTCGTTGATGAACGGCCCATTTGTGTAATACCCCTCGGCCGCAAACAACGTCTTCACCTTGTCGACCGTCGGCGACAGCATGAGCAGATACCGTTGCGTGTCGAACTGTCCGCCCGCGGCCTGGATGACCCCCTCCTTGACCGCCTCCCTCGTCCTGAAATTCACGGCGCCCGCCGTCGCAAAGTCCCCGAATTCGGTGTGATAACCGCCTTTATACACATCCAACCCTTCGATGGTTTCGGGAATGATGAAGTTCAGATCGGTATAGCCCTGGCCATGGGCGTGCGAGCGGAAATTGATCGGCATCCCATCCGCAAAGAAGGCCACGTCGGTCCCATGGTCGGCATCGAACCCGCGGAGGAAATATTGATCCGCCTTGCCGGCGCCGCCGGAATGTTCCACCGCAATAAAGCCGGGAATCAGGCGCAGGACCTGGGCCGGACGCCCTTGAGGCTGGAGCAGGTATTCCTTGTCGGGGATGAACTGCTGGGAGGAGGCTGCGACCGGACGATCGGCCTCCACCACGACTTCCGACACTTCGAGTTCCGGACTATCCGGGTCATGGCCCCAGGCCCTGCCCGTGACAATCGCGAGGACCAATCCCACCAGCAGCAACAGGCATCTCGCGTTCATCGCAACCTGGTCCCGGTCGTGGTCCGCACCAATTGACCGTGCTTGACTCCCTTGGTGCCGATGAGGACGTCGGCCACATGTCTGATCTCGCGGCCCTTGCCCCGTAGGACCAACACTTCCAGGCAGTGGTCGCGGTCAAGATGGACGTGCAGGCTGGACACGATCAGATGCTGCGAGTCATGTTGCACGCTCGTGAGTTTATCGGTGAGGTCACGGACGTGGTGATCGTAGACGATGGTCACGGTGGCGACGGCCTCGCGCCCGTCGCTCCATTCCTCCTCGACCAGATTGGCGCGGATCAGGTCGCGCAGCGCCTCCGACCGTGTCGCATAGCCCTTCCGGTCGATCAATCGGTCGAATTCAGCCAGCAACGTACGGTCCAGGGATACGCCGAAGCGGGAAAGTTGCGTCATGGCATGCCTCTTTGTGCGTGTTACGATCGTACGATTCGTGACACCGCGACTGTAACAAACCCTTCCCTCTCGGTCAATTGCGCAAGCTGTAGCTGACCGGCACCTTGACCGCCACCGCTTGCCGCTGCAAGGGCTCGCGCATCGTGATCGGACAGACCCGGCGCAGGAGGTCGATCGCATTGCGATCGAGCACCTCGTGCCCCGAACTTTGCACGACGGAGACGTCGAGCAGCTCGCCGGCCTCGCTGATGACCGCGCGAACGACCACACGTCCTTCGTATCGATTCAGCCTTGCTTCGATCGGGTATTGCTTCAGATCGAGAATCCGCCCTCGAATCGACTTCACCAGCCAGCCGTAATCCACGTCTCTGGTGGAACGTCCCACAAGCGCGTTCGAGCCGTTGGTTGAATTTACGAGAGGACGCGTTGGTTCGGATGCCAGGTTGGCCGCCGGCCGCAGGCCTTCGGAACCCGGCTCAGGCGATCCTGTTCCCTGCGGCGCAGGAACACGATCTCGGATTTCCTCTATGGCGCTTGCGTCATGGCGGACCATATCCGGCATGGAGGACGTTTGCTCCTCGGCCGTCTGGCGAAGAGACGCCGTCATCTCGGGCTGCCCGGATTCAGGAACGGTCGAGAGCGCCGGGACCGTTGGCTCGGATACGTCAGTCGAGGGTCCAGGAGAAGCCGGCTGGTCCTGCGCCGGTGATTCCGCGGTGACGGGTCTTACGACCGCAGTAGTTTCAGCTTCCGGCTTGGTTGAGACGGTCGAGTCTGTCGACTTTGGCTGCCGCACCTTATCGGCCATGGCCACCCTTCGCTCAGCCGGTGTCGCCCTGGCACCTTGTTCCACGCCCTCGGGTTGGCTCTCAGCACGCCGAGACACGAATGATGGCCGCGTGGTCTGGATTATCGGAGAGGGCAAATCCGGCGGTTCCGACGCGGGCTGAGCAGAAATGTGTGTGGTGGCGTCAGCCAGCGGCGATTGATCGGCATCGGCCGGTCCCCTCTTCTCCGAACCATCGGAGTCAACCAACAGGACCTGCCAGGCAACGACCTCCGGCCGTGGCAGAGTGGGAAACGCGCGTGGCCCGAGCATGACTGCAACCCCGATCACCAACAGATGAGCTGTCAGCGAGGCGCCCCAACTGTATGCGAAGGCCTTCCGCGACCGCCCTGTGTCCTCTCCGAACGAAAGCAGACCAGGCAGGCGCATCTTGAACCTCTTCATCCTCCGCGCCGTCAAAAATTCAGGATTTGCCAATCGAAGGCGCGCTCGACCAGCCAACAGAGGGCCAAGGCCGCGACCGCGCAGGAACCGGCGGCGACGACCCCGCGCCGATAGAGCCGCAAGCCGCGGAGGCCGTAGGCGATCGGGAGGAACAGGCCGACGATCAGCAGTTGTCCTGCTTCCACGCCGAGATTGAACCCGGCCAGCGCCGCCACAGTCGCGTTGGGCGGAAGGCCCAGATCGGCCAGGGCGCCGGCGAATCCGAACCCGTGCAACAGACCAAAGCCTAGGGCCACGACCCATCGACGTTCGGCCACGAGGGGCGCGATGTTGTTGAGAGCCGCCAGCACAACGGAGGCGGCGATCGCGGACTCGACCAGACGAGCAGGCAACCGAACCAGGTCCAACACGGCCAGACTCAGCGTGATCGAATGGGCCACCGTGAAGGCCGTGACGACGGCCGCGGTTTGAATCAGCGCCGGGCGAAAGGCCGGCACCGCTTCCCAGACCCCGCCGCGACGGCGCAACACGGACGGGAGGAGCAGGGCCATCAGAAACAGGAGATGATCGATCCCGCTCCAGATGTGATGCACTCCCTCATGCGCATACGACAGCAACGCGCCCCATGGACGACTGGCGCCGACCATCACGCTGTATTGCGGATGCTCGGGCGAAAATATGACGCTAGTGACGCCCTCACTGCTGATGATCTGGGCCAACCCGCGATGTTGAGGATCGAGATCGAACAAGAGATTGTAGTGGACTTCCATCCGAAGCGTTGGGTGCGGGCAATCGAGAGAAAACTTCAACACGGCATAAATTCCGTCCGTGTGCTGATCCAAGAGATCGGCCGTCGGCCGGCTGGCACAGACCACTTCTCCCATACTCACGGCAAGTCGAGGCAGAACGTAGTCGCGAATCACCGACAGGCGGAATCGCACCTCGCCCCAGGTCAATTGGCCGTCGTCGTCGGCATCCAGGCCGATCGCATAGTCCAGATCGCGCAGGGCGATATCCCAGCGGCCGTCGATGCGATCCGACTCGACCGAGAGCGTGAGATAACTGTCGCTGGGTTTGTGCGCGAGCGCCGGCAAGGCCGACGCGCAGATCCACAAGACCAGCACGACGATCTGAACGACAATCCGCCTCACGCGTTACCTCTTGATCCGGCGCATGAGGTCGTGCAGGCGCACGTCCTCCAGGTGATTGGCCTCGATCCAATCCATCACCGCGCGGGCGGCCGGTCGGTCTTTCGCAGCGACGGCCGCTTCCAGCAAGATTCTGGCGTCGGCCGGCTCCTTCTGGATCGCCCAATTCTCCCGGGCCACACGCACTGCTGCGGCGGCATCCTCCAACAACCGTAATGTGAAGCGGGCCTCTTCGCGCAGGTGAATGCGATCACCGCGGCGCCCGGCCGCCTCGAACCGCGCCCGCAAGGCCTCCCGATCCGCTGTCGCGTCGGGATGACCTGCCATCTGTTCCGCCAGAGCCAACCGGAGAAGCAGCGCATCGGCCTTACGCTCATGTCTGAGCAATTGGATGACTTCTTCCGCGCGGCCTCGGTCGAGCAGAAAATCTCCATAGGCCGCCAAGAGGTAGGAATCATGGAGGCCGATGCGCAGGGCCGCTCGGTAATGGCCTTCCGCCTCGGCCGCAGCTCCTCGTCGCTCAGCCATTTCGGCCAGCAACGTCGCCACCCATTGGCGTTCCGCAGGATTCATGACGCCTCCGCGGCGGGAAAGCCGATGAAGCAAGTCGTAACTGGGCTCCGCCTGGCCGGTGAGGCTTCCGACCGAGGCGAGGCAGGCGCCGGCCACGACCTCTCCGGCCAACCGAATCAACGGCGTACAGTGCCGTCGCGCCTGCCCATAGTCGCCTCGGACCTGATGGAGCAGCGCCGCCGTCAGCCAGCCCTGCGCGGACTGGGGTTTCCGGCTCAGGACCAGGTGAAGGTCCTCCAGCGCCTCGTCGAAGCGATGCAGGCTCTGCCGGATCGTCGCCCTCAACAGCAACGCCTCCGCAGGCGGCTGCTCCCGCCCCAGCCACGGAACGAGGACGGCTTCTGCATAGCCGAGGTATCGGGGGTCGGCTTCGCTCCGGCTCTGTTCGATGTAGCGCGCGGCCAGCCTGGTTGACGACTCAAGATCGCCCGGCTTCCGGGCGACCGCCTCCCGAAGCCGTCGCAATTCTTGCCAGGCTGGATCAAGGGGCCGCTCTCTGACCCGTTCCAACACTTGCTTGTCGTCCGATGGAAGAAACGGGGCGGCGCTGCCTGTCCATGGGACCAGGGGGATCAGGAGCAGCACCGCAACCGGGAACACCATCCTCGACACGAATCTCCGCATCTCTCGCCATCCTCTCCTGCGAGGGCGGAGGGGCCCATGGTCCTCCCCGCCCGTCCGATACGTCACAGTGCGGCCGGTTCGGCCTCCTCCGGCTGAGAGGGTGCAAGCCGGTCCACGTCGGCCGGCTCGGTATCCTCCGGCGACGTGGAGGCGATCTGAGACACCATCGCCGTGAACGAGTCCGATGACCCGCCGGTCGTTCCGCCAGCCTGGCCTCCGGGCACACCGCCGTCATCGCCGCTGCATCCGGCCAGAACCAACAGGCAGCCGACCGCCAAGCCTCTGAATGGGAGTCGAATCATGTTGTCCCCCTTTCGATTTATCAATGTCGGCCTACTGAATTGGCGCACCGGGGATGGGCGTCGTCAGATACGGGAATGTGTCGCCAAAGAACGAGGCGTTCACCAGGGCCCCGTCGGTGAGCGGCGCTTCGCCGGCGGGCGCCTGGCTCTGGTTGCCGAACAGGCCGGCGGAAATCAGCTTCCCCATGGCCACTCTCAACTCGATGTCGACCACATCATCGCCGGGACGACGCCCGTTCGGAAACCCCGCCAGGTCTCCCCCAATCACCCCCAGATTGTTCTGAGCGGCCTTCGGGGTGGGAGCGATGCCGGTATTGAGGCGCATCATTTCGGAGGCCACCACGTTGGCCGGCTGGTTGAGATTGCCGGTCGCCGGGGTGTTGATCCCGGTCAGAAACGCCGCGACCAGATCCGCCCTTGGAAAGAGCGTCGGGGCCGGCGCGCTTGGAAACAGGGCCTGAATCAGGAACGGAAAGGAGGGATTGGTGACGTAATCGGCAAACTGCGCGTCATCCTCCGGCTTGGAACCGTTGAACCGGTTCTTGTCCTTGAGCCCGATCACGATTTCATTGACGAGCGGCATCGCAAGCCGGGAGACCTGCGTCCAGGCCCCGCCCTCCAACGCCGGACGGTCGAAGGTGGCGGCAGGCCGCAGCAGGCGCGCTTGCCGCAGGCTCGCCGTCGTCCAGCCGCCGATGACCTTCTCGCTCCCGTTCGTCACACAGGCGATCGGGACTTCCAAAACCAACGAGGTGATGTTCGCATCGTCGATGATGTTGCGCCGGCCGTCTGGCGGGCCAAGCGGATTCAGATTGACCAGATCGAAGATCTCGCCCAGGTTCACGACAAAGGATTCCTTCCTTTGCCCGACGAACACTTTGCCGGGCGTCCCGCAGCCGGGTATCGTGATGGTGTGGATGAAGCTGTTCGCGTAGTGGTCATAGTTCGGGATGGACTTGCTGCCGATGTTGTCGAGCGGCTTGCTGAAGGTCGTCGAGCCGGTGCCGGCGTTGACGACCGGCTGCCGGTTCCCGGTCCGACGATTCCCCCTTACGAGGTCGATGGTGTAGGTCTCGATAATGTTCTGGGCCTGCATGTTGCCGGAGGAGATCGGCCCGATATTGATCAACGGCACCGAGATGTTCTTGGTCTGACCGCTCGGCCCGACCGGCACGGACAAGTCTTGCAGGCTGTTCTTGAACCGGAATTGAAAGGTCAGGTCTTCCCTCGCGTCGCCATTGTTGTCGATGTGGATCTCGTAGAGCGCTTCCGGGTCCAATTGAAAGTAGTTGGGTCCCCCATACGGGGCCTGTAGGGGCAGGTAGTTGGCGATGAGCGTCACATAATCCTGCCGGCCCGGCTCATAGCTCCGGAACATGTAGAAATCCGTTCCGTCCACCTTCGGCAGTTCGGTAATGAACGGCGCTTCGCGGTGGCTCGATGCCATGGCGACGCCCGCCGCAAGAGCGACCATCCCGATGCATAGGGCGGCGCCGCGCAGGGCCGTCCGCCATGCTCTGTTCTCCATCTGATCCCAGTGACGGCTGCTGATGTGTCTCATGACAGGCTTCTCCTTCCGTGGCGTTCGGCCGGCCGATCACATGGCCGACCGCTGTTGGAAATACTCGTCGTACTTGTGGACGAAATCTTTCTGAGCCTGCGGCTGGTGACAGGCGCGGCATTTCCCGAAATTCTCCATGAGCTTCTTCCCGTCCGGTCCGTAGGCGGCATAGAGCCATAATCCGTTCTTGAGATGCTCCGGTTGATCTTGTCCCCAACCTTCGTTCTTCCCCATCACGAAGACCTTCGCGAGATCCGCCTTGATCAACCTGCCGTCCGGGTCCTTGACCGGTTGGTCTCCGTCCATCTTGGCCTTGTAGATCTCCATCACCATGACGGTGCCGTTGGGGAACGGCTCTCCCTGTCTGGTCCTCGATCCCGTGGGATTGATGTAGAGTTCCCGCACCTGCTTCACGTCCAGCTTCTGGACGAAGGACAGGAACTTGGGCCAGGATTGGTAACCCATCGGCAAGGCCAGATCCCCATCCTTCGGTCCCATGGCCGAGGAGGAGACGATGTCCCCCTTCATGGGACCGAGCGCGCCGAGCAGTTCCTTTTTCTCGCGGTCGCCGACCTTGTACTTGTTGAGGCTGGCCACCAGATCCTCGACCAGGGCATCGAATTCCCCGCCGGTGATCTGCATCCCGGCATGGGCGGTCTTCATGTCGCGCCCGCGGTACTTGCACGGTCCGCCGGACGCTTCGCAGATTTGATCGACCAACATGGTTTTGAGGCGAGGGATGTTCGCGTTGGCAAATTTCCCGTTGATCCGGTTGTCAGCCGCCACGCGGCCGACAAAATCGTCCACCACCGCCGTAATCGCCGGCTTGCCTCCCAACCGTTCGTAGAGCGATGCGTCCGCCATCCTCCCGCCCGGCGATGACTCCATCGTGTTGCAGCCTGCGGTGGCGATCCCCAGCAGCCCGATGACCATCCACATGGCGAATCCCGTCTTCATGGTTGCTCCCTCCTGTTGATGGATTGAATTGCGCGAGTGAAACGCTCCGATTCCCCGGTGCGCTCGGCCGGCTCTCGTTCGCCTCTACGGGAGATGCGGGGTGTTTGGATTTCACATTTCAAATTTCGAATTTCAAATTTTAAATTTCGGATGGTAAGGGCGGCCGGTTGAAGGGAACGGCTCCCGGTGCTACCCTTTGGGTCCCGCCCTACGGGATTCTCTGGCAGGACGGAATGGGGATCAGCGATGAATCCAATAGTTCCTCTCACCTCGTAGAGATGGGAGGAGAGCAGACGGATGGTCGGCGTGCTGGCTGAGCAATCGGCGCAAGAGCGGGAATGGCTCGACCTCATCGCCAGGACGGCGCAGGGCGACCAGACTGCGTTCGGCAGGCTCTACGATCAATCCAGCCCGCAGGTCTATGGACTGATCCTGCGCATGGTCGAAAACACCCACACGGCCGAAGAGGTCATGTTGGACGTCTTCACGCAGGTCTGGAAGCAGGCCCATACCTATGATCGCCAACGCGGCACAGTGGCCGGCTGGCTCATGACCCTCGCCCGCACCCGCGCGATCGACCGTATCAGGGCCGGACGCACCGAGCGCGCCCTGCATGCCTCGATGGAGGAAGCCGAGTGGCTTCCATCGGATCAGGCGACGCCCGAGGCGCAGTCCGCCGAAGGGCAACAGCGAAGGATTGTGCAACAGGCGCTGGAGGCCCTATCCGCGGAACAGCGGCAGCCGATTCTCATGGCCTACTTCGGCGGGTACAGTCAGAGCGAGATCGCGGAACGGCTCGGCATTCCTCTTGGAACCATCAAAACGCGCATGCGATTGGGCATGATCAAATTGCGCGATCTTCTCGCTCCCCATGGAGAAGGACTCGTGTCATGACACCAGCGCGACCGGATGATCGACAGGACCAGGCCCCGTTGCATGCGCTGAACGCTCTCGACGGGCAGGAGCAGATTGAATTCGAGCGGCTTCTCGAGGATGAAGGGGCCGACGCGCAAGCGGCCAGGGCCGAAGTGGCGGAGTTCCGGCAGACGGCCGCCCGTTTGGCAGCCTTGGCGCCGCCTGTCCCGCCTCCGGCTGATCTCAAAGCCAAGCTGATGGCCCGCATCGAAACCGAACCGCAGCGGCCGGCCTCCGCCGGAGCCGAGTTCACCTTCATCAGGGCCTCGGAAGGGACCTGGCTGGAAGTCTCGGCCGGCATGAAGATGAAGGTGCTTTACAATGACCCGGTCACGCGGCGGACAACGGCGCTGGTCCGGTTCGCTCCGGGCTATCGGCATGCCCCGCACAGGCATGCGGCGGTGGAAGAACTGTTCGTGCTGGAGGGTGGCTGTGTTTGCGAAGGACAGGCGCTGTTCCCCGGCGATTATCACCGGTCGGCGGCCGGCAGCCGGCACCATGAAACGTCCACCGATGACGGATGCCTCCTGCTCATTACCTTCTCGCCGTTCAACGAAACGCTTGGAACGACGCCTTCCCGCCTGTACTCCGCGGCTGCGTCCCTGGTCTTCAACCTCGCCTCCTTCTTCACCAGGCTGTCGCGGTTCTTCTCGCGCCGAACCTAGCAGTCCCGTTTTCCGAAGACCGCCACGGATTGCGCGGCTGGGCTTTTTGGCCAACGGAGGACAATTTTTCCAGCAACTCTTCGAACCTCGTCGGATCATAGCCCATCATAAAGGCCACGACCGAGAACAGGCCAGCCAGGCGGATGAATTGGTCCATGGTCGGGTTTTCAAATGGATTCGAGATCACCAGGAAGATGCCCGAGATAATGGCGAGATAGACCACGAATCCCCGCATCATCGACACGATCGGGGACTCTCCCATGAATCTGATCCGCCGCTCCAGTCGCGAAGCCCGCGCCGCATCTCCGCCGGCTTGAGCCTGCTGCATCTCGTGCTGCAAGAGATTGCGATCGTTCAGCACGCTGGCGCACCCGCCCAGAAAACCGGCCAGCACGCTGAGCAACGCCACGTTGGTCGGGGTGAACAGCAGCGCCGCCAACAGCACATGCTCGGCCGACACCGGCTGGTTGGCCTTCAACGCACCCTCGATCGCCTTCCGATAGGGTTTCGAATCCAGCAGCAGGCCGGCGGCAAATAACGACAGCCAGACCATCATGCCCAGAACCCCGAGCCCCGTCGCCAATCGTTTATTCATGAGCCTCTCCTTACGCCGGAACTTCAGCACGAATCATGTGTCTCCGTCGGAATGAATAGGAGGCAAGTTGGGTACCGGTTCGCCCGCGCCACCGGCCAAACCATGGATTAAGCCCCCAGAGCCGCAGCTCCGACTGTCTTCGGAATATCGGGCTCCGGATGAACGACCATGCCGTATCCGAAGAGATACAGGAGGTATCGAATCGGATACGAGGATCGAGGTGAGGCGTTCCCTACTCGCTCCGGATCGGACCGCAAGCATCGTCCTCGCCAGGCCCGCAGAACCGACGCCATTTTCCATTTGCTCTCGTCAAGCCGGACCGACTACGATAGCCACCTCCTCGCCCCTCACGATGCGACTCCGCATGGACCGGCAGACGATCACGCGCCGCCCAACCAGCCCGCTGTTCCGAGACCGAAGCCGAAACCGGCATCCAGCATGCCCGCCGCCGCTCACCTAACTCCCTCTCCACGTCGAATCACCCATCCCGTGGTTCACATCGGCATGATGCCGCCCGCAGAATCACTCGACCTCGTTCCTCTGCCCATGGCGCTCGATCGCGCGTGACCGGCGCCCAGGAATCCTGGGGCGTCAAGGTCACCGGCAAGAACCGGCTCGAGCATGCGGCGAGCGCGCGTGGAACGCTTCACGCAAGGGATCGGATGCGCAGGGGGAATCCGCTGCCTGCCGGGCCGTAATGAAGGGAAGCGCGTGAGCGCAAGCCGCCGGCCCGTGCCGGCCCTCGACCCTATTCGCTCTGGATCGGGACGTAGAGCACCGTCCCCTGCCGGTTGATGAGGAGGAGGGTCAAGTCGGTGGGGCGAATCGGCTCGACGACCTGTTGGTAGGAGGCCAGATTGGGCACCGGCTGGCGATTGACTTCGAGGATGATGTCGCCCGGCTGCATGCCGGAGGCTTCGGCGAGACTGCCCTCTTCGAGGTCGGTCACGACGATTCCCGAGTTGCTCGGCACCCCCATTTGCTTGGCCATCATCGGAGTCAGTTCATCGACCATGAGCCCGGCCAGGGGATGGGTGCGCTGGCTTTCCAAGTCCGGCGGCTCGGTCCTCCTCGCCCGCTCCCGCGGCGCTTCCTGCACCACCAACTCCGCATGGAACAAGCGCCCGTCGCGCACGATCTCGACCTTGTGCCGGCTGCCGATCGGCGCCGCCGCGATCAGGTTGCGCAGGTGCCCGCCGTCGAGAATCTCCCGGCCGTCGAACCGCACCACGACGTCTCCGCGACGGAGGCCCGCCCGTTCCGCCGACCCCTTGGCCTGCAAGTCCGTAATGATGGCGCCCTTCACGTCCGGAAGCTTGAACACTTTGCTGAGCAGCGGGGTCACATCTTGCGTCGAGGCGCCCAGAAATCCCCGCACCACCCGCCCCGTCTTCAGCAGGCTTTGCATGACCGCCCGCGCCATGTTGCTCGGCACGGCAAATCCGACCCCGACGCTCCCGCCGGTGGGGCTGGCGATGGCGGTGTTGATCCCGACCAGCTCGCCCCAGATGTTCACCAGCGCGCCGCCCGAATTACCCGGGTTGATCGGCGCATCCGTCTGGATGAAGTCTTCGTAATCCGCCACCCCGACATCGGCGCGGCCGACCGCGCTGACGATGCCGAACGTCACGGTCCGGCTCAACCCCAGCGGGTTCCCGATGGCCAACACGAAATCCCCGACCGACAACTTGCTCGAATCTCCCCAGGGAATGGTCGGAAGATTGGAGGCCTGGATCTTCACGACGGCCACGTCCGTCCTCGGATCGGTGGCCACGACCCGGCCTTTGAACTGGCGGCGGTCGGTCAACAGCACTTCCACATCGACCGCATCGGCCACCACATGGTTATTCGTGATAATGTACCCGTCCGACGACACGATGACGCCTGAGCCTTGCCCATATTGCCGGCGGAGCGGCGGCTGGTCGCGGAACAGACCGAAGGGCAGGTTCTCGTCGCTCAGGGCTTGATCCGGCACGAACACGGTGGAGGCAATGCTGACGACGGCGGGCGTGACCTTCGAGGCGGTTGTTTTGATCTGGGTTTGCAGGTCGCTCGCGGAGGCGAGGCCGTTGCTCCGTTCGGCCGCCGGAACTTCGGAACTCTGCCCCCCGGCGGCAAGCAGACACAGGAGGATCAGCGCAGCCCGCCGGTGTCGCATCCTGTTTCGCATCTATTTAAAGAGGGATCCGCCGCAACCGGAGCGCATTGCCGATGACCGACACCGAACTGAAGGTCATGGCCGCGCTGGCGAGCATGGGACTCAGCAATTGTCCCCAGACTGGATAGAGGACCCCGGCCGCGATCGGGACGCCGATCGTATTATATAGGAAGGCGAACACCAGATTCTGGCGGATGTTCCGCATGGTCGCCCGGCTCAGCCGCCGGGCCCGCACAAGCCCGCGAAGGTCCCCCTTGATCAAAGTCATGCCCGCGCTCTCCATGGCCACGGCGGTGCCGGTTCCCATCGCGATCCCGACATCGGCCTGAGCCAGCGCCGGCGCGTCGTTGACGCCGTCCCCGGCCATGGCCACGATCCGCCCTTCCGACTGCAACTGCTTGACGATGGCGCCCTTGTGATCAGGGAGCACCTCCGCGCGCACCTCCGTGATCCCCAGCCGGGCGGCAACAGCCTGGGCGGTGGTGCGATTGTCGCCGGTCACCATGATCAATCGCAACCCGTCTTCCTTGAGCAGGCGAACGGCTTCGGGCGTCGTTTCCTTAATCGGGTCCGCCACGCCGATCAATCCCGCTGCCTGGCCCTCCACCGAGACAAACACGACCGTTTGTCCGTCCTGCCGCAACCGTTCTCCCTCCCCCGCCAAGGCCTGCAACTCCGCCGCCGGCACCCCCATGTCGTCCTTGAGGAACGAAACCGTGCCGACCGCCACCTGTTTGCCCTCGACGGCCCCCTTGACCCCCTTGCCCATGACCGCTTGGAACTGTTTCGCCGCGTTGCGCTTCACTCCCTGCTCATCCGCCGCCGCCACAATCGCCGAAGCCAACGGATGTTCGCTGGCCTGCTCCAGGCTGGCCACGAGCTTGAGCAATTCCTGCTGATCCCAGGGAGGGACGAACCGGAAACTTTTCAGCCTCGGCCTTCCCTCGGTCAAGGTGCCGGTCTTGTCGAAAATCAGCGTATCAACTTTCTCCAACCGCTCCAACGCCTCCGCATGTTTGACCAGGACGCCGGCAGTCGCCCCCCGGCCCGTCCCGACCATGATGGACATGGGCGTGGCCAACC
The DNA here is from genome assembly GCF_947241125.1 of Nitrospira tepida. Lineage (NCBI taxonomy): Bacteria > Pseudomonadati > Nitrospirota > Nitrospiria > Nitrospirales > Nitrospiraceae > Nitrospira > Nitrospira tepida. The sequence goes on along the minus strand of NZ_OX365700.1, from coordinate 966,620 downwards.
CCAGCGCGCAGGGACAGGCAATGATCAACACCGCCACCGCGTTCAGCAGCGCATAAGCCATGCGGGGTTCCGGCCCCCAGGCCCACCAGGCGAGGCCGGCCAGTACAGCGACCGCCACGACCGCCGGGACGAAGTAGCCTGAGACCACATCGGCCAATCGTTGAATCGGCGCCCGGCTCCGCTGCGCCTCGCTGACCATCGCCACGATGCGGGCGAGCAGCGTCTCCGAGCCGACTCGTTCGGCCTTCATCACGAAGGAGCCGGTCCCATTGAGCGTACCGGCCGTCACCCGTGAGCCGGCCGCCTTCTCCACCGGCAGCGATTCCCCGGTCAGCATCGATTCATCGACCGCGCTGCTTCCCTCGATGACAACGCCGTCCACGGGAACGTGCTCGCCGGGCCTCACACGCAGCCGGTCGCCCGGATGGACCAGGTCCAGCGAGACGTCCTCTTCCTCCTGCCCGCTGCCGCGGAGACGGTGGGCGATGGAGGGAGCCAGTTGCAACAGCGAACGGATGGCGCTGCTGGTTTGACTGCGGGCGCGCAGTTCGAGGACCTGTCCCAGGAGGACCAGGACGGTGATCACGGCCGCCGCCTCAAAATAGACCGCGACCGCGCCATCGGCATGCTTGAACGAGGCCGGCAACCAGTCGGGGACCAGCGTCGCGACGACGCTATAGAAGTAGGCCGCGCCCGTCCCCATCGCGATCAGGGTGAACATGTTGAAATGGCGCGACGTGAGCGAATGCCAGCCCCGTTCGAAAAACGGCCAGCCTCCCCACAGGACCACCGGCGTGGCGAGGATGAACTCCAGCCAGTTGAGCTGCGTCCGGGAGGCGATCCGCTGCAAGGGTTGCCCGGGAATCATGTCCGACATCGCCGTGACCAACACGATGCAGGCCAACGGGAGGCAGAGCCAGAATCGCCGGCTCATCAGCCTCAGCTCGGGATTGTCCTCTTGCTGTGTGGTGACCGTCCTGGCCTCCAGCGCCATCCCGCAGATCGGGCAGGAGCCCGGCTCTGCCTGCCGCACCTCCGGATGCATCGGGCAGACGTACTCCGTGCCGGTCAACGGCTGCACGGTCGCCGGTTCGAGCGCCATCCCGCACTTCGGGCAGGGGGCCGGCGTTTTGGACTCGACCTCCGGACACATCGGACAGACATAGCGTGACGCGGTTCCCGTCGCCGGAGCGGCGGGCTTGGCCCGCTCCGGGTGGAGGTAACGGTCGGGATCGGCCTGAAACCGGTCGCGGCAGCCGGTGCAGCAAAAATAATACGTCGTCCCTTCGTGCAGGAAAGTGGCGGCCGCCGAGGCCTGCACGACCGTCATCCCGCAGACCGGGTCCTTCGCCGTGGGACCGGTCGGAGAAGAAGGGGATTCGACCATGACAAGCCCCTTCTTGGAGGGGCGCGGCATCATCAGGGGCGCCGGTGCAGTCGAGGAGGACCCGGCGGAGGAAGCGTTGGCGTAGCGAGCGGGATCCGCCTGAAAGGTGTGCAGGCAGTGCTGGCTGCAAAAATAGTAGGTCGTGCCCTCGTGGACCTGTTGGCCGGCCGCCCTGGCCGGATCAACCGTCATGCCGCAGATGGGATCGCGCGCCATAGTCCTCGTGCAGCGTGAAAAGTGATCAGGAAGCGGCAGCGTGCCGCGGCCTCCTCGCTCCTTACTCCTTGCTACTTACTCCTCACTCCTTACTCCTCACTCTTTCTTCTCACTTCTTCTTCGCATCCTGGTCGAGAATGCTCTGAATGACGAGCTTCACGTTCTCAGGATTGATGTCGGTGACTTTGATGTTCCCGTCAAGCAACAACGTGGGCGTCTGCTGCAAATTGATGCGCTCGCCCCACCGCTTTCCCTCTTCGAGCGCCTTGATGGGTTTGCCGCTCTCCAAGCCCTGCTCGAAGGCCACGGGGTCCAGCCCGACTTCCTTGATCAGCACGGCGCGGAGCGACTTATCCAGGAACTTGACCTTGTCGGTGTGGATGGTTCGGAAGAGGACTTTCTTCATTTCCTCGCCCTTCCCCATCGTCTTGGCCTGCTCATACATCTCGAACGGGGTCGGCAACATCTGCCGGAAGACGGGGAATCCCACCATCGTCGCTTCCAACTTATCGCCGAACTCCTTTTTCAGGACCGGCAGCCCGGCCTCCTCAAAGTGATGGCAATGGGGACAGTAGAAATCGGCGAACTCGACCAGCTTCACCTTGCCCTTCACGTGCGTGGAGGGCTCATTGAGCAGCTCGTACTTGCCTTTCAACTCCGCCTTGTCGGCCTTCTCCAGCGCGGCGACTGCCGGTCCGGCGGAAACGGACCACAGACCGGCCAGCCATGCCAGCGCGACTACCTTCCAGATCTGTCCACCACGATTCACAGGGCTCTCCTTTCTTTTCCGGATCTTCTCCGGACACGTGCTTCATTATAGTCGATGAACCGGGGCCATGCCCTTGCTATAATCCCAGCATGACTCGCTGGCTGCTGATCGCCGCCCTGCCTGCGTGGCTCGTCGCCGCTGGCTGTACGAAATCTCCTTCGAGTTTGGAGATCACGCAGACGGAGCAGATCGACCGGAGCGTCGCCTTTCCCCAGCTCATCGAGGCGCCCGAAAATTATCGCGGGCGGGTCGTCATGTTCGGCGGGGAAGTGCTTGCCGCCAAGCGTCTCAAGACAGGAACCAGGGTCGAGGTCTTGCAGCTTCCCCTGGAAGACAATCAGGAACCTGCGACGGATCGCATGGCGACACAAGGCCGGTTCTTCGCGATGGAAACGAAGCCGATGGACCCGGCGGCGCTGCCGCCCGGCGCGCGCGTGACCGTCGTCGGGGAAGTCACTGGCAGCGCCACGCTCCCGCTCGACGAGATCGACTATGTCTATCCCATCCTCACCATCAAACAGCTCCACGTCTGGAGCCCGCCTACTGAAACCCGGTACCTCTACCGGCCGGTCTACCCTGGCTATTACTATTTTTGGGGACCCTATGGTCGCTATCCCTGGTGGTAGCAGGCGCTAGCCCGCATTATTCATGAACGCTTCTGCTGCAATCGCGGATTCGCCGCTGCGACAGAGCCTGACGGCGGGCGTGCTCGCCGCTCAGTCCCTCGACGTACTGTTTCAAGTACGCCTTGGTTCTTCGCGGCTGTGCTTGCCCGTCTCGCCTGGCGACTGCGCGATTTCGCCACGAATCGTCATGAATAATGCGGGCTAGTGCCCGAGGATGCGCTCCACCCGATCATCCCGTCCCCCCAATTCGCGATATTTTCGATATTGCGCGAGGGCCCTGACCATGTCCTTGCGGTGCAGTTCCAAAAACACGCCGAAGTTGTAGTGGGCCTCGGCCAGGTCGGGGTTGAAGCTCACCGCCGCCTCATATTCCCGCTCCGCTTCGTCGAGACGGTTGAGACTCGTGTAGGCCAAGCCGAGATTCATATGGGCGTCGGCATGTTCCGGCTTCAGCCTGATGATGTCGGACAGTTCCTTGGCCGCCTCCGCCGTCTGTCCCTGGCTCCGCAGGATGAAGGCTAGGTTGTATCTCGCGTCGATGAATCCCGGCTTGGCTTGAATGGCCTGCCGATAGGCGTAGGCCGCCTCCACCAGATCGTTGTTCCTTTCGGCGAGGCGGCCTTTGAGGTACCACCCATCGGCATGCTTCGGGCGGGCTCTCAACAGCCGGTCCAGGTACAGCTTGGCGCCGGCCGCGTCGCCGGCGGCATCCGCAAGGCCGGCCAGCCGATAGAGGGCTTCCGGGTGGTCTCGATCAACGGCGAGGAGGGCCCGATAGGTCTTGACCGCCTGCTCGACCGCGGGCCGGCGCTCGTAGAGCCGGCCGAGTTCCAAATAGGCCTGCTCATGTTTGGGCGCCAACTCAATGACCCGGATCAACCCCTGCTCGGCCTCGCGCGTCTGGCCGTCCTGCAAAGCCAAGATGGCCAACTCATATTGCGCCTCGACATGTTTGGGGGAAGCCACCAGCGCCCGGCGGAACGCATCCGCCGCCTCCTGCCGCTGCCGCTTTCCCGTGAGCAGCGCGAGCCCCAGTTGGTAATGGGCCTCCGCAAATCGAGGGTCCGCCTCCGTCGCCCTGGTGAAGGCCTCGATCGCGCCATCGATCTGACGTTCTTTTACGAGTTGCAGCCCATGGTCATAGGCTCGCCTCGCGCTTTCGGACGGAGCGGCCTCAGCGACCAACGGAAGCACGACGACAAGCGCCTGCACCCACCCGATGGTTAAAAGTCTACTGGCTTTATCGGCCCACCGAGCCGGAACTTTCCTGCCCCCGGCCCGCAGGCACACTGGCGGCCACCGAAGTTTCACGAGCCTCCCCCCCATATTCGTGTGACTATAATGGCGGGGTACCGCGAAATCAATGCAGAGGCGGATCGAGAGAAGACAAAACGACAAGCCCTGTGACCTGATTGTCAGGTCACAGGGCTTCTCTCGCACGGAACCGAATCCAGCCCTTTACTTCATCACCATCAATTGTCCTCCCAACACGCTCTTATCAGTGAGCGAATGGTATCGCAGCACACTACCAGCCGTGACATAGGTCAGGTCGCTGGTCGGGATGCCGATGTACTTCGTCTCGCCCGGCTTGAGCGTCAATTTGACGTTCAAGGTCGTGGGGGCCGAAATGTTTTCCTCGGCGGACAATCCGAATGTCTGCTCCGCCTTCGTGGCATTGGTCACTTTCAGCAGCACCGGCGTCCCGGCGCGTCCGACCATATTGAGCACGGCTACGGGCGGATACCAGACGCTCTTGCCCCCCACGCCTTCCAGCGCCTGAAGCTCCAGATCGACCGGCAGCTCCTTGAAGGATTGGCCCACGACGGACCCGCTTTCCAGATCGCCGATCTCCACGCCGCCGGATTGCAATGCGAACACGGCCGGGCTCCCCGCGAACACTTCCACTATGACCATGATTACGACCATCAAAGGCCGATACATACCGACTACCTCCTTGTAAAAGGTTAAAGTGATGAAGCCGGATGATTGCCCGAAGCCACACAGGGCGGAAGGTCCGTCCCTTCCAGGATCTGTCCACCTATAATGAGGTCCCCGGCGACGAGAAACAGAACCTTGAGCCGCTTATGATGGTCCAAAAACTTTCCCACGGCGACGGCCGTCACCTCCCGTGAGCCATTGTCGAACGCTCGATCCTCCTCAATGAGGACATCATACGAATCGAATCCTTCGAACTCTTTATTGAAGGCCTGTGCGCGCAGCAGCGTGCGCAAGGCCGTATCATTCCCGGCCCACGCCGGAGCGGACCCGCAGAGCACCCACATCAGCATCGCCCACCACACCGTGCGCATGAGTATCCTCCTAATCTCGCGCAGTCCTTATAGGCTCAATGCCTCCCACTGTCTACCCACACCCGCCAATCCTTGCCCATCGTTGCACCAACTCAATCTTGCCCGGTGATTGTCTTCTGTTGCGCCTGAACTCGTCGCCCTTCGTCGAGGCCTCCTGTGCCTAGAATTTGTATTCGAGCCCGGCATACCCGCTGATCCCCTGTGCCACGTTTGCATATCGGAACAACGGATCATTGACCGTAACGGCACCGGCGTAGGTTTTGTCTGTCAAGTTTCGTGCCTCGGCATAGAGGGTCAGGTGAGGCGTGATATTCCAGCCAGACTTCAAATGGAGTACGAAGTACGAGGGATTTTTCACAGTGTTCAGATAGTTCACGTAGAACCCGCTCGGGACCCACTCGAAGTTCGGCGCCACCCACCAGCCTTTCGGATGATCGTAACGGACTTCGTAGGCCAGACTGTGCTCCGGCGCCCCGGCAATGCGATTCCCACTCCTGGCGATCAGAACATTGGGTCCTCCCGTCGTCGTGGCCCCGTACACGTCGTCGGTAAATTTGAACAGAGACCAGGTATAGGCCGCCCGCATGGTGACCTGATCCGCCTCTTGCCCAGGTCCGTTCGCCCACAACCCCCTCGCCACGACGACGGCGCCGCCGGCTTCCACTCCGGTATGTCTCGTCGCGTTGGCGTTGCGGAACGTATTGTTGTTGTTGATCAGGTTCGTAATGATCTCCTTCTGCATTTCCAAATCGTAGGCCGTGATGTCCCAGAAGTACCGTCCATTGGCGGCCTTGCCGCGATGTCCGATCTCAAACTGCCAGGCCCGCTGGGCGTCAAGATTCAGGAAACCCGTATTGGGGCTGCCGTCGGGGTTATTGGCCGACGTCAACTCGACATTGAGCGGCGCCTCGTAGGCGCGGCTCGCGTTGAAATAGAGTTGCGCGTGCGACGACGTCCGGTACACGAACCCGAGCTTGGGATTGATGGCGTCAAAATGTTGAAGCGGTTGTTGCGTGTTGGTGAGGACGGACGGGATGCTGGGATCGAATGGATTGCCGGCCGGCCCGAAGTTCTGGATATTGGCCTGCCGGCCGCTGTAGTCCCACCGGCCGCCAAGGACGATGGTCAGCGCCTCGGTGGCGTCGAACTGATCCTCCGCGTACGCGCCGAAGTAGGTCGTGCGAATGTGCGCATTCTGCGTCATCGCGCCGTTGTTGCCGTTGATGTTCACGAGACGCCATTGATGTTGATCGCCGTAACGAGGCTGAACGCCTACGACGAAGACGTTCGGCCGGCCGAAGAGGTGATTCGCGTTCCGGTATCGGACCTCACCGCCGACGTTGTTATTGTCCTGCTTGATCGTCTGAAAGATCGGATGGTCGAGATACTGGTAAGAATAGTAGGGAATGATTTCCAAGAATTGATTCGCGGCGAATTCGTTCCGATAGGCCATGCCGATCCGCTGGAGATTGTAATACCGCCCCCAGTTACAGGTCTGGTTGTTCTGAACGCAGGCGAAGAAGGGCGGCGGCAGGGGTGGAGTCGTTTGTCCTCCGGCCTGCCGTCGATCGGCGAACAATTGGGCCGTGGTGAGCGCTCCGGGCAGCCGTTCGGCCACGTTCGCCTGAAGAAAATACGTGCGCATTTCCTGATGGGATCCCAACTGGAGGCCGATATTGGCGTTGACCCGCTCCCGCGATTGCTGGCTGTTGCTTTGAAACCCGTCTTGGTGGTTGGCGCTCACGCTGACGTAGTAATCCATCGTGGCGTCCATGTGGCCCACCTTGAATGGCTGCGTCACCTTGCCGCTTGAGACCTGTCCGCTCACCATGCCGAAGCTGCCGCCGATGAACCGCATCTGCAACTGGGAGGCGCTGTAGCCGGTCCGCGGCACGAAGTTGATCGCGCCACCAATCGCATTGGCCCCGTAGCGCAGGGCGTTGGCGCCCTTGTAGACCTCGATCCGTTCGTAGGCCAGCAAGTCGATCGACTCGAAATCCGAGAACCCGTCGGCGTCGCCGAAGAAGATCCCGTTGATCAGGATATTGATCCCGCGATGGTGAAAATTGTTTCGGAGTGAAGTGCCCCGGATCTGAAACTGTCCTTCGTCCGCGCCGAACCTGGACTGGAAGCGCACTCCCGGAGCAAATTGCAGCACGTCCTGCAAATTCAGCGCGCGCGACTCCGTAATCTGCTTTTCTTCGATCAGGATATTGCTGGCCGGCCTTCGCGCAAACTCCTTCTTGACGTCGTTCACGTTCTCGATCCGTTGTCCTCTCACCTCCACAGGCGCCACCTCGACCAGCGGCGCCTCCTCGCTGGCGCTCCAGACCTCAGACGGGAACGACATACAGACGCACGTCACGGCGGCAGCCAGCAACGCCCATCGGCACCCTCGACCTAATGCACCGTTCATCATCAACGCATCCTCTCATCTGACTTAAACCGGTTCGGGTGATGGAGCGCCCGAACCACAGGATCGGCCGTAGAGACGGGCACCGTTTCTCCCCTCACGGCGGTGCCGGGAGCAGCCGGCCCTGTTTGACTCGAAGGCGGATCGCCTGCACGGCCTCGAATTCGTCGAGCGGATTGCCGGCCAGGGCGAGGAAGCTGGCCTCATACCCTTCTGCGAACCGGCCGATCTTGCGCTCGGGGAAAATAGCGGCCGGCGTGGCTTCGCACCACATCTTGAGCAACGTGAGGTTATCGAAGAGGTGGAAGGTACGAAGATGAGTGACCTCGGCAAGGGAGGTGTCGGCATGGTCGCTCCCAATGGCCAATCGCACACCATGCCGACGCAGCAACGCGAGGTTCTCGCCCTGCACCTTCCGCGCGTCATGGCGAAGTGCGGGGGCATCTCCATGGCGCTCGCCGTCCCCTAAGTCGTGGTCGCCGCCAGGATGATCATCGTGCAGATGCGACGTCGCGGCCGCGGGCATGGCTTTTCCGGCGACCGTGGTAGTCACAATGATCACCTCTCGTTCCGCAGCTAACCTCGCGTCGTCCTCGGTCAGGCGGGCAAGCTCGACATCGCGCGCGTTCCGCACGAGCCAACCGGGCAGATGGGCGATTTCATCCGCCCCCGCTTGAACGGCCAGGCGGAAATCGGCCGCTGTTTCGACATGGACGGTCACTCGCTTTCCGGACGCATGCGCTTTGGCGACGACCACGGGTAGGAGCGTGGGATTCAGGCCCCTCCGGACTCCCGTCGTTGCGCCGAGCCTCTCGGTCCCGGCATCCTCCGAATGCACCAGGTAGGCTTTGATGAAATCAGGCTCGCCGTTGAGCACGATTGCCCACTTGTCCTCCACCTCCTGCCTCGTGTCCATCTCGACATAGGCCCGATTCCGGAACCATCCCCGTTCCAGCGGGCCGACGACCGGTTCATAGCGACCGGCTCGGAGGACATCCTCGTACAAGGTGCCGGGATGGCCTCCGGTTCCCGTGAGGCCCGCGTGTGCGAAGGTCACATCGATGGTGGAGGATCGATTGACCTTGCTCCTGATCTTCACGGCGAATTCCCGGACGTTGTTGGGAATCTTGACGTAATAGATGCCATCCCTCAGGTATCGAGCGACGACGGAGTCGAGGTTCCCTTCGCCTTCGACGTTGTGATTATGCGCTTCACCGAACGGAGGAACGATGAAGGCGCCAGCCAGATCGACGGTCTCAACGGCGCCCGCCGGAGGCCTCTGCGTCAATCGCCCCTCGACCGCATACCAGATCGTGCGTTGAAAGCTTGCCCCGTCAAACCACTGCCCATTAATGAAGGCGTAGGCCTGCGGCGGGGGGGCATCCGCCAACCCAGCCAGGGTCTGAGAGGGAAGGAAGTTTCGATCATCTAGGGCGGCGCAGATCAGGAAGACGACCAGAACGGAAACCTGTTTCACAGAGACTCTCCCGAGCTAAAGCGCAGTGATGACACGAAGCCGAGACATGACATCGTTGCGACGAGGCGGCGACCCAGAGTCGCGCCATGCACACGCCGCGTGGTGTGGCGGGGAGCGGCCTGTGATCCGCTCCCCAATCCGAACCTCGTGTGGAGGTAGGTCAGACCGACACACGAGCTTCGGATGCCACGTTCATTCCATCGCACACTTCAAAAGTTCGATCCGCATGTACGCCGAACGCCTCGAACGGCGCAGCCGCGGTCACGCCGACCTGCGCGATCATTTCATGATCTGCGCGGTACAATGCCACCTCTGTCCCTTGACTTGATTCACGGCGTGGACGATCTGCTCCGGTTTGGCCTTGCTCGCGTCGACGGTGACCACGGCATGCCCTTTCATACTCTTGAGATCCACCGCTTTCACCCCCACAACCTTCTTGACCGCTTCTTCGACCTCATCGAGGTAGGCATCACAGAACTCTCCTCCGAGCATCAGCATCACCTTGTTCTCCGCTCCATACACCGGCGCAAGGAACCATTCCGCACAGATCATGATCACCAGGAAACTACTCAATCGTTCTCTCATCGGATCACCTCCACGAGACGAACGGGCGCATCGGCCCGCCCGTCAGGATCGACATGGGCTGAACAGAACCACCCCAGCGACAACGCCCGCTCCACGGCGCTGGCCAGCTCCGCCTCCGTGCCGCTGCGGCTCTCGTAAGACAGGCGAAGGGTTCCATGGTCGTTCAGAAACTCGATGCGGCGCACGCTCCAGATCCCTTCCAAGGCCGCTTCCACGTCACGCCGTTGGTATTCGCAAAACCGCCCGACGATCTGCACAATAAGCTCTCCGTCAGCGGGCGACTCCACACGGTCCGGCGTCACGCCCGGAGTTGAATCCGCGGACGCCCATGTGATGGGACAAGCGGCAAGCATCATCGCCGCCAGCGCAATTCGAGCACGATCAATCAGAAATCCAGGCTTCACACCGCACCTTCACATCGCCCCAAGAAAATAGGGAGGAAAGGACGCTGGGGATCGGCGTCCCTTCCTCGCGTAAGTCCAAGCCAAGGTGGCCGTCCAAAGTCTCGGACTTACGACCCACGCACTGGTCCACAGTCTGCAGGCTGCCGCTGTTGATCCGTGAAGGGACGAATGGTGGGGGGGCAGCCTGGGAGCCGCCCCCCTGGCCGAAGCTCGTGTGGAGGTAGGACATCGAGGAACACGAGCCTCGGATCCGGCCACTCAATCGCCTTTTAGGCCTCAATGGGATGAATACGCCCGTTGCGCGCAGAATTCGTCGTAGCGATGGACAAAATCCTTCTGGGCCAACGGCGCATGACAGGCCCGGCATTTCGTAAAATCCTCGGCCAACGCCTTGCCGCCAGGCCCGTATGCCGCATAGACCCAGGCGCCGTTCTTGAGATGGTCCGGATGGCCCTGTCCCCACCCCTCGTTCTTGCCCATGACAAAAATCCTTGCCAGTTCCCCCTTCACGAGTTTGCCGTCCGACCCCTTCGCCAGAGCTCCTCCGTCAGCCTTCGCTTTGTAGAGTTCCATGACCATCATCGTACCGTTGGGAAAGGCTGAGACGGGACAGGCCCTGGCCCCAACCGGGTTGACATAGAGTTCACGCACCTGTTTGGCATCCTCACGCTGGACTTCGGTTAAGAACTTGGGCCAACTCCGGTACTCGCCCGGCAAGGCCAACTCGCCGTCCTTGGGAGCGCTGTCTGCGTGAACGATCAGGTGCCAACCTACTCCCAGCAACCCAAACCCCACACACGCCGCTGCGACCGTGATCGTGGCCTTCATCACCTGGGCCTCCCTTATCAATCGTAGGATGACAACGACTACCGTGCCTCTTGTTCGGTCTATCGAGGGGGCTTCTTCGCAGGGGTCTGTTCTGCGGCCTGCTCCGCATGCTTGATCGCTTCCTCCGCGTGCTTGATCGCTTCCTTTGCATGCGCCAGGGACTCCTTCGCATGAGGATCACCGCCGACCTTGACCGACTCCTCCAGATGCGCGATCGCTTCCTTCACATGGACGATCCCCTCCTTGGCGTGATTCACACCCTCCTGAGCGTGGGGGCCGGTCCCTCCCGCCCACACCATGGCGGCCAACAGGATTCCCACTGCAGCCGTTGCCCCGACAATCCTTCTCGTCGTCTTTCGCATCATGTCCTCCCCTGTGATTGAACCGCCCCTCCCGCCGACACAACTTGACGATTGTCTGCAGGACAGGCGATCCCTCTAACCGGTCATCCATGCCTGAAGGACCCCGGTGCACGTTCATCTTCGGGTCGGGCTAATCGGTGACCGGAGCCGCACACGCCCGGCACAACGACCATCCGGTGCCAAGGGGTCGGCCCTCCCCGTCATAGTTGGCATGAAGCCAGACCTCTGCGTCATCCGCGCCGGTTCCTGAATTCAGAACGCTGGCGCATTTCGTCATGATGAACAGAACATCACTCCTCATTCCCTGAGAGTCCGGCGCGTCACGACAACTGTCCTGACCTAACCGAAAGGTTTCGACCACAAAGGTACTGCCCGCCGGGAATGGCTGGGAGCCCGACGTGGACGCGGCCTTGGGGTTGAGATAAAACCGAACGCTCCGATGGAACCCCCCGCCCCCCAGTTTGGACGACAGCACCGGCCAGGATCGGTAGTCGGGCGGAATACGAAGTTGATTTCCCTCCAATGGTTGAGGGTTGTCGGCGGTCACCTTCAGCGCAATGGCCAGCAAGCGGATGACCGGCATCGCGAGATGCGATTGCGGCTTGACAATCCGTTCCTCTGTGGTCGTCGACGTGTGCCGATTGATCTGGTCTCCGGCAGGCCGGTGAAGAGTTGTGCTCTCTTTATTTGTGCCGATGAACATCACATCACCTCTCACATCCTTCAGGTTGATTTGTCACGGCAGAGGAGCGCCGAAGGGCCGGGGTGGGGGAGGCAGTCAACCAGCCCACCCCGGATGATGTCCGGACGGAGGTGCGGTCCGCTCGGACATGTCTCGGTTTCGCCTTCTGCGAAAATCCGGGATGTTTAGAACTGATGACACCGGTTTGGAGCGCAGGGCCGTCCTCCGGATACCGGCTTCGGCATCGTCGGACGTCCGACTCTCCACAACCTGCTAGGCGGAGAGTGGCGGAGCCCGGCTGGGACAGCCGGTTGGATCGATCGACGGAAGAGGAGAGGGAGGAGGCAGCAAAGTCAGGAGAATCAAGGGACGGAATACGGCGACCGTTTCGACATCTCCGCCTTGCTCATCCGAAGCCGCCTGGCAAGCCCAGGCACAGAGGAGCGAGTGTGGAGCATGGCTTCCGTGATGATCATGCGCGGAGGCCGGAAGCTGCCCCATCGAACAGATAGCCGCGAGCATGAGGAGGCCGGCATAGGTCGCTGCCAGAAGGCCGGCCGTCAGCGTCTGAGGTCGGAGCATGCCTGTCATCATGAACTCATCACAAGACCAATGTTGTATACGCTGTTCGCCTCAGTCGGTCTACCGACGGCTGCTCACGCCCGCTACACAATCGGCGACATATTGGTCCCAGCCGGGGCCGATCCCAATATGGAGTCCATCATCGTCTGCAAGATGCGCCCTTGCATGGCCGTTCAGGATGGCCGGACCGGACGGGGGCTCCGTCTCTCAACGGTTGCGCTCTCGTCCCACCGATCAAGCCGGTTTTGATCGATCAGTTGAACCACCGATTCTTTCAGGACTCTCAGACTGCCTTTGCCGATCTTCGTCCCCTTTAGCTTGCCTTCCTCCACCCAGCGGTAGATCGTCCAACGGCTGACACTCAGCGCCTCCGCCGCCTCGTTGACTCGCAGGAGAATCTTGCCCATACCGCACCTCCGTGAACTATGCCGTCATGCGAGACTTGCGCTAGAACACGTATCGCACCGAGAGCCCGCCGAACACATTGCGGCCCACAAACGGACCGAAGGCCGGTGCATTACCCGGATTCACGGTGGCAAACGCGTAATTCGCGTCGAAAATATTCTCGAGCCTTCCGAACACCTCGATGCCCCAGTGGCGATCCAGCATCGTCTTGTAGCCGCTCTTGAGGCTCGTGACCGTGTAACTAGGATTTTTCTGGCCGTTCAATGGAGACGATGTTTCCAGATTGGTGTCGCTCAAGAAGTAGTCCGTCTGGTATTGCCATTCCACCCCGCCGAATGCCCCCGCCAGAACCCCGGTGAGCTGTTCGTACGTGAGATCGATAATCAGCCGGTGTTCCGGCACTCCGGGCAGCCGCCGGCCGGCCAGTTGCACCCCGTTGACCACATAGTCCCGGAAGCGATAGTCGGCGTAGGTATAGGCCATCTGAACGGTGACCGGCGGAACCGGACGGTAAGCCAGGCCGATTTCAAATCCGTCATGATCGCTCTTGCCGGCGTTGCGGAAGCACGGGGCGAAAATGCTGCATGGCCCGGTGAACCCGGTGTTGAATTGCAGCAGTTCATCCGTAAAATGCTGGCGATAGAGGGCGATGTCGTAGAACAGCTTGTCGCCGACCGCCCCTTTCACGCCGACTTCGTAGTTCGAGGACTTCTGGGGCGTGATGTTGGGATTCAACCCCACGCCGGTGGCGGTGGTAGGATTCCGGAATTCGGTTCCCGTCGGGGTTTCGAACGATTGCCCGAAGCTGAAATAAAAATTGGCCCACTTCACGGGGCTGTAGCGAATGCCCGCCAGCCCCGTCGTTTGCGCGAAATTGCGCCGCCCCGACCCGTTCACTCCGCCGAGCTGAAGATGGTCCTCCACCTTGAATCGGACTTGGCTGTAGCGCACGCCGCCGATGAGTTCGACGGTGTCCGTCAACTTGAATTCGTTTTGCGCATAGACCCCGTCTTGATTGATCCGCGCCTGTGAATATTCCTGAAGCGCCCCCGGCGATCCGAGCACATTCGCATAATTCTTGTTCACCGAGTTTTGATCCTGCCAGTCGTACCCGATGATGAGGCGGTTGTCATGGTCGAAAAGCGACACCGTGTTTGCGTACTTGATGAACGCCGCATTTTCGATCCTGGTGAGGGTGATCAGGCTGCCGGGAAAACAACACAGCGGATGATACAGATCGCGCGTCGCGAAGAACCCTGTGACGCTGATCTCCTGATGCTCGGTGAATTGATTCCGATAGGTCAGGGCCGGACGGAAGCGCTCATCTTTGCGGGCCGGCTGAAAGGCGGCATAAGGGGTCGTGGCCGGGAACAACGCCGGCGGGATCGGATGCGGGGTTTGCTGCTGTTGGCGGGGGTTGGTCTCAAACTCCGATCGAAAGAGATTGCCGGGAATATCCCCGTCCATCTGCCCATAGGTGACGACCAGCGACAGATCGGAATGATCGCTGAACTTGTATTTGAACTTTCCGAGAAACCGCTGATTGCGGGTAGTTGAATGGTCCCGATAGCCGCCGGAATCCAAAAAGGAATAGTTCCCCATCCAACTGAACTTGTCGCTCGCTCCGGCCGCTTTGAGTCGATACTTGTAAAACTCATACGCCCCGAAGACGAACCGTGGCTCGACATAGGTATTCCCTTGCGAACCCTCTTCCAGCACATAGTTGATCACCCCTGCCGACGCGTTGCCGTAGAGCGTGGAACTTGGGCCCCTCAACACCTCGACCCGCGCCACGGCGTCCAGATCAATCGGTTCCAGACGGGTTTGCCCGTCCACCTCGGTCAATGGAATACCGTCGATCAGGACTCGTATGCTCCGCACTCCGAACGTCGAGCGCACGCCGCTCCCTCGAATCGAAATGCGCACATCATCGGGACCGAATCGCCGCTCCGCCTGAACGCCGGGGACGATCCGTAGGGTCTCATCGACGCCCGTCGCCGGCCTCCCCTGGAGAATCTGTTTCTGTTCCACAACCGTGACCGCGCCGGGGACCTGAGTCACGTGTTTCGGCGTTCTTGTAGCGGTGATCGTGACCGGGTCCATCCGGACGAGTTCGTCGCTCGATTCCGGGTTCCGCTCCAGTTGCCGCTCATATTCCTGCAGGGTCGGCTGTTCACTGGCCCGCTCAGCCGTCCCGGTCGAGACATCACTCGATTCCCGTTCCGTCGCATGACCGACTGCGCCTGCCGCCGGCATCATGCTCCACCCCAGCAGAACCAACAGCATCCATCCAAATCCGCTTCGTTTCCGCTCGCCATCCGCTCCAACTCCTCGTAGGTCCTTCATGGTCGAAATCGCTCCTTCGCTCCCCAATCCCGGCTCTGCCTGTCTCGAAGACCAGACGCAGGGACCGGCATCCCTTGGCTCCGTGCGCAAACGTTCATCGGCACACCGATGACCGCAGGCCTTCAGCGTTGTGACGTTGCCTTACAGGACGGGGAGCCGGGGAGGCGCACGAGTCCGGCCCATGAGGTCAGACGAGCCGGCTGGAGGAAGGAAATCCTGCACCGGGAGCCGCAACAGGGCTGTCGCCGCAATAAGCTGAACCGGCGCGGCAGGAAGACTCGCGGTGGTGGAGATGTTGCAGGCCCAGAGGCAGAGGGCGGAGTGCAGGCCGCCGGCCGGCGCCCGCCCATCATGATGGTGAGCGTGGGTATCGCCTGAATGATGAACCAGCGGACAGAACGCGGCGGCAGCCAGGAGCAGCACATAGAGCACCACGCAGAGACCGGCAAGCCGACGCCATGGCTTGGACCCCGTTCGCGCGATCATTTCTGCCCCAGCGCCTGCTGCATGAGCGCCACGGCCGCCGCGCTGTCCCACTCTCTCGGCCCGACCGCGCGAGCGAGCACCGTGCCGTCCGCCGCAATCAAAAACGTCGTCGGCAGCCCGCGCACCATGAACGCGCGTGACACGTCCTGCTGTTCGTCAAAGAGCACGGGCAACGTCACCCGAAGCTGCGCCAGAAACCGCCGAATCCCGTCCGCCTGCACATCCGTCGTCATCGTCACCACCGCAAAGACGTTCGGATCGAGCTGCTCCCGCAAGCGTCCCAGGGAAGGCATCTCGTCCTTACAAGGTCCGCACCAGGTGGCCCAGAAGTTGAGCAGGACGACTTTTCCGGCGAAATCCTTGGAGCCCATCCTGCCGCCGTCCAAGGAAGGCAGGTCAAATGATGCCGCCGAGGTCCCGGGAGGGATCCGCGCCATTCCCATGGCCGTCATCGGATCCTCCTGGTCCCCCGCATGAGCCGGCCATCCCGACATCCAGAGGATGAGGCCAGCCGCGCAGAGGCTCCGCAGCGCCCAGGCTCCGACGCTTCGTTTCAATCTGCCGCCGCGCATCACGACACTTCCGGCCACATCAATTCGACAAGCTATAGACGATCGGCAAACTCACCACCACTTGCGGCCGGCCCAGGGCATGCTGCAAATGCAATGGACAGGCTTGGCGGACCGCTTCGAGCGCGGCCTGATCCAAGGCGTCGAATCCGGAACTCGTTTGGATCCGTAGATCGGCCAAGTTCCCGTCGGCTGTGATCACCGCGCGGAGGACGACTTTCCCCTCCCAACCGTTGAGCCGGGCGACGCTCGGGTAGCGCTTCAACTCCGCGATGCGGCGATAGAGCGACTCGGCCAGCCAGCGGTAGTCCGCCTTGGCCGCCGGTTGTGGCATGGCCGATTTCGCAACCACCGGATCGGTCTCCCGCCCGACCGGTTCCCGGGAATCACCGGCAGCCGACGCGGCTGCCTCCGGTACGGAATTCGGCGGTTGAGGTTCCGGCATCGCCGGGACAGATGTCGCCGCGGGAGTCGGGGGAGCGGCCGGCGTCTGTGGCGAGACCGCCGCCGACAGTTGTGCGGATGGCGCCGGTTCCGTCGCCGGCAGGCTGGCGGTCGGACTACTGTTAGGCGCTGCAAGCGCCGGCACACTCGTCTCCGGGCGCGAGACCGCTGACTGGTCCCTGTCGACGAGGGGCGTCGTGGCCTCAACCAGCGCGGCACGCTCCACCACAGTCGGAACTGGAGCGGCTGCGGGCTCTTCAGCGTGGCGGACCGCTACAGCGCGCGCCACCTCCGCCGGAGCTGTCGAGACCACGGCAGGCCTCGTTTCGACCCGCTCGATTACCGTCGCCGACTCCACCGGGACAGGCACCGCGGCGGTCTGCACCGGATTCGCCGACATCGCAGGAGTTCGCTCCTGCATCGGTTGTCGTTCACCGGCAGGTGCGCTCTCCGTCACGGGACGGATGGCCTGCCGCATCACCTCCTGAACAGCGTCCACTTGCTGAACGACCGGCTGGACCTGGCGCTCCATCTTCTCTTGCCTCTCCTGCCGATCCTGCTCCACCCTCGTCTCAACCCTCGTATGGACCTGCCTGGTCACCATGGTGGGTTTGGGAGGGGCGCTCTGTTGAACCGTTGGAGACGTCGGCGAGGGTTCGGCCGGCTGCGCAAGCGGTGGCGCGGAGTCGGACCTGTTGACGGCTTCGACCAGCGAAACCTCCCACTGAAAGGGAGCAGGGTCGGTCGGAGGTGTGACTTCCGCAACCAGGAGCAGGGCGACGCCGACGGCGCACAGGTGGAGCAGTGCGGACACCACCCATCCCGATATCCGGCATCGCGCGTCATACGTCATGAGAAATCCCGTTCGAGTCACGGCTTTCCGGTGATTCTCTCCAGATCAAGTTGCCCCTGTTGCACTAGGAGCCGGTTCATCGGGAACGTATGTTCTATCCAACTGAGCGCGACGCGACCGCTCCGATCAATGGCCACCGTCGGGTGCTCGGCCTTGGCTGCGGTACTCAGCTTTTTGAGCGGACCGAACGATCGGCCCCGATCCATGGAGATGCGCATGACGGTTTCCTTACGCACCCCAGTCAGTTCCTCCCACACGGCGACAACCGCCCCGTCGGGATGCACCGCCATCCGCAACTGATCGGGCACGGACGTCCTGGAGAGATGCAGGGAGACGGGATCCGTAAACGTGTTCCCTTGATCGTCGGACGTGGCCACCAACAGACGCGGCTGTTCGTCCGTCTCCTCCGTGTACCATCCCACATACATCCGGCCGAACCGATCGAACGCCACCGACGGCCCCCGGTGCGGACAGGCCGTGAAGACCCAGTTGTCCTTCCGGACAAGCCGCGGCCGATCAAAGGAACGGCCACGGTCGGCGGACTTGGCGACGACGATATCGCGCACGTTCCCGTCGAATACTTTCCGCCACGCGACCCAGAGCTGGCCGTCGGGAGCCACGGCCAGCATGGGACGGCAGCAGGGACAGGCCATGCCGTCGATCTGGAAATTGCGCTCAATCGAGCCACCCTGATCCGTGGATCGGGCAAAGAGGATTCCCGCTCCACTCCGCTCCTTGTTGCGCCCATCCAGCCAGGCCAGATAGACATCTCCCTCGGGAACGGCTGTCACATCTTCGAACGTGTGGGAGATCGGCAGCCCGTCATCATTGACCTGGACCGGGGAGTCGAAGGTGCGGCCGCTGTCCGTCGATCGGACAACCCGCAGGTCGGAGGCGAACATTGCTCCCGGCGTCCGGTTGGCCGACGACCAGGTTACGTACAGGCCGCCGGCTCCGACCGCGACCCCGGGGGACTGATGCACGGTGCTGGGCCCCTCCCCTTTCCTGTTGACCTGGGCAACGGCGGAAATGGCCGATCCCTCGACCTGCGCCAACTTGACACTCGCTCCTCCCTGCTGCTTTTCAAACCACGCCAGGTAGAGGAGGCCTCTCTGGTCGAATTGAAGAGCCGGTGGCGAAAGCTGGCCGGGGGTCTCGATGACGCTCAGCGGCCTCTCGAGCAGGGACAGACCCGCAGCCTCGGATAACTCCGCCACATCGGCCGCCGGCAACAAGCCGACGGTCCCCCTCAGCGACAGGAGAACACAAGCGGCAACCACGATGGATCGCATAGGGATTCCCCTTCTCAAAGGATGACACCTGTCCACGCCACCCGCTCGGATGGGGCAGAGCATCCTCACTATTTGTGATGTCTACGCGAGACACCTGGACATCGGATCTTGACAACCGCAAGCTAGACGGAATGACGAGACGGAGGGGAGCGGGAAGAGCCCTCGATAGCGAACAGTGAGGGAGCCGCGCGCTCCGGCAAGCACAACGCGCGCTCGGGAGCGAGTGAGACGCCAGGGAGGCCGAGGGCCACCCCCTCGGCCTCCTGCCCTGCGGCGCAGAGCCACGAACAGATCAGAGTGCCATGCGTGGCCACGCCATGGTGAAGATGATGCAGTGCGTGAGGAACGGTCGCCGGGTAGACGAGCGCCAGCAGCAGCACCAGACAACCTGCCAGCGTCGAGGCAATCAACAGGCGCCATCCATCGCTGATTGTCGCCACAAGGCGAGGCAAGAGAGGCTTCATCACGGTAGGGAATCGTAGTGAGAAGACGTCCTCACGTCTACCGATGCGTGCTCACGTCTGCTCACGCATGCTACAGATCGCGGGAGACCGTGGAACGGGATACGTGCTCTCATTGGCGCGGCATTCGTCGGCTTGTCGTAGCGGTGAACGCGTAATTGCAACAGAACCGCTCATGAATCATGGTTAGACATAATGATGTGACCCGCCCAATCCGCAAGACGTGGGCTATTATGCGTCAGCCCGCATTATTCATGATGGTTCGTCGCGTTGCACCCGTTGCATCGGGAAGAGCAACGGGTACCCCCAAGCACAGCCGGGAAGGACCAAGGCGTACTTGAAACAGTACGTCGAGGTACTGAACGGCGAGCACGCCCGCCGTCAGGCTCTGTCGCAGCGGCGAATCCGCGATTGCAGCAGAAGCGTTCATGAATAATGCGGGTTAGGAGCTGGAGAAGGAAAAGTAGCGCGTGATGCCGAAGGTATAGCTGGTGCCTTGAGCCAGATTGTTGTTCGCGTCACGCACCACCGGGACCTGGGCAAAGAAATAGGCTTGCCAACTCTCGCCGAGATTAAAGAGCACCCCCGGCGACACCCCGAACCAGGACGAGCCGGTATTGGGCACCGCCCGGTCCATGATCGGCTCCGTTCCAAGGCTGGCGCTCATCGTGTCATGGACCATATAGCGATAATTCACCTGTCCGGTAAGCACGAGCCAGGGAAACGTCACCAGGTTGAGACCCGCGTTCACGATAAACTCATCTCCAAACTGGTAGCCGTCGTTGTTCTTGAACGTGTGCCGGTAACTCGCGAAGGTGAATTGATTCAACCGGTGCGGAATCAGCTCATAGGTCTGATACAGGGACGGAATGAGACCGACGTTTCCGCGCCCCAGTTGCCCGGATGGCTCGAGCTTTTGCCCCAAGTTGTCGCGCGTGTCCGTGCCGCCCGTGGGAAGCTCCACGCCCAATCCGACGATCAGCATGCTTCGCAGGGTCGGCAACACATTGTACTTGGTGGTCACCCGGAGATCGCCGATGCCCTGCCCGACCCACTGATGCAATTCGGCGTCTCCTCCGCCATGACGATGGAAGTGCTCGTGGTGTCGGTTCAGCCAGGGCAATGTGACTTGCACGCCGAGTCTGTCCGTGATGCCGTAGTTCACATCGAGCGTGTAGCTGTTGGTGATCGTACCCAGCTCGCGATGGTGATTGGGAATGATTCGGCGGTTCTCTTGATCCGCTTCCGCGATAATGCCGTTCGACCCTGATGGCAGGGTCATGGGAGTGTAGCTATAAATAAAGTTCGCCGTGAGCAACCCATGCTGGGGAACCTGTTGTTGCGATCCGATCGTGACAAAGCAACTGACGGCCCCGCACGAGGCTTCCGCCTGACCGATTGGAACGAGACCGGAGCCGATCACACACCCCAGCCAAACCCAGATCATCCGAGACAATCGATCACGCATGGTCCCTCCAGAATATTTCCTGCGCTTCCCCAATCGGGGTTCCAATACCACAACCACAGCGCTCATCCCACAGCCAGCCGATGCAACCTGACCCTGTAACAGAGGGTCCTCATCTACTTCAACAGTCATCTGACCGGACACCTCGCGCCGGATAGAGGGCACCCGCCTCCGCAGGTGCTCTCTATCCTCACCCCTCCATACTGCGCAAAACCAGATAGCCGCCTACTCAGGCATCCCGTGGTCGTCGAGCCGCTCCGGAAGACCGGCCTCGCCTCCGGAGGGCCTGACCGCCTCTGCGGTGGCGACGTTCCCGCTGCTCACGGCCCCGTTCACATAGGCCATTACCGCTCCCGGATTCAGGCCCACGGAAATCGACGCCCCCGCCGCGTTCGTCGAGGCATTGATGATCGTGACCGACCCGGGCGTCCCAACGGTCCCGTTGGACACCACCACATCGGAGGCGGCGCCCGCCCCCTTCACCACGACATCGAAGCTATGGCCCGTGGCGGCGGGCAAGGTCACTTCCGCCAAGGGGCTGATCGCGGCGGGGAATCCGGACGGGTCGAACACGAACAGCCGGTCTTTCTTCTGAGCCGCCGCCTGGGCGCCGTTCCCCGTCGCCGTGTTGGCGGCGACCATGTAGAGGCGCTTCCCATCCGGCGCAAACTTGAAGGTGGAGGGGACCACATCGGTCAGAGCGGCCACCGGTATGATCGTGAGTGGACTGCCCGCCGTCACATCGACCACCGCCAACCGTCCGATAATATGGGCCGAGTCGGTGGCGAGGTCGGTCCCGCGCAGCAAGAGAAACCGCCCGTCAGGCGTGATGCCGAAGGCCGTATAGGGGGTTCCGGCCAGATCGAGCGTCCGGGTCATCGCATAGGACACCGGGTCAATCTCGACGATGGTCTTGTAGCCTTCCTGAATGCTGTAGACCTTGCCCGCGGCCTGCGACCAGCGGATGCCGTGCGGGTTGGACTTGTTAGGCGTGTTCAGGACGTTCGACTGGTTGGCGTTCACGTCGCAGGCGGGCTGGGGCGGAGTCTGGGCGGCTTCTCCGGCATCCGTGCAGAGATCGATGCGATGAATGAGCGTCCGGAACTGTGCCGACGCCGGCTCGTTGTCGATCACGGCGATTTCGCCGGCCGTCGTGCTGGAAATGAACACCCGCTTCGGAATGCCGGGGGTCGTCGCGGTCGGTTGTGAAAAGGCGGCCACCTTGTGGCCAGCCCCAAGCAAGCAGATCGTCTTCTCAACGTGAGGCGGATTCCCGCCCGGCCCCAGATGCGAGTTGTGCAGAATCGTGACCGACCCGCCTCCTGAGGTAGCGCAATTGATGTTATCCACCCCGGTCGTCGCATTGCCGTCGTTCATCGACCAGATCACTTCCTTGTCGGTCGTGTCCGCATAGATGTGCACGGGCCGTTCGCCGGTCGGGAGATTCGCCTCGTGAATCGGGACAGCCCCGCTCAGCGGATCGATGGTGGCGACCTTGTTGCCGACTCCCAGGTTGACGAAAATCCATTCCTCCTTGGACGTGATCATGTCGCCCAGGGCGTTATTCTCAAAATTCGACGCGGGCATGGTGGTAATGACCGGATTGTTCGCGCCGTTGAGCGCGATCACTGACATGGTTTTGTCATCCCGGTTGTTCACGAACGCGAGCGGCGTGGTGAGCCCGGCGCTGCCGCTGGATGTCGCGGTCGAGGCCGGGTCGTCGCTGCCGCCGCAGCCCGTCATCGCGGCCAATCCGGCGGTCAATCCGACGAACAAGGCCATCGATGCCAGACGGCGGCCATGATGAAGGTCCTGTGACTTGACTGAATCTGATGCGCGGTTCCTCATGGATGTATCCTCCAAACTGAACGGTCAGAACGATGGTGGTAATTGATCAGGCTGACAAAGTGGCGCATAGGACCGCCGTTGGAGGGCCGCGGTTCTCAAACGCGTCGAGGAAGGATGCGCGCATGTCGCTCGCTGTTCTGTCGGCGGAAAATCCGGCTTGGGCCTGGGCCACAGGCCATTCGGGCAACCTGACGCTCAAATCCTGGCCATAGGCCGCACAGAGCCAGGTACAGAGCCCGCCCCCGTGCATCGCGGCCTTCTCTACCCCATGCGTGCAGAGACCGGCTTGGAGCGAGAAACCCAGGCCGAACCATGCGAGAAGAAAGAGAATGAGGATGGGGACAAAGACGGACCGGGAGACTCGCTTCGCGGGACTCCGGCTTTTCCAAATCGACTGCAGCATCAGGCCCCTCGGAGCGTCAAAACGGCGTCGGCACGTTGAAGGTCTTGGTGATTCCACCGACAAAACTCAGTTGCTGTTCCAGATTGCCGTTGAAATCGCGAGCCACGGGAATCTGCGCGATGAAGTAGGCCGAGGCATAACCCCAGAGATTCAGGAGAATGCCGGGCGAATAGGCCAGATAGGTCGAGCCGGTCGTCGGGACCTTTCGATCGATGATATTCCCATCCAGCAGAATCGTCCGGCTGAGCACCGGATCGAAGGCATAGAGCGCGGCTTCCATGCTGTCCTGCTGCACCCAGCGATAATTGACCTGTTGGGTCAGGACCAACCAGGGCGTCGATTCAAAGGGGACGATGTTGAATCCCAGGCTCAGGTTGAGCTCGTCTCCGAATTGATACCCGTCGGGGTTTCTGTAGGTATGGCGATAGTTGGCCAATGCAAACTGATTCAGGCGATGGGGGATGATCTCGTAGCTCTGATAGAGACTCGGCACAACCCCCACGTTCCCTCGTCCGATCTGCAAGGTCGATTCCGCAAGCTGCCCCGTGCTTCCGGTCTGACGATAGTCTCCGGTCGGGATATCGACGCCCAGCCCGAACACGACCATGCTGCGCAAGGTCGGCAGGACGTTGTACTTCATCGTGACGCGGATATCGCCGATGCCGCGGTCCGCGTAAGGAGCGGAGGTGCCGAGGCCGAGTTGCGCATCGGCATGGACGAACTTGTAGGGGATCGTGACCTGCAATCCCAATCGATCCGTTAGACCGTAGTTCATGTCCAGCGTATAGGTCCGAACAAGCGTCCGGATCTGGTTGACGTTCAGGTTGGCCAGGATCAACTGCTTGTTGCCTTGGTTCGCAAAGGGGATGCTGCCTCCCTCGCCGGGCGGCGCTTCGGAGGGCGTGTAGTTGAAGATGCCGTTGACCGTGAGCAAGCCCTTTTGCGGGACCTGTTGCTGCGAGCCGATTACCACAAAACAGCTCACGGCGCCGCAGGAGGCCTGGACGAGAGGGGCCGGTCCCATGGCAAGGGTCACGCCGGCCAGCAGCACTCTCAGATGTGTTCCGGTGCACCGCTTCATGAACGTATCCTTTCCTCGGCAGGCGCTCCTTCCTTTCCTCGATCAGAGGCGCCGAAAAAGATTGGTGTGCGTCAGCCGCCGCACGAGGGCCTCACACCCAAAAGATGGGCGCGGAGGACCAGCGCGGAACAGAGATGTCCAAGAGATTGACTTATACGTTCAGGAAGCGGGGAGGGCCGCGGGAGAGAAACGACTGGAAGGTCGGAAGCGGCGGAAGAACCGCCACCGTCTGTTCGGCGGAGCCGACCGGGACCGAAAGGGCGGGATCGAACGTGACCGCGACCTCGGCCGTCTGGCCGGCGGCGCAGAGCCAGGAACAGAGCCCGGAGGCGTGCGTCGTCGCATGGTGGTGCGCATGGTGCTCGGCGTGATGCAGCTCGTGCGGCACCGTGGCCGGATAGACGGCTCCGCTCAGAACCAACCAGCCGAGCGCCAGACAGACGGCGACCGTTTTCGTCACGGAGGCGGGCATGATTAGTTCGCGTCGGCGGAGGAGGCCTGGAGGTTCCCTCGGCTCTGAATCCGGTCGAACACGTCCTGAATCTTTTGCTCGGTCAGCAGGCTGCCCTTCACATATTCTTGGACCGATCCGTTGCCGTCGATGAAGACGCTCACCGGCAGCCCGAACACGCCGTACAGATTGGCAACCTGGTTCTTGCTGTCAAGGAGGACGGGGAACGTGTGGCCATAGTCTTTGATGTGTTGCCGGACGCGGGCTTCATCCTCCAGCTCGTTCACGGCCAGCACCACCAACCCCTTGTCTTTCAAGCTGTCATAGGCATTCTGCATGGCGGGCATTTCCGTCGTGCAGGGCTTGCACCAGGTCGCCCAAAAATTCAGCAACACGACCTTGCCGCGGAACTCGGCGAGACTCCTGGGTTTGCCGTCCAAGTCGAGAAGATTGAAGTCGGTCGCAGGCATCCCCACGGCCGGGACGCGGGACCCCATGCTCCAGGCCCCTTCTCCTGAACCAAGTACCAGCAGACCCAGCATGCAAAGGATGGCCGGGGTCATCAGCCTGAATGCCGTCGTCTTCATAAAGAACCTGTTCCGTTTCTTGTCGCGTTCCCTCGCAGGAGGTCGCGACCTGAAGGAGTACCATAAGCGGACGGCCCGGCCGCCACTGGGCGGACTGCGCCGTCCGGAATGAACGTGTGTGAAGCTCAGACGGTGGGTGGGGCGCGGGACGAAACGGAAAGCAGGTCAGGATGGTCCGGATTCACGCTGACGAGCGACTCCAGACGATCAACCGGGTCATATCGGTGCGCGATCGGAGCGGCAGCACCTTCCACTCCCTGTCCGGCTGCACAGAGCCAGGAGCAGAGCGCCGTCCCGTGCGTGCCCGCGTGGTGCTGGGCATGGTGCATCAGATGGGGAACAGTCGCCGGATAAAGGAGCGCAGCCAGCCCTACCAGCGCCACGACGAGACCGAGCGCGGTCGCGCGGCGAGCCAGGCCGCGCGACCGGGCGGCGGCCACTATGAAGGATCGTGACAGGAGGTACGTAAACATGCGCCCTGATGCTAAGAATTCCGATGGTCCCCTGTCAAGATGGCGAACCGTTTGGCTTTCTTGGTAGGATTCACCGTTTCGTTTGCTGTATACTCCGACAAATTGTTGATTGGGACCCTCCCGGAAACAGGCCAAACCAAGATTCCTGACACGATTCTAGGCCCGACATGTTGACGCGCATCCTCAACCTCATCTTCGGAAGCAAGAATGATCGCGAGATCAAGGCCTTGCGTCCGGTGGTCGAGCAGATCAATTCGCTGGAGCCGAGCCTGACGCCCCTCTCCGACCACGCCCTGACGGACAAGACTCAGGAATTCCGGAAGCGCCTGGAGAAGGGCGAGCCACTCGACGATCTGCTCCCGGAGGCCTTCGCGGTCTGCCGGGAGGCTTCACGGCGCAAGCTGAACATGCGCCACTTCGACGTGCAGCTCCTGGGCGGCATGATCCTGCATAGGGGCCGCATCGCCGAGATGAAGACCGGCGAAGGCAAGACCCTGGTCGCCACGCTCCCGCTCTATCTCAATGCCCTGACCGGCCATGGGGCCCACCTGGTGACCGTCAACGACTACCTGGCCAAGCGCGACGCGCAATGGATGGGCGCCCTCTATCATTTCCTTGGCCTATCGGTCGGCGTGATCCAGCACGACGCCTCGTTTCTCTACGACCCGACTTACGACGCGGCCGACAAGCGCCTGCAATACCTGCGTCCCTGCACCCGTTCGGAGGCCTATCGCGCGGACATCACCTATGGCACCAACAATGAATTCGGCTTCGACTATTTGCGCGACAACCTGATCGTGAACGACATCCGCCAGTGCGTGCAGCGCGAGCTGAACTTCGCGATCGTCGATGAAGTGGACAGCATCCTGATCGACGAGGCCAGGACCCCGTTGATCATTTCCGGCCCCACCGAGGATTCGACGGACCTGTACTATCGGATCAACGCGATCATTCCGCAGCTCAAGCCGGAACAGGATTACACGATCGAAGAGAAAACCAAGACGGCCTCGCTGACCGAGGAGGGGAACGCGCGGGTCGAGAAACTGCTCGGGGTCGAAAACCTGTACGACCTCTCGAATATGACCCTGGTCCACCACGTGATCAAGGCTCTGCAGGCCCATTCGCTGTACAAGCGCGACGTGGATTATGTCGTGAAGGACGGCGAGGTGATCATCGTCGATGAGTTTACCGGCCGGCTCATGCCAGGCCGCCGGTGGAGCGACGGCCTGCACCAGGCGGTGGAGGCCAAGGAAGGGGTGAAGATCGCGAACGAGAACCAGACCCTGGCCTCGGTGACCTTCCAGAACTACTTCCGCATGTACAAGAAACTCGCCGGCATGACCGGCACGGCCGACACCGAGGCCTCGGAGTTCGCCAAGATCTACAACCTCGACGTCAACGTGATCCCGACCAACCGGCCGAACATCCGGAAAGACTATGCCGACGTGGTCTATCGAACCGAGCGCGAGAAATTCAACGCGATCGTCGAGGAGATCAAGGACTGCCACCAGCATGGGCAGCCGGTGCTGGTCGGGACGATCTCGATCGAGAAGTCCGAGCGTCTCTCCGGCATGCTCAGCCGGCAGGGGGTGAAGCACCACGTTCTGAACGCGAAATACCATGAAAAAGAAGCGGAAATCATCGCGCAGGCCGGGCGGAAATCAGCCGTGACGATCGCCACCAACATGGCGGGGCGCGGCACGGACATCCTCTTGGGCGGCAATCCGGATTTTCTCTTCAAACGCCTTCTGTATCAGGAAGAAGGCATTCCCGAGGAACGGCGGCTGGCGGTCTTCGAGGAGATCAAGGCCGACTGCGAAAAGAACAAGCAGGAAGTCGTGGCGGCGGGCGGCTTGCATATCCTGGGCACGGAGCGGCATGAGAGCCGGCGCATCGACAACCAGCTCCGGGGACGGGCCGGCCGGCAGGGAGACCCCGGGTCCTCGCGCTTCTACCTCTCGCTGGAAGACGACTTGATGCGGATCTTCGCCTCGGAGCGCGTGTCCAACCTCATGCTCAAGCTCGGCATGGAGGAAGGCGTCCCGATCGAGCACGGCATGGTGACCCGGGCGATCGAAAACGCGCAGAAGAAGGTGGAGGCGCACAACTTCGAAATCCGGAAGCAGCTCCTCGAATACGACGACGTCATGAACAAGCAGCGGGAAGTCGTCTACCAGCACCGCCGGGCCATCCTCACCGGCGAGAATCTGACGGACGAGATCATGGGCATGATGGACAGCGTCGTGACCTCCTTCGTCCAAGCCTGTTGCCCCGAGGAGCAATATCAGGAAGAGTGGGACTATGCGGCCCTGGCCGAATCGATGCACGGCCAGTTCGGCGTGGATCTGGCCCATGGCCACCCCGGCGGCATCGAGGGCTTGAAGGATCTCGGCCGCGATGCGTTGGTCGAGGAACTCCAGCAGGCCGTCCGGCAGGCCTACCGGCGCAAGGAGGAGGAAATCGGCCCGGACATCATGCGCCAGTTGGAGAAGATCGTCCTGCTCCAGGTCATCGATCACCACTGGAAGGACCACCTCCTCGGCATGGACCAATTGCGCGACGGCATCGGGCTGCGCGGCTACGGCCAGAAGGACCCGCTCATCGAATACAAGCGCGAAGGCTTCGATATGTTCTCGGGCATGATGGAGCGCATCAAATCGGACACGCTCGAACGGCTGTTCAAGATCCAAGCGGTCAGGCAGGAAGCGGCTCCTTCGCCTCCCCCTCAGATGCCGCCTCGCCTCTCCCTCAACCGCGGCGAAGAGCCGGCTGCCTCCAAAACCGTCAAACATCAGTACGACAAGGTCGGCCGCAATGATCCCTGCCCCTGCGGAAGCGGGAAGAAATTCAAGAAGTGCCACGGGGCGTAGGAAGCCCGGCCCGTTAGTCCCTGCCTGCTTCGACGTTTCGCCTCGACCGTCCTGATCCTCACACTGCTCGGCGGCGAAACTCGTTCCGTCCGTCACTACGCCAAACAGAATCTCAAACAGTCGCCGCCGCTCGCCAGAGGCGAGACGGAGTTGTTCGGAAAGGCCGGTGGCCGAGCCTCAACGAGTTCCGCAGTCAAGACTAACGAGCCTGGCGATGGAATTGGGTGACTCTGCGGAGTGAAAGCCCACCCTAGCCTTAGCGCATCGAGAGAAACGAGAAGAAGAGGAATGACATCGACGGCCGCAGTCAGAGTCATCGCCCGACCAGGTCGACAAACAGTGATGTCAGAAAAGTGCGGGTGGTTCACAAACGTCAGTTTGTCGACAAACCGCCAACCTGCAAGGTGACCTCCGTATTGTACAACCATCCGAGCAGGCGGCCATTCGGATTGAAAATCCGGAATTGGCCCAGGTGCATCTTCTGCAACCGGTATTTGAGGCTGCACAGGAGCACCCCGAGTCCGTACACCCAGCTCGACCAGAGGTCGATCGAAGAGGCCTCCGGAGAGTATTTGGTCAACTGCACCAGCATCTCGTTGTCGAAAATGAACCCATCGGCGTTCTCGTTGAGCGGGAGGGATTCCAGCACCTGCCGGGAGAACGCCCAATAGCCGGTGTGGAATTCGGACAGTTTACTGCCCAGCTAGAGATTCTGAATCGCGGTCGGGACCCGGGTTGAACACGTACTTGTACACCGGCATGCCGCCCTTCAACGCGTCCCCGCCCAGTATGCGCGAGCCGAGTGCCACGTCATACACGCCCGAAGCAATCATGTCGGCCATGGCGCGCGCGAGTCGAAGCGAGCGCGAGACTGAGCGCGCAGGACAGAAACACGAGATGGCCAACGTAGCGTTCTTGCGGAAGGAGGATCAGGTCGAGACTATCCAGGAGCAGTTGCGCCTCCTTCTTCATCCCATGGCGAAGCCGAGCAAGGATGTCCCCCCACGAATGAGTAGCGAGATAGGACCGCATGGTTGGGAACCGGTCTTCATCCCAGACCTTTTCAGGGAATTTGGTGGCCCACCCTGTTCCGACCTGATAGAAACCTTCGAGGTTATCGAGCCAGGGAACCCTGGAGTTGGCCCCTTCGTAGAAGGGCTGGTTGTACACGACTAGCAGGATGTTGAAAAACTCTCTTGACTTTCGTCGTATAGGTATTATCACCATGCAGCCGTTCACACGACCAGGAGGGAGAACGATGCGCGGTGAGGTGGATCCCCAGCAGGCCCTATTCAGCTATGTGTCCCCAGAAGCCCGCGTGCCAGCCACCCATCCGTTGCGAGCGATCAAGGCCAAAGCCGACGACGTCTTGGCAACCCTGGAGCGGACCTTTGACGAGATGTATAGCTCGACCGGGCGGCCATCGATTCCGCCGGAACGGTTGCTGAAGAGCGAGTTGTTGCTCGCGCTGTTCTCCATCCGCGGGCACCGGCTCTTCTGCGAGGAGCTCAACTACAACATGCTGTACCGCTGGTTTCTGGATATGAGTCTCGATGACCCGGGGTTCGATCACAGCACGTTCAGCCAGAACAGTGAGCGACTGCTCCGGCACGAGGTGGCCCAGCGGTTCTTTGATGCGGTGGTCACCACCGCACGCCGCGAGGGGCTGCTCTCGGATGAGCATTTCACGGTGGATGGCACGCTGATTGAGGCCTGGGCCTCGCTCAAGAGCGTGAACCCCAAAGCGGCCCCCGCCGCGACGCTGCCCCCAGACGATCCGGGCAATCCCACGGTAGACTTCCATGGGGAACGGCGCACGAATGCGACGCATCAGAGTACGACCGACCCGGAAGCCCGCCTGGCGCGCAAGGGCCAAGGCAAGGAAGCCAAGCTCTGTTTCTCCGGCCATGTCTTGATGGAGAATCGGCACGGCCTGTGCGTGGAGGTGCAGATCGCGCCGGCCACGGGGACGGTCGAACGGGAGATGGCGCTGGCCATGCTGCGCCGCCAAGCCCGCCGGGGGCTTCGCCCCCGCACGCGTGGGGCGGACAAGGGCTATCATTGCACGGACTTCGTGCGCCAGTTGCGCCGGCGCCACATTCGTCCGCATCTGGCGCAGGTGGCGGGACGGCGCACGCCGGGCCTTGATGGCCGGACCACCCGCACGGTGGGCTACGGGCTGAGCCAACGGATCCGCAAGCGCGTGGAAGAAATCTTCGGCTGGTGCAAAACGATCGGTGGCTTGCGCAAAACCCGCTTTCGGGGCCTCGCCTGGACGCAGCATGCGGCCTATCTCGTCGGCGCCGCGTACAACCTGCTCCGCATGAGCAAGTGGCGGAGGCCGGCGCCAGCCACGTGATCCCTCCAAGGGGGAACGGTCATGGTCAGTAGCCACCAACAGACCAAGAAACGACGGCCAGGCCTCCTTCAGACGGTCAACAACCACGGTCAGTGGAACAAGTAAGGGGAACATTGGGTCGTCCCTGGTCGTTTTTCAACACCCTGCTAGATTTCGCACGATCAGCGGTGAAGCGATCAACGCAAAGAACACAAAAAAGAGCCAAAACCACCGCCTGGATAACGATCGGAAGCCTGCACCTAGTGTAGTGCGTCATAAATAACTTGACAATGGGCCACAACGAGAGGCAGCTTATGCATCGTGAACCTTGCTCCCCCCATTGTCTTGTCCCCGCAAGAGCGCTCGACGTTGACCGCATGGGCTCACGCGAGAAGCCTGCCCCTGCGTGTGGTGCAACGCGCCCGGATCGTCACCATGGCGGCTGACGGCATGCTGAGTCAGGACATTGCGCGGCAGTTGGGTATCTCGCGGCCGACCGTGCAGCTATGGCGCGAGCGGTTTCTGGCCCTGCGGGTCGCGGGACTCGCGCAAGATGCCCCACGCCCTGGCCGCATCCCATGCATTCCGGCAAAGACGGTCCGCGCCATTGTTGAGGCGACCCTGCACACGAAGCCGCCTGTTGCGACTCATTGGAGTACTCGGACCATGGCAGACGCACACGGGGTCAGCGAAGCCACGGTGCGCCGCATCTGGAAGCAGCATGGCCTCAAGCCCCATCTTGTTCGGACGTTCAAGGTCAGTCGCGACAAACAGTTCATCGAGAAGCTCTACGACATGGTCGGACTCTATCTCAATCCCCCGGATAGGTCCTTGGTGCTCTCCGTCGACGAGAAAAGCCAGGTTCAGGCTCTCGATCGCACGCAACCGGGCCTGCCTCTGAAGAGAGGCCGCTGCGGCACGATGACGCATGACTACAAACGCCATGGCACCACCACTTTGTTCGCGGCGCTGAGCATGCTCGATGGGACCGTCATCGGCGATTGCATGCCGCGGCATCGGCACCAGGAGTTCATCCGATTCCTCAAGAAGATCGACGCTGAGACGTTGCCCCATCTCGACCTGCACCTGATCGTGGACAACTACGGGACCCATAAGCACCCACGTGTCAAGTCCTGGCTCCGGCGGCATCCACGCTTCCATCTCCACTTCATTCCGACATCGAGTTCTTGGCTGAACATGGTGGAGCGGTGGTTCCGCGAGTTGACGGACAAGCGCATTCGCCGTGGCAGTTTCCGCAACGTGCGCGACCTCATCGCTGCGATCCAGGAGTACATCAACAATCACAACCAAAATCCTCGCGTGTTCACCTGGACGGCGTCCGCGGAGAGCATTGTGGCCAAGGTCGCCAAATAATGTAAAGAAGCGTTGGACGCACTACACTAGGATGGCCGTCACGGTAAAGACGGGCAGCAAGAGGAATCCTGTTCCCTTTGTCAGATAAGCGAAGCCCGCCGCCGCCCCCGCCCATGGCCAGTGGCGCTCTTTTTCCACTCCGGTGATCATCCAGTACACGCTGAGCAGTACAAAGAGGGTGAGGAGAGACTCGCACATGACATGCGAGACCGTTCTCAAGAAGGTCACGTTGAACGCCAAGAGCAGCGTGGCCAGATACGCGACCAGATTCCCGTAAAGGTTTCGGGCGATCAGGAAGCACGTTGCGACAACAGCCACCCCCACGATCAGCGAGAGCATTTTCCCGGCAGCGAAGAGCTCATGCGGCTCCACACCGAAGCTCGCCAGCAACAACGGATAGAGTGGGTGTTGAAGGACGGCCTTGTGCTCGCCCTTGATAAACAAGGTCCAGAAGTTGGCCAAGCCCCCGTGATCCTGGAGGAAGGTCGCTACCTTTAAATAGGAAATGGTGTCTTCATAGGCCGGATCGGACGCTTCGTCGATTTTGTCCAAGCCGAGGAGGAACAACGCGAGACAGGCAAGAGTCAGGAAGATCAGCGTGTAGAGGCGGGCTGTGGTGCTGGAAATCGCATCGGGAGCTTTTCCGGGCCTTCCCATGTGGAGGTCCAATTCCATGACCGGCTTCTATTACAATTCCCCCGACTGGACTTGCGACATAGCCCCTTCGCGCGCTGCGGCAAACTTTCCCCTCAGTGACCTAGCCGCGCTCCGGACACCATCGCACTCATCGGCAACGCGCCTACTTGGTAGATTAATGCCACGCCACAAGACGGAGGCCGCGACGAGCGATCAAACCTGCCACTCAGGCTCGTCGGCCCATGGTACGGCCTCAATGAAAATCCGCATCGGCACTAGGTTATCTACGGTCGTCGCTAAGGTAAAGAGCCAACCGACTCACTGCACGTTGTGCGGCTTGACCTTGCGGAGCAGCCCCCACAGTCTTCACCTAGCCGGAGATCTCTTCCGCTCGCTTCCGCACTTGTTGACTGAGGGCGTAGCCCGGGTGTAGCGTGGTGGGCCGTGTCGACAAGCCGCTAGGCCACAGCACGGGTCAATAGCCGCCCGCTATTCTGACTGAAGTGCTGTGCTCGACGCCCGGCTCATCCGAGCTCCCGGAAACAAGGAAACAATAAGCCGGTGTCCAGCCACTCATAACAGACGCCGGCTCCATACCGACTACAGGGCGATCCGCACCTTCCTGTTCAACCCCCGCTCGACAGGATTGAGGGACAGCCCACGGCGCCGTATGTATGAATGAAGATCGGGATCGGCACGCGCAGCACCTGATCAGTTGTCGCTTTGATGCGCCGCAACGGATGTCCATCCGTCACGGAGGACTCGAGCGCCGTAAACCTGTGAGACCTTCGTCGTTCAGGCCGGATCAGGACAAGCTCTCGAAGGGACTCACATACCTCATCCGCTCGAAAGCGGTTCCAATACCTCGATCTGGCGACGCGAGGCAGATCAAGATCAGAAATGGCTGATGCGGACACTGCTTCAAATCGTGGGGAGGGTCTGATGACCGTCCTGGCTTGAAGAATTGAGTCAATAGCGAGGAGCTTGTCGTTGATACGTTTATCCATCGTGGTGCCGACTTTTAACGAATCGCAGAACGTGTCGGAGTTGCTAGGGCGTCTCGAAGCCGCCCTCGGTGCTGCCGAATGGGAAGTGATTTTCGTAGATGACGATTCACCCGACGGAACGGCGTCGAAGGTCCGTGCCATCGCGCGGGAGGATTATCGGGTCCGTTGCCTGCAGCGCATTGGACGGAGAGGACTGGCGTCGGCGTGCATCGAGGGAATGATGGCCGCTTCGGGGCCCATCATCGCCATCATGGACGCCGACCTGCAGCATGATGAAACAGTGCTGCCAAAGATGCTTGCTGAGATTGAACACGGCGGAGCGGATATGGTGATCGGCACCCGTTACGCTGCCGGAGGCAGCACCGGCGAGTGGACACAGTTTCGTAAGATCATGAGTCGACTGGCCACGGTTGCAAGCCAGGGGATATTGAGTCAATCTGTTTCCGATCCCATGAGCGGCTTCTTCATGATGCAACGCAGGGTCTTAGAAAAGACCGTGTACGGTCTTTCGGGCCTAGGGTTCAAGATCTTACTCGACATTCTGGCGACCGCCAAGGACGAATCCTTGCGCATCACTGAAGTGCCTTACCACTTCCGCGACCGCTTCGCTGGGGAAAGCAAGCTCGAGGAATTGGTCGTCTGGGAGTATGGCATGCTCCTGGCCGATAAGATCATCGGTCGTTTTGTTCCGGTGCGGTTTTTGACTTTTTCAATTGTCGGCGGTCTGGGCGCATTCATCCATATGACCGTATTGACATTGATGCTTAAAGGGGCGGGCTTAGGGTTCGCCTTCGCCCAGGCTGTTGCTACTGGAACTGCGATGATATTCAACTTTACGCTCAATAATGTGTTGACCTACCGTGACAAACAACTGAAAGGATGGGCGTGGCTCAAGGGTCTATTGAGCTTCATGCTAGCCTGTAGCGTAGGCGCCGTAGCAAATGTGGGCATTGCCACCTACTTGTTTGAGAACCACAGCGGGTGGATGGTTGCAGCATTGGCGGGTGTGTTGGTCGGCGCGGTTTGGAACTATGCTGTCACCCAGCTCTATACCTGGGGTAAGGCCAGGTACTAGCGAAAGAGGCTGGACACCACCATGTCTTCGCTCGCTCTACAATCCTTACTCAACCAGAAAAATAAGAAACGACGAGGGATGCTGCGAATGCCGGTAGACCTGTGTCCAACCCGCGATCGCTTTGTCGGACAACAACCCTTGCGACTCACTCCAACTGAAATAGGGCCTCAGAATCGCGATTTTTGTCACGTCCTCACGATGGATCAGGATATATCGCCTGTGACGCACATGCTTGTCCTTGAGGAGGCGGTTCAATTCAACGATGCCGTCTTGCTGGACCGCACGGCTATCTGCAAACCAGAAAGCCCATTTTCCGTGAAATTTCGCCAGCCAGAGGTATTGCCAATACGGCGTCAGGTGGCTGGTCATGATCAGATCGTCGTTGGTCATGTTCTCTACGAGCCACTGGTGTAGCTCGGCATGATCCTCTGGTATCGGCGGGAGCTTCCCGGGAAAATGTGTATCTTGCGTGGCAAGAGCGTATCCCGTCACCGAGAGCAGCAAGACAATCAGAGAAGGGGGCGCCAATGCTTGCAGGGACATGCGTAAGGAGCGAGCCGCGAGCCCTTGGTCCACTAGCATGAGAACCTTGACGATCCCCACCGCCGCATACAGGCAGACCAAGGGAACAAGGGGGGCAATAAACCTGACTGCTCCGTCTTCCTTCGGAACCACTTGATAATACCATGAGAAAGGCACGAAGAATGCCGCCACGGTCGTGACGATGCAGATCATCTGCGCCCGAGTCGGGGCCAGTGCGAGACCGAGCATAAAGAACAGAAACACGAGATCGCCATGATAGCGCTCTTGTGGAAGGAGGATCAGGTCGAGACTGTCCAGGAGCAATTGCGTCTCCTGCTTGACCCCATGGCGAAGTCGAGCAAGGATGTCCCCCCACGAATGGGTAGCGAGATAGGACCGCATGGTTGGGAACCGGTCTTCATCCCAGACCTTTTCAGGGAATTTGATGGCCCACCCTGTCCCGACCTGATAGAAACCTTCGAGGTTATCGAGCCAGGGAACCCTGGAGTTAGCTCCTTCGTAGAAGGGCTGGTTGTACACGACTAGATTTCGCACGATCAGCGGTGAAGCGATCAACGCAAAGAACACAAAAAAGAGCCAAAACCACCGCCTGGATAACGATCGGAAGCCTGCACCTAGGATGGCCGTCACGGTAAAGACGGGCAGCAAGAGGAATCCTGTTCCCTTTGTCAGATAAGCGAAGCCCGCCGCCGCCCCCGCCCATGGCCAGTGGCGCTCTTTTTCCACTCCGGTGATCATCCAGTACACGCTGAGCAGTACAAAGAGGGTGAGGAGAGACTCGCACATGACATGCGAGACCGTTCTCAAGAAGGTCACGTTGAACGCCAAGAGCAGCGTGGCCAGATACGCGACCAGATTCCCGTAAAGGTTTCGGGCGATCAGGAAGCACGTTGCGACAACAGCCACCCCCACGATCAGCGAGAGCATTTTCCCGGCAGCGAAGAGCTCATGCGGCTCCACACCGAAGCTCGCCAGCAACAACGGATAGAGTGGGTGTTGAAGGACGGCCTTGTGCTCGCCCTTGATAAACAAGGTCCAGAAGTTGGCCAAGCCCCCGTGATCCTGGAGGAAGGTCGCTACCTTTAAATAGGAAATGGTGTCTTCATAGGCCGGATCGGACGCTTCGTCGATTTTGTCCAAGCCGAGGAGGAACAACACGAGACAGGTCAGAAACAAGATAACGGGTGGATAGAACCAAGAGGTTCGGTTGGAAACCCGTCCTCTCGGCTCGTCGAAATTCCAGGGGGGAAGGCGCAACTCAATGATCCGGTTGGTGCTGAAAATGACGGGCCGGAACTGGACCAAACTCCTGATTTATGACGTCTGCAGAGGTTCTTTCATTTAGTGCGGTATGTCAAGCCGAAAGTGGTTGGTGCAGCCCACCTTAGCAGGCTGCGGACGAACTCCTCTGTTTCCCTGCTCCCTGGATTGGATAGGTAAAACTTTTTAGCACCACTCCAAGGAAGGTTCAGGATACCCAGCAAGCCGGGCTCCTCAGTTACCGCCCTCCCGAAGCGCGTGTGCCCGTGACGCATCCGCTGCGACCGATCCGCTAGTCCGCGGACCTGACCCTGACCGCCTTGTCCACTCAGTTGACGAACCTGTTTGCCCGGACCGGTCGGCCCTCGATTGCCGCGGAGAAGCTCCTGCGTGCTTGGCGGGTAGCGCCATGGTGACGCCGGCAACGGAGCGCCCAGGTCGACATATCCCTCCCTTCCGATTGACTTTCCGCGCGCCGAACCGCTACCCTAGCCCCTCTTTTTCCCCGGACGACAGTCTCGGTGTGCTTGGTGTCCCTTGAAGCTGGCATTGGCTGATACCGACTCGGCAAATCGCGGACTTGTAAGCCAAGGTGTCCCCGGTTTGGTCCGGCTGCTCCGCGAGGAGATCGCGCGGGCCGGCCCGATCACCTTCGCTCGATTCATGGACTTGGCGCTCTATCATCCGGAGCACGGCTATTACACCCGTTTATCCTCCGACCTGCAGCATGAACGCATCGGATGGAACGGCGATTACTACACCAGCTCGGACGTGCATGGGGCCCTGGGATGGGCGATCGCCAGACAACTCGTTGAAATGAATGAGATCCTGGGACGTCATTCACCGTTCACCGTCGTCGAGATGGGAGCTGGCAAGGGCCTCTTGGCCAGGGACATCTTGACCTGTTTGGCTGAGCGGAATCGCGATCTTTTTGCCCGAGTGAGTTACGTGCTGGTGGACCGGAGCCCGGCGCACCGGCGCATCCAGCAACAGACCCTGGCCGAGTGGATTGATATGCCGGGTAAGGTGGTCTGGGCGGAGGATTTGGCCTCTTTGGGCAGGGAGAGCGTGACCGGGCTGCTGCTGTCCAACGAACTGGTGGACGCTTTTCCGGTGCACCGGGTCCGGATGAACCGGGGCCGGTTGGAAGAACTCTATGTAGGCCTTTCCCAAGACCGCTTGCGAGAGACGCCGGGACCTCTGTCCACTCCGGCCCTGGCCGATTATTTCTCCCGCCTGGGCGTCACCCTTGAAGAAGGCGCCTGCGCCGAGGTCAACCTCGCCGCCATGGACTGGATGCGCGAGGTCGCCCGCACCCTTGCCCGGGGCTACGTCATCACGATCGACTACGGCCATGCCGCCCATGACCTCTATGGTCCTGAACGACGGCACGGCACATTGCTCGGCTACTACCGGCACATGATCGCCGAAAATCCGTTGGTCCGGGTCGGAGAGCAGGACTTGACCAGCCATGTCGATTTCACGACGCTCGCTCAGGCGGGAGCGGATGCCGGGTTGGGCCTGGCCGGATTCACCAACCAGATGAGCTTCCTGATCAGCCTGGGAGTGGAATCATTCCTCGAATCGCTGGAGCCCGGCTCACCCGAATTTCAGGCGGTTGTCCAATTGTTGCGGCCGGAAGGTATGGGCCGCACCTTCAA
This sequence comes from Nitrospira tepida, assembly GCF_947241125.1. Lineage (NCBI taxonomy): Bacteria > Pseudomonadati > Nitrospirota > Nitrospiria > Nitrospirales > Nitrospiraceae > Nitrospira > Nitrospira tepida. The sequence continues at coordinate 928,052 of NZ_OX365700.1, read as the reverse complement.
GATTCTGATCCAGCAGAAGGGCCTGCCGGTGGACAGAGCGCGCAAGCTGGAGGGGTTGACGCATCAACCCTTCTTCGGGTCGATCCTGCGACAGAACTGCGAATCGGAGGGACATTAACGCGCGATGGCCACCGAGGCGCCGCCCCTGAACTATGTTCCGATCCTGCTGTTCATCGGCATCGCGCTGGCCTTCGGCCTGGTGTCGCTGCTGGTCGGCAAGATCGTCCGCCCGCATCGGCCCTACAGGGCCAAACTCGTTCCCTATGAAAGCGGCAGCCCGCTGTTTCAGGATGCGCGGGTGCAGTTCCCGATACGGTATTACATCATCGCGATGCTGTTCGTGGTGTTCGACATCGAAGTCGTGTTCCTGTTTCCCTGGGCCGTGGTCTTCCAGAAGATCGGGCTGGTCGGCCTGCTCGAGATGATGCTGTTCATCGCCATCCTTGTCGTAGGCTTTTGGTATGCCTGGAAGAAGGGCGCCTTGGAATGGGATTAGCGCGCAACGAAGGCTCTCCGACTCGCTCACCGAGGATGGTATCGTAAAGACTGGATTTCATCTATGGCATTTCCGATAACTCAGCACTCAGCACTGGAGCGACTGACGTGAGCGTCTTAGAGCGGCAGTTCGAGCCGAACATCATTACCACGAACCTGGACGCGCTGATCGGCTGGGCCCGGAAGTCCGCGCTCTGGCCCATGACGTTCGGCCTGGCCTGTTGCGCGATTGAAATGATCGCCTCCGTCTCCTCCCGGTACGACATCGACCGGTTCGGGGCCGGGGTCTTCCGCGCCTCTCCGCGCCAGTCCGACCTGATGATCGTCGCGGGCACGGTGACCCGCAAGATGGCGCCGGTCATCCGCCGGATCTATGACCAGATGGCCGAACCCCGCTACGTGATCTCGATGGGGTCCTGCGCCACCTCGGGGAACCATTACAACAGTTATAGCGTCGTGCAGGGCGTCGATCAGATCGTGCCGGTCGACGTCTACGTGCCGGGCTGCCCGCCGAGGCCCGAAGCGCTCATCGACGGCCTGTTGAAGTTGCAGGAGAAGATTCAGCGGGAGAAGGTGTTCGTGAAATAATGTGAAACGTGAATCGTGAAACGTGAATCGCTAAGAAACAGCCCTCGGTTGGAAGCTCCGATTAACGATTAACGAACAACGAGTGACGATGCATCCGGTGCTCGAACGATTGAAGACCCAATTCCCCGACGCAGTGCTCGCGGTGCAGGAGGATGAGACGCGCGGCGACTTGTCAGCGCAGGTGCGCGCCGACCGGATCGTGGATATCGGCCGCTTTCTTCATGACGATCCCGCCCTCGCGTTCGACCATATCACGGATATTTGCTCCGCGGATTATCCGGACGCCCCCGAGCGGTTCGAGGTGATTTACCATTTTCTTTCCCTGCCGCACCGGCACCGTATCCGGGTCAAGGCCCGCGTGACGGAAGACAGCCCGGCCCTCCCCTCGGTGACGGGCATCTGGCGCGGAGCCGAGTTCATGGAACGGGAAGTCTACGACCTCATGGGCATCGTCTTCGAACAGCATCCGGACCTCCGCCGCATCCTGATGCCGGAGGATTACGACGAGGGCTACCCGCTTCGCAAGGACTTCCCGACCGAAGGACGGGGGTGGCGCGGGTCGTTCCCCTTCATTCCCCGCCTGGACGAGCCGCCTGCCGAGCTGGCCGAAGAAATCCCGGCCGAGGAGAAACAGGCCTTTCTTGCAAACGCAGAAGCGCCGGCATCCTCGCGCCGGACGGAAGAGCTGCTGTTGAACATGGGTCCTCAACACCCCAGCACCCACGGGGTCTTGCGGGTGGTGCTCGAACTCGACGGCGAACGCATCGTCAAAGCGACGCCGGACCTGGGCTACCTGCACCGCGGGGTCGAGAAGCTGGCCGAAGGCCTCCATTATATGCAGGTGATTCCCCACACCGACCGGTTGGATTATGTCTGTTCGATGACCAACAACTATGCCTATGTGCGGGCGGTGGAAAAGCTCGTCGGGATCACCGTCCCGGAACGGGCCGAGTACATCCGCACGATCGTGGCCGAGATGCAGCGGATCATCGGCCATCTGTTCTGGCTCGGCACCCAGGCGCTGGACATCGGGGCGATGACGGTCTTTTTCTGGACCTTCCGGGAGCGCGAGGTGCTGCTCGACATGTTCGAGAAGCTCTGCGGAGCGCGCCTCACGCTGAACTATTACCGGATCGGCGGCGTGGACGCCGATTTCACGCCGGACCTGGTCGCGCGCCTGAAGGCCTTTCTCGACACGTTTCCCGACCATATTCGCGAATACGACAGCCTGATCATGAACAACCGGATCTGGCTCGGCCGCACGAAGGGGGTGGCCGTGATCTCGGCCGAAGACGCGATCAGCTTCGGCCTGACCGGACCGACCTTGCGGGGCTCGGGCGTGGATTACGACGTCCGTAAGTACGAACCCTACGGCGCCTACGACAAGGTCGATTGGGAGGTGCCGGTCGGCAAGAACGGCGACACCTACGACCGCTATTGGATCCGGATGGAGGAGATGCGCCAGAGTTGCCGGATCATCCGCCAATGTCTGGACCAGATGCCTCAAGGACCGATCATGGCCGACAGCCCGACCGTGATCCCGCCGCCCAAGGAAAAGGTCATGCGGGACATGGAAAGCCTGATCCACCATTTCATTATCTTTACCCAGGGGTTCAAGCCGCCGAAGGGCGAGACCTACTGCGCCACCGAAGCGCCCAAGGGAGAATTGGGATTTTTTCTCATCAGCGACGGGAGCCCGCGCCCCTACCGGATGAAGATCCGCGCGCCGTCGTTCATCCACATGGGAGCCTTCGACCACATGGCCCGTGGCTATCTGATCTCGGACATCATCACGATCTTCGGGACGTACGATATCGTCATGGGGGAATGTGATAGGTGAGGCCGTTAACCGTGATTCGTGAAGCGTTAACCGCAAGCGGCTAAGGAGACCCTTTTCTTGTTTAACGGTTAACGTCTAACGATTAACGAGATCGCAAGACAGCCGCATGTTGTTAGAAAAATACAGGGACGAGATAGCCGAGATCCTGGGCCGTTATTCGGAGCGGCGCTCGGCGCTGATTCCGTTGCTGTACCTGGCGCAACGGGAAGAAGGCTATGTCAGCGAGCAGGCCATGACCGAAATCGCCGGACTGCTGCGCCTGACCCCGCCCCAGGTGTATGAGGTGGTCACCTTCTATACGATGTTGAACCTGAAACCGGTCGGCAAGTTTCACATTCAGGTGTGCAAGTCCCTGATGTGCGCCCTCGTGGGCTCGGGCACGGTCCTGAGTTGGCTCAAGGCGAAACTCGAGATCGGCCCGGGCGAGACGACGCCGGACAAGCTGTTCACCGTCAGCGCCGTTGAATGTCTGGCTGCCTGCGGCACCGGTCCCATGATGCAGATCAACGACGATTACTACGAGCGTCTCACCGAGCAGAAGGTCGATCAGATCCTGGCCGACCTGAAACGGACCGGGACGTCTTCATTAAAAAGCGGGCCGTTCATGTGGCCGGAACCGGAGAGCGTGAACCGTTCAACGTGAACCGTTCAACGCCGCGTTCGTGGACGTTTAACGAATAACGATTAACGGTTCACAACATTTACGATGCGGATGCACGAGCCCATCTTACTCAAGAACATGCTGCAGCCGGGCTATACCGGCTCGCTGGCGGACTATGAGCGGACCGGCGGGTATCAAGCCCTGCGCAAGGTCCTGGGCAAGGTCGCGCCGGCCGAGGTCACGGCGATGGTGACGAAGTCCGGCCTGCGGGGACGGGGCGGCGCCGGCTTTCCCACCGGCATCAAGTGGGGCTTTCTGCCCAAGGATTATCAAGGACCCCGCTACCTCTGCTGCAACGCCGACGAAAGCGAGCCCGGGACCTTCAAGGACCGGCAGTTGATGGAGCGCGATCCCCATCAGGTCCTGGAAGGGATCGCCATCGCCAGTTACGCGATCGGATCGGAAACGTCCTACATCTATATCCGCGGAGAATTTGCACTGGGCGCCGCGATCCTGGAACGGGCGATCCGGGAAGCCAGAACAGCGGGGTACCTGGGCAAGAACATCTGGGGGACGGGGATCACCGTCGAGATCTACGTGCACCGCGGCGCCGGCGCCTATATCTGCGGGGAGGAGACGGCCCTGCTCGAATCGCTGGAGGGCAAGCGCGGCTTGCCCCGCGTCAAGCCTCCCTTTCCGGCCACGCACGGCCTCTATGGCAGGCCGACCGTGGTCAACAACGTGGAGACGCTGGCCAACCTCCCGCATATCATCAATCGCGGACCCGAATGGTTCGCCGCGATCGGCTCCCCGCCCAAGAGCACCGGCACCAGGGTGTTCTGCGTGAGCGGCCACGTCCAGCGTCCCGGCAACTATGAAGTGCCGATGGGCATCACGTTTCGCGAGCTGATCTACGGTCAGGCCGGCGGCATGCGGTCGGACAAGCCGCTCAAGGCCTTCATTCCCGGCGGGGCCTCGGCGCCTTTCCTGACTCCCGATCACCTCGACGTAAAGATGGATTTCGAATCGGTCGCTCAGGCCGGGTCGATGCTGGGGTCTGGCGGCGTGACGGTCATGGAAGAAGGCACGAGCATGGTCTGGGCGGCCCTCCGGTTGATGGAGTTTTTCTATCACGAGTCCTGCGGCAAGTGTACGCCCTGCCGGGAGGGCAGCTCCTGGCTTACCCAGACCCTGCGTCGTATCCTGGACAAGCGGGGGCGCATGGAGGACCTTGAAACCCTGGCGGATCTGTGCAAGAACATCGCGGGACGGACCGTGTGTGCGTTCGGCGATGCGGAGGTGGCACCCATCCTGAGCACGCTCCAGTACTGGCGGCACGAGTACGAGGACCTGATCCGGGAGACGAAGTCGCTGGGACTGCCCGGCGTCTCCGAACTCGTCATGCCGGCAGCGAGACACTGAGAAGGCCGTCAATGGTCATTCGTCACTCGGAGCAGGGTCCGAGCATGCGATCCGGAGATCACCTCACGAATGACGATTGACGGTTGAACGGAATACGAATCAGCATGATGAATTCCACCGCTGAAATGGTGCATCTGACGATCGACGGCATGCCCGTCACCGTGCCGAAAGGCACCTTGGTGATCGAAGCCGCGCGCCGCGTCGGGGTGATGATTCCGCATTTCTGTTACCACCCCAAACTCAAGCCGGACGCCAATTGCCGGATGTGCCTGGTCGAGATCGAGAAGATGCCGAAACTTCAGACCTCGTGCAGCACGCCGGTGGCCGAGGGCATGGCCGTCCGGACCGCCACGACCGTGGTCAACAACGCGCATAAGTCCGTGTTGGAGTTCATCCTGGCGAACCACCCGCTCGACTGTCCCGTCTGCGACCAGGGCGGCCGGTGCGACCTCCAGGACTTTTCGCACGAATACACGCCCACGACCAGCCGATTCATCGAGGTCAAGCGCATCTTCCAGAAGGAGTACTTCAGCCCGCTCATCGAAACGCAGATGAACCGCTGCGTCCAGTGCCTCCGGTGCGTCCGATATTGCGACGAGGTCATGGACGTGAAGGCGCTGGCTCCCAGCGGGCGCGGGACGATGACGGAGATCAAGCACTTCACCTCGCACCAGCTCGATTGCGAGTTCTGCGGCGGCTGCGTGCAGATCTGCCCGGTGGGCGCCATCACGAGCCGGCTCTCCATGTACGAGTACCGTCCCTGGATGGTGAAACGGGCCGATACCGTCTGCACCTACTGCGGAGACGGCTGCCAGATCACGATCCAAACCAAGAACAACGAGCTGATCGAAGTGAACTCCGCCTACGGCGCCGGCCGCAACAACGGCGACCTCTGCGCGCGCGGCTTCTTCGGCTACCATGTCACGACCCATCCGGACCGGCTCACCGTGCCGTTGATCAGGCAGGAGGGCCGGTTGGTCCCGACCACGTGGGAAGAGGCGCTGGGTTATGTCGCCGAGACCTCGGTCATGCTCAAGCTGTCACAGGGGTCGGACGCCTTCGCGGGCCTGATCGGCACGCGCTGCACCAACGAAGACCTGTACCTCTTCCAGAAATTCATGCGCCTGGCGATCGGCACGAACAAGCTCGACAGCAGCGTGCGCTACGGCTACATCAACACCATCCGCGCGCTCCGGCTGGGGCTCGGCGTCACCCGGTGGACGGTCGCGATGGAAGACGTCGTCGCGGCCGACCTGTTGCTGTTGGTCGGCACGAACATCACGGAGACCAATCCGGTCACGGGGCTGCGCGTGAAGGAAGCGGTCAAGAAACGCCGTGCCACATTGCTGACCGTCGAGACCGCCCAACCGGCCGTCGAGAAAACCAGCAACATCACCAACCTGGCGCACCATCACGTCACCGCGCGTCCGGATCAGTTCCAGGCCGTGCTCGTGGGATTGGTCAAGGCCGTCATTGAACAGGGGATGGCGGACCCGGATCTTGCCCAGAAGGCTCCCGACTATGTGCGCTGGCTCACCGAGATGACTGCGGCCCTGTCCTGGTCCGTGATCGAGAGAGCCTCCGGCGCCCGAGCGCAGGCGATGCAAGACATGGCGGCGGCGCTCGCCAAGGGCAAGAGGACCGTCATCCTCGTCGGGCAGGCCCTGCTGCGCTCTCCGTCCGGCTATGCCGCCTCGATCACCCTGCTGGACCTGCTGATGCTGCTCGGCCGTCATGACCAACCGGGGTGCGGGCTCGCGCCGCTCGCGGAAGAGAACAACGAACAGGGCGCGATCGATGTCGGCGCCGTCGCCGGCTACCTGCCCGGCGGCCTCCCCGTTCAGGATCGCGCGGCGCGTGAGTTGCTCACCAAACATTGGACGGAAGATCTCCCGCAAGGCCAGCCGCCGACGATGATGGAGTTGCTGGATCAGGCCCGCCAGGGAACGGTGAAGGCCATGTTCATCGTGGGAGAGAATCCCGTGGGCACGCTTCCCCCGAGCGCCAAGGCCCGCGAGGCCTTGGAACGACTCGAGCTGCTGGTCTGCCAGGAACTGTTTCTCACCGAGACGGCCAAGCTGGCCCATGTGATCCTTCCCGCCTGTTCCTATGCCGAGAAAGACGGTTCGTTCACCAACACGGAAGGCTACGTTCAGAAGGTCCGCCGGGCCATCGATCCCATCGGCGACAGCCGGCCCGACTGGGAAATCCTGTCCGGCCTCGCGACGCTGATGGGCTATCCGCTCGAATATGCCGACGCGCAGGAGATCGCGAAGGAGCTTCGCAGCGTGGTCCCCGGGTACGGCCCGCTGGGCCCGACCCCGATCCCGCCCAAGCCGGTTCCGGCCGCCGTGGATCGATACCAGCGGGAGGGCTATCGTGTCGAGGCGCCGAGCCGTTACGGGCTCGCCGACCGACCGGCAGAGACCGGAACGAGCCTGCGCTTGTTGCTGGGACAAAGTCTGTTTCACTCGGGGAAGCTTTCGACCCGCGCCAAGGGCCTGCTGCAGATTCAATCGGCCGGCGCCCTCTCGCTTAATCCGGCCGATGCGGCCGGCCGATCTCTTGCCGAAGGGGATCGGGTGCTTGTGCGGAACGAGCGGGGCGAGGCGCGGACCACCGTGCATCTGTCGGAACGCATCCCACAGGGCATCGCCTGGTTCCCGGATCATTTCGCTCAAGAGATGACCGGGCTGTTGGACTGTACGCTCGATCCCGTCACAAAGGTGCCGTCGTTTCATTGCGCGACCGTGGAGGTCGTAAAGGAGTAGCGTCGTGACCGAACTTGGTGTGAAAGTCGCGTTTGCCCTCGGGCAAATCGCGGTCGTGCTGGCGGTCGTCTTGTTGACCGTGATGTTCCTGACCCTGGCGGAGCGGAAGGTGCTCGGCTGGATGCAGGACCGCATGGGTCCCATGGAAGTCGGGCCCTACGGGGTCCTGCAGCCGATCGCCGACGGCATCAAGCTCTTCTTCAAGGAAGACATCGTGCCGGCCGGGGCCAACAAGCTGATGTTCAGCATGGCGCCGATCCTCGCCTTAGTGCCCGCGCTGATCGGATTCGCGGTGATTCCGTTCGGGCCCTCCCAGACGGTGGAGCTGTTCGGCTACCAGTTCAAGCCCTTCGTCATCAGCGACATCAACATCGGCATCCTCTACATCCTGGCCTTCGCCTCGATCGGCGCCTACGGCATCATCCTGGGCGGCTGGGCCTCCAACAGCAAATATTCGCTGTTGGGAGGCTTGCGGTCCGCGGCCCAGATCATCAGCTACGAGCTGAACGTCGGATTGGCGATCGTCGGCGTGGTGCTGCTGGCCGGCTCGCTCAGCCTGGTCAAGATCACGGAGGCTCAGAGCGGCTGGTTCTGGAACTGGTTCGTGCTGGCGGCGCCCTTTCCGCAGATCTTCGCCTTTGTCGTCTACGTGATCTCCTCGGTGGCGGAGACCAACCGCGTCCCCTTCGACCTGCCCGAGGCCGAGAGCGAATTGGTCGCCGGCTTTTTCACGGAATACAGCGGGATGCGGTTCGCGTTCTACTTTCTCGCCGAGTATGCCAACATGATCCTGGTGTCCTGCATCGCGGCGATTCTGTTTCTGGGCGGCTGGAACGCCCCCTATCCCGGCACGATCCTCCCGGCCAACATCGGCTGGATCGAAAACATCGCCTGGTTCACGGTCAAGGTCTACTTCTTTCTGTTCCTGTTTTTCTGGCTCCGCGCGACGCTGCCGAGGTTGCGGTATGACCAGCTCATGCGGTTCGGCTGGAAGGTCATGCTGCCGATCGCGCTGGGCAATATCGTGGTGACCTCGCTGGCCGCCTATTTCTTTCCGGGCGCCAATCCGTAAGGAACTCCATGCCGCCGACCCTGTCCACAGCGCCGTCTCCGCTCGACCGGCTGAAGAGCTGGGTCAAGACCATCACCTTCTACGAGCTGCTGGTCGGCATGAAGGCGACGATGACGCACCTGCTGCGGTATCGTCCGATCACGCTCCAGTATCCGCATGAAAAACGGACCTTGCCGGACAGCTATCGGGGCATGTTGGCGTTGCTGCGGTATGACGACGGCACGGAGAAGTGCGTGGGCTGCGACCTCTGCGAGGCCGCCTGCCCGTCGCGGGTGATCCGAGTCGTCAGCGCGGAGGTGCCGGGGGAGCCGACCAAACGGTACTCGAAAGAATATTACATGGACATGACGCGCTGCCTCTTTTGCGGCCTCTGCGTGGACGCCTGCCCGGTGGATGCGCTGGGCATGACCCGCGAGTTCGAATGGGCCGTCTACGACAAGCGCGATCTGCAGTTGAACAAGCAACAACTGCTCGCGATCGGCGACCGGTCGTTCCCGGTCCGCGAGAAACGGCTGGAGCTGCAACACCGGAACGTGGCGTTCTTCAACGTCGCGTTCAAGGATCTTCCACAGAAGCCGAGTTGACCCGTCCGCGCCTCCTCGCCTTGCGCCCCAGACAGCCGGCGACAGAGGGCAGACCGGAGAGCATCGAGCAGGACGTTCCCCGGTCGCCGGGGCCGTCCTGTGTGAACCGGGTCGGAGGCGCCAGAGGTGGCGTGACCTTGGGAAGGACCGTGCCGAGATGAGCCAGTTCGTGTTCTTTTATCTCGCCGGCGTCATCGTCGCGACGTCCGTGCTGGTGGTGCTGCTGAAGAACCCTGTCTACAGCGCGCTGTCGATGCTGATCCTGTTCTTCCACGTCGCCGGCCTCTATGTCACGCTCCACGCCGAGTTCCTGGCGGCCGTGCAGGTGATCGTCTATGCGGGGGCCATTCTGGTCCTGTACCTCTTCGTCGTCATGCTGTTGAACGTGAAACGCGAGGAGCGGTACCACTCGCAGGGGCCGCTGGCCGCGTTTCTGGGCCTGATGCTGGCCACCGAAGCGTTGCTGATCATCGCCGCCCCGCGCTTTGCCGGCGTCGATGCCTCCGCGCTGACATCCGAAGCGGAGGGCAATACCGAGGCGGTGGGAGAGCTGCTGTTTTCGCAGTACCTCTATCCGTTCGAGATCGCCTCGTTGCTGCTGCTGGTCGCCATGGTCGGCGCGATCATTCTGGCGAAACGGGACCTGATCGTCGCCCCGCCCGGCCGCTCCGAGCAAGAGTCGTTGCCGGGATGATCCCCCTCTCCTACTATGTCGCGCTGAGCGCGATCGTGTTCGTGACCGGGCTGGTCGGCGTCCTGATCCGCCGCAACATCATCATCATCCTGCTCTCGATCGAGCTGATGCTGAACGCCACGAACATCAACTTCGTGGCCTTTTCCCATTACCTCCACAATATGGCCGGGCAGGTGTTTGTGTTCTTCGCGCTGACCGTCGCGGCCGCGGAGGTGGCGGTGGGGCTCGCCATCATCATCGCGCTCTACCGCGCGAAATCCACGATCAACGTGGACGAATTCAACCTCTTGAAAGGCTGACCTCGTGTATCTGGTCCTCATCCCGCTGCTGCCGTTCCTGGCCTTCCTCGTGGTCGGGATCTTCGGCCATTGGCTCAAGGACCGGGCCCACCTGGTCGCGGTGCCGGCGGTGCTGACCTCCTGCCTGCTCTCGTTTCTGGTCTTCGGCGAGGTGGCGGGAGGCCGGAACATCGAGATCCCGCTCTACAACTGGATGACCTCCGGCAGCCTCACCGTGGAACTGGGCCTGTACTTCGACCGGCTGACGGTCGCCATGCTCCTGCTGGTCACGATCGTCAGCTCGCTCGTGCACATCTATACGATCGGCTACATGAAGGGCGAGAAGGGCTATGCGCGGTTCTTCGCCTACATCGCGCTGTTCACGTTCTCGATGCTGATGCTCGTCCTCTCCAATAATTTCCTGCAACTGTTCATCTTCTGGGAAGCGGTCGGCCTCTGCTCCTACCTGCTCATCGGCCATTGGTACGAGCGGCCCACCGCCTGCTCGGCGGCCACAAAGGCCTTCATCGTCAACCGGGTCGGCGACTTCGGGTTTATCCTCGGCGTGCTCCTCGTGTGGTACACGTTCGGAACGATGGCCTATCAGCCGGTCCTGATGGAGGCCGGGGGCAAGGCTTCCGAGCTGATCAACCTGCTCGGGCCGTTCGGCGGCACCTGGGAGATCTCGGTGATGACCCTGATCTGCCTGCTCCTGTTTGTCGGCGCGGTCGGCAAGTCCGCGCAGGTGCCGCTGCACGTCTGGCTGCCCGACGCCATGGAAGGGCCGACGCCGATCTCCGCCCTGATTCATGCCGCCACGATGGTGACGGCCGGCGTATTCATGGTGGCCAGGCTGGCTCCTTTGTATGTCTTGTCGCCCGCCGCGATGACGGTGGTCGCAGTCGTGGGGGCCGCCACGATGGTGATGGGCGCCACGATCGCCCTGACCCAGACCGACATCAAACGGGTCGTGGCCTATTCGACCATGAGCCAACTGGGCTACATGGTCATGGCCTGCGGGCTCGGCGCCTTCGGCGCGGGCATCTATCACCTGCTGACGCACGGCGCGTTCAAGGCGCTGCTGTTCCTCGGCTGCGGGTCCGTGATCATCGCGCTGCACCATGAACAGGACATGCGCCGCATGGGCGGCCTGCGCGACAAGCTGCCGGTCACCTATTGGACTTTTGTGATCGGCTCGCTGGCGCTTGCCGGCTTTCCCCTGACGGCGGGATTTTTCAGCAAGGATGAGCTGCTGGTCGGGGCCTGGGCTTCGGGACCGCTCGGGCAATTCTTGACCGTCCTCGGCCTACTGACCGCGATGATGACGGCCTTCTATAGTTTCCGCCTGGTCTTCGTGACGTTCTGGGGATCGAGCCGCGTGGATCCGCACCACGCAGGACACGTCCATGAGCCGGACAGCACGATGACGATTCCGCTGGTGGTCCTGGCGTTTCTCAGCATCGCCGCCGGCTACCTCGGCATTTCCGAGTTTCTCGCGCCGGTCTTTCCCGAGACAGCGGCAGCAGCCGTCCATCATGGTCCCGCCGCGACCGGCATCATGGCGGTTGCCACCCTGCTCGGGCTGATCGGGATCGCCGCGGCCTACTATCTTTATGTCCGGTCACCGGCCTTGCCGGATCGCCTGGCTCAGCAATGGCGCACCCTCTACCGCCTGTCGTTGAACAAATGGTTCGTGGATGAAGCCTACGATCGGACCGTAGTCGCGCCGACCTTCGAGACAGCCGACTCGCTTTGGCGCCGGATCGATGTGGCGGTGATCGACGGAGCCGTCAACGGCGTCGCCCGCACGATCGGAGCGGCCAGCGCCGTCCTGCGATTGATCCAAAGCGGGCAGGCGCAGCATTACGCGCTGGGCATGACCCTGGGCACGGCGATCATCGCCGCCCTGTATCTGCTGTGGTGAAGCACAGCGCAACGAGGTTCAAGGACGCATGACAAGTATCCCCTGGCTGACTCTCTTGATCTTCTTCCCCGTCGCGGGGGCGCTTGCGCTTGCCTTCGCGCGGGAACAGTCGCTGAGACAGACGGCGCTCGCCGTGACGATCCTGGAATTTCTGTTCTCGCTCCCCGTCTGGTTCGGCTTCGATCCCGCGGCGACCGGCATGCAGTTGGTCGAGGAGGCCGTCTGGATTCCATCACCGCCGATCGTCTACCGGCTCGGCATCGACGGCATCAGTCTCCCGCTAGTCCTGATGACCACGTTTCTGATGCCCTTCTGCGTGCTGATTTCCTGGCAGGCGATCCAGACGCGGGTGAAGAGCTTCATGATCACGCTGCTCCTGATGGAAGCGGCCACGGTCGGCGTGTTCCTCGCGCTGGATTTCGTGCTGTTCTACGTGTTTTGGGAGGCGATGCTCATTCCCATGTACCTCCTGATCGGAGTTTGGGGAGGGCCGAACCGCCTCTACGCGGCCATCAAGTTCTTCCTCTACACGCTGGCCGGCAGCTTTCTGCTCCTGATCGCGATTCTGGTGCTGTATTTTCAGGGGGGTCACACCTTCGATATCCTCGCGCTGACGCGCCTGCACCTGAACCCGAACTTGCAGACCTGGCTGTTTCTCGCCTTCTTCGCCGCCTTCGCGGTGAAGGTGCCGATGTTCCCCTTCCACACCTGGTTGCCCGACGCGCACGTGGAGGCGCCGACGGCCGGGAGCGTCATCCTGGCGAGCATCCTGCTCAAGATGGGGACCTACGGTTTCCTGCGGTTCAGCCTCCCGATGCTGCCGGACGCCAGCGAGCGGTTCGCGCCGGCCATGATCCTGCTGTCGGTGATCGCGATTATCTATGGCGCCTACATGGCCCTGGCCCAGGCCGACCTGAAGAAACTGATCGCCTATTCGAGCGTGAGTCACATGGGCTTCGTCACGTTGGGCATCTTCACCTTTACGCAGCAAGGAATCGAAGGGGCCGTCATGCAGATGGTGAACCACGGCATCACCACCGGCGGACTCTTTCTCTGCGTCGGCGCCATCTATGAACGGACACACAGCCGGATGATCGTCGACAACACCGGTCTGGCCGGACCGATGCCCCGCTACGCCACGTTTCTGGTGATCTTCGCCCTGTCCTCGCTCGGGCTGCCCGGCACCAACAGTTTCGTGGGCGAGTTCTTGGTGCTGGCCGGGACGTTCCTGATCAGCAAGATCATCACGGCGATCGCCGCGCTCGGGGTGATCCTCGCCGCCGCCTATCTCCTCTGGATGGTACAGCGGGTGGTGTTCGGCACGCCTCCGGGAAGCGGCCACCTGTCGGACCTGGGCCTGCGCGAGATGGCGACCTTCGTCCCGTTGATCGTGCTCGTGTTTTGGCTCGGCTTCTTTCCGAACGTCCTCTTGAGCCCCATGCACAGCTCCGTGACCCACCTCCTGGAATTCGGCGGCGACACTTCGGGGGACAGCGATGCGCCGCCGGCCCACGCGGACCGGCCTGGGCGCGCCCCGGAGCGTACTCCGGACAGCGCCGAGCGTAAGAAATCCGCTCAGCTCGCTTTGCCGGCCTTGGAGGAGCCCCGATGATGCCCTCGGTCGCGGATCTGCTCGGCGTGCTCCCGGAATTGATTGTCGTGGCGGCGGCCTGCCTGGTCCTCGTGCTGGACCCGATCACCGCGCCTTCGCGCAAGGACACGCTGGCTTGGCTGAGCCTGGCGGCCCTGGCCGTCTGCTGCGGCATCACGGCGGCCCACTTGGAGGGACGCACGCTGCTGTTCAGCAACCTCGTCATCATCGACGCTTACGGAGGCTTCTGGAAGCTGTTGCTCTATGTGGTGACGGGCCTCACCATCCTGCTCTCCCTTGCCTATATGAAGGAAGAGCGTCTTGTCCTGGGCGAATACCACGGGTTTCTCCTCCTTTCGTTGTTGGGCATGATGGTCATGGTCTCGGCCAACGACCTCCTGACCATTTACCTGGGCACGGAGCTGATGTCCCTCTCGCTGTACATCCTGGCCGGAACCAAGCGATACGAAGCCCGCTCGCTCGAAGCCAGCGCGAAGTACTTCGTCCTGGGCGCCTTCTCATCCGGCATTCTCCTCTATGGCATCTCGCTGCTCTTCGGCGTGACCGGGAGCACTAAGTTGGATGCGATCGCCTCTGGCATCGCCCAAACCGGGCTCGACAACCCCATGTTGCTGTTCGCCATGGTGTTGCTCGTCGTCGGATTCGGCTTCAAGCTTGCCGTCGTGCCGTTCCACATGTGGACGCCCGACGTCTATGAAGGTTCGCCGACGAGCGTCACCGCCTTTATGGCGGTGGCTTCGAAGGCGGCCAGTTTCGCGGCCTTCCTGCGCGTGTTCCTGGAAGGTCTGCCCGGCCTCAAGGGAGACTGGTCGGGCCTCCTGATCGCAGTCTGCCTTGCCACGCTGCTGATCGGCAACCTGGTTGCGATCGTGCAGACCAATATGAAGCGCATGCTGGCCTATTCCAGCATCGCCCATGCGGGCTATGCCTTGATCGGCGTGGTGGCGGCCGGCTCCAGCCGGTCATCCGAGGCCGCGCAGGGCCTCTCCAGCGTGATGTTCTATCTGGCGGTCTATTCCTTCATGACGCTCGGCGCGTTTGCGATGGTCGCGCTGCTCCGCCGGAACGGGCTTGAAAGCGAGGAGATCGAATCCTTTACCGGATTGGCCAAGCGCCAACCGCTGGCGGCGCTGCTCATGCTGGTGTTCATGATCTCCCTGGCGGGCATTCCGCCCACCGCCGGGTTCATCGGCAAGTTCTATCTCTTTATGGCGGCGGTCCACAGCGGCCTGACCTGGCTCGCGGTCGCCGCGGTGATCTTTGCCGCGATCTCGGCCTATTACTACCTCCGGGTCGTGATGGTGATGTACATGCGCGAACCGGACCCGCAGACCGCCGCGGTGTCGATGGTGACGCCTTCCCCGGCGCTCACGATCGTCCTGGTCAGCGCGATCGTCGGAGTCATTCTGTTCGGCCTGTTCCCCGGTCCCTTGATCTCGCTCACCACATCTTCTTTGCTTCCTCTTCCTTAATATCCTCATCCTCAGAGCGTCTTTCCCCTGTGGCGAATCGGCGCGCGGGTTTTGGCGTTTTTCTAGGCGGTCCTTTGATCCCGCGATACAATGGCTCCGCCTTTCCCGACTACCTCGTGACCGGAACCGCTGACGCGACATGGAACGAGAAACGATCGCCATGGCCGGAGCCCTCGCGGGGTTCATCGCGGCGGTCCTGACCATCATCGAGCGCTTGATCGGCTGGACCGAGCGGGCCGCCGCAGCCAAGGCCAGGGCGCTCGAACAGGCCGGTGAGGACACTCCCCTCCGGTCCTCCGCCAAATCCGAGGAAGACGAACCGTCCGACCGCTTCTGGACGATCCAGTGGCCTGCCTGGTTGGGGCCGGCTCCCGCCTATCTCGTGCCGTCCGAATTGGCGTTGATCTTCGGCGCCGGCATCCTCTTGAACTATGTGGGGTTGCTGCTCAGCCTGCGGCTGGAGAGCATCCTGTTCTTCGACATGGTGGGCACGGCGTTCGCGGCCATCCTGCTCGGCCCCTGGTGGGGCGCCGGGGTGGCGCTGCTCACCAATTCACTGGTCAACTGGCTGCTCTATCCGCAGGATGATCCCGATCTCCTGATCTTTCCCTGGTCGCTGGTCAATATGACCGGCGCCCTGGTGTGGGGATCCTTGGCCCGCACCGATCAGTTCCGGACCTACCTGAGGACCGGCCATGCGTCGGTCCTGTCCCATCTGCAATTCCTGTTGACCTTCGGCCTGCTGGGGGCCTGCGTGATGAGCGTCCCCGGTACGGTCGTGCAGTCGGTGGTCGATCAGACTTCCGGGATCGCGCTCAACGCCATGTTGCTCAGCACGCTCCAGGAAGGCGTGGCCCTCTGGAGGGACGCCCTCTCGTACCAATTCGATTCACTGGTGGGAAGCACGGCGGTCCAGCGCTGGGGGGACGGGCTGTTGAGCTGGCTCCAAACCTGCCTGCTCTATATCCCGGACAAGGTGGTCAGCGCCGCCGTGGCCTTGATTCTGGTCAAGCGAGGCTTTCCGATGTTCGAACAGGAACTCGCGCTGGGCCGAGACGAAGAGGGACCGCCGAAGGACAACCGGGTGGCGCCGCTGGTGTTGGCGCTCTTCTATGCTCCGTCCTTCGCCATTTTAGTCTCGTCCGAAACGTACCTGGGACACGACTATTGGCCCCTCTGGTCGGCTCCTTGGGTGGTCATCCTCGCCGGGTACTTCCACGCGCGCGCCCGCGGCCCAGCCGAAGAGCAGGTCCGGGCGGCGCGGGCCGCCCGCGCCGGCCGGTATCGCGCCGAGCTGTCGCCGATCCATGAACAGCCGACCTTTCATTTCTGCCAGCGCCTCCTGTTCGGCCTCTTGATCGCCAGCGCGATCTTCGTCCTGTTCATGCCGCTGATCCTGGCGGATTATTCCACGGTGGCATTCAACTTTTTTTGCGTCATCTACGGCGC